>JAFTFD010000037.1 GCA_017449745.1 Lachnospiraceae bacterium
CCTGTTATGAAGTGACCTTTGTCAAGACGTAAATTTAGACACCAGCAAACTTATTCTTGACTATCATATTTGTACGATCTATCAGCATCTGGAAGGAGCCCTGATTTAACAGTTCCCGGCATGTGGCCACTCTGTTATTCGTGGATTGGTTACCGACAGGCTAATGGTTCCGCCGTGAGCTCTGCGATCTAAAAGCGTGGATCACCGAAGCGCCAACATAGGTGGGACGCAGATAACTCGAACCTTACAGTGATCACAGCTCCTTACAGATACTGACAGATATTCATTTGTTATTGTTTTGGCAGCAAGCTGCAGTTTTCTGCTGATTGCTGCTTGATTACGAGTAACATCAGGACTGGATGGCCGTCAAGGGCCGCGTTAGCGGTTCATTTTACCCTTGACCGACAGCCGGGACTGATGTACCTGTGCTACCGGCTACGCTGATATTTCCAGTCATCATACCCCAGATAAAGCACGCCAGTTCCCTGGCCACAGCCGCTACCGCCACATTTTTCTTTTTTCCATGGCGGATCATTTTGTAGTGCTTGCTGCGGAGTCGGGTATTCGCTTTATCGGCGTATGCAATGACATCAGCTGCCTGTCCGTTCTGTCTGGATCGAAGTTCTTTGGACTTATGGCCTATGGCTCCCTTGCAGATACCTTTTGACGATTCTATCAGAAGACACCGCAGATGGGTATTCCCCGCTTTGGAGATACCGAGCCGGTTCACATTTGTTGAACTGGAATGCTCTCCGGGTGCCAGACCCAGGAATGCCGCATAGGTATTTCCTTTGGCAAAGCGCTTGAAGTCGCCGGTCTCTACGATCAGGGAAAGGGCTGTGTGCGTACGGATGCCCAGAAAACATCCCAGCTTTTTCACATTTTCCTGATACCGTTCTTCAGCAGCAATCTCTTCGATCCGTTTATCGTAACGTTCGATCTTTGCTTCCTGCTCCTCATAGGAAGCCATGTATTCGTTCAGCGTTTCCCGGTACATCGGATCAAGTTCCAGTTTGTTCAGCCAGATGACATGCTTAATGGTCCATTTGGTGCCGACATACTGATGACCATGCCGAAGGACAAACGCGTTGATCTGCTGTTTCAGCTTCTTGAGTGCCAGCTTATGGTCATCCCTCATCCGGAGATATTCCTTGACGGCATCATCTTCGCCGGTAGGAATATAAACTGCATGATACCCGCCATAACACAGGCATTGAGCAATCAGACGTGCGTCACGCTTATCCGTTTTAACACGCTGCCCCTGTTGCGTTAGCATAGTAGTCGGTGCCAGGATGACGCATTTGAGCCCGGCATTGGTAAGCTGGTGGTACAGCGTATACCCAAGGCATCCTGCCTCGTAACCGCATTCAATAGAATAATCATCATAAGGACCGAGTTTCATCTTCAGAGATTCAATGAAGCAGACTACCTCTTTGTAGTCTGGGGCAACTTGTATTTCACCGAAAATTCGGTCTTCCGACCCGATCGTGGGCTCCATTGCGCATAAAGTATAGTTTGTACTGTGGACATCCATTCCGATTTTGATTATTCTATTCATAGGTGACCTCCTTTTGTATGCGGTAATCCCTGTTACCATTGATCTTGACAATCATCAGTATACAGGTAAATCCACGTTGCTACAAATGTGAGGTCACTTCATATTATCTAAATGTAAAAATGGTACCCAACGTATCTATTATAATATTATTTTTGTGACTGCGCTATACTATCGGACACAATCCGGCTGCCTCCCTGATTTCTATATTTCGTTATTGACAGACAAAAGCACCTGTTAGAATTAACTTGTCGGACAACCTACAAGTAAGGCAGGAGTAAACAGTGAGCAATTTTAAATGCTCTAATTATAGACCTGCGCCGGTCACAGAATTCTCTCTGTGGCCGGCGCAATCTTTTTCTCTTAAGACCCGATCAACAGGTCAATACTCTGACATTGCCAACGATTCCTTCCGGCTGTACGATATTGTTTCACAGCTCTGTATATTTATCGCTCCGTCCTTTAGCCTTGTCGACCGGATACTTTGCCTCGTTTTTATCCATTTTGCTGTTTATGATCTCATCCGCATCCAGTCCCAGCTTATCCAGCATATCCTGGCAGTACACGATCACATCGGCCAGCTCTTCTTTCACATGCTCGAAATCGTAATTTTCGTTATCCCACTGAAAACACTCCAGCAGTTCCGCGGCCTCGATGACAATGGATTTTGCGAGATTAGCTGGTGAATGGAACTGGTCCCAGTCTCTGTCCTCAGTGAACTTTCTGATTCGCTCCAACGTTTCCTTTTTCATGATGATCCTTTCAGGTGCCAGACGTTTCATTCATAGATCTTCTGCCTTCTCGTTCACCTTTCTTGTGTTTCTTTATCGTACTCCTTCAAAAACGTTTCCAGAAATTCATGTCTCTCTGCCGCCAGCTTTTTCCCTGTCTCTGTATTCATCAGATCTTTCAGCCGCAGCAGCTTCTCATGGAAATGCAGGATCGACTCCTCCATCGGTCTTTTGTGCTCCCCTCCGTAAGCGAACGTCCTCGCGACCCCGACGGCACCCATGGCATCCAGCCTGTCCGCGTCCTGCACGATCTGCCCTTCCAGCGTCTCCGGCCTTTTGCCTTTGTTCTGACTGAAGGATACTGCATTGATGGCTGTACAGATTGTCTCTATTCTATCCTGCGGTACGCTCTGCCCTTCCAGGAAGCGCCTTGCATTTTCATTGTTTTCCGTAGCAAAAAGCTTGTGGTCGTCCGCATCATGCAGAAGCGCAGCCAGAGCGACGATCTCTCTGTCGCATGCCGCCTCCTGCTCCGCTATCCGCATGGCGTTTCTGTAGACCCGCAGCGTATGCTCTGCATCGTGCCCACCGGCGTCTGATGAAAACAACTCCCGTATATACGCAATCGCTGCTTCTATGATCTTATTATTTTCCTCTTTCATTTGCTCCATATTTTTCGTGAGATCCTGAAGTGTATGGAAGCAGTTCTCATTCACAGATCTTCAGGGGCTTCCACTTAAGGAAATCCCCGGAGACCAGGTGGTAAGTCCTGCCTCTGTATTCCCCGTGGATACTGTCATGAAATCTGCTCTCTCCGTGGCAGTGTGCATAGATCACCTGCTCCGCGCCGTACTCCTCCGCCATATCCGTAAAGCCGCTTCGTTCTTCCAGAATGTTCGTAGGCGGGTAGTGCAGGAACATGATGTATTTCCTGTATCCGGCTTCTTTAGCCAGCTCAAAGGACTTGCGCAGGCGCTGCAGCTCCCTTTCCACCAGCTTTTTCGCGTGGTCTTCCGCCTCTTCATCCCATCCGATGATCCTGCCGCGGCGATCCAGGTAGAAAGGACCTTCGAAGGTAAACCCTTTTGTTCCGACGAG
>JAFTFD010000038.1 GCA_017449745.1 Lachnospiraceae bacterium
TCCGAGCCCATTGTGATAAAGCGCATCCTGATATTACCTCAATCTTTCTCGGAATCAAACCGCAGTCGGTACTCACAGGCTCTGGCTCCTTCCGAAACGGCAGAATTACGGTCGTAGCGGATATGCCGGAACCCCTGCGAATACTCCTTGTCCATATGGCAGATGCACAGGACGGCCTTTTCGTTGCCCAGCTGCTTTGCCAGTTCATGATAGGGGCAGGAGAGAATGTCCACCCCGTACATGTCGGGAGGCTCGGATACAAGTTCTCTCCGATAGCCGAGCTTTTCGCTGCTGGCCTTTTCCATGACGCCTCCCACATGACGCCATACAAGCCGGTCTGCGCCGGGCAGGCTCGTAAGCGCATGAATGATTCGGGCAAAGCGCTGACCCATATACTCGCCGTAAGCATTAAGAAGTCCTTCGGCATCTTCTCCGCCGGCCGCCAATACGCGGTATAGCGCAACAGCAGGCAGCGTCATGGCTCCCTTATTCCGTTTCAGCTCTGGCTGAGAAGCCAGAATGCGACTGTATTCCTTCCCCTCATCACACCATATCTGGGCGGCTGCCGCTTTGCCGAGCGAGTCTGTAAGCTTCCTGTGAAAGTCTCTGTAAAACCATTGTCTGTTCAGCGGATTCATATGTTCACCTTCATTTCTCCCGTTGTAATGAGCATACCTCCGAATATTATTTCTGCACCCTCACATAGCTTGCGTTCCTCCAGCCTGCTCTTCTACAGAAGCTTAATCCATTTTTTATGCCTTCACCCAACCTATGATTTCCTTTTCCGACTCGGCAAAATACTGCAGATTCTCTTTGCGGTATTTCCCAAAGGTCTTGTACATCAACCCGATCATTGGAATCATCCGATACAGTCTCTTTTCTCTCTCCCGATTCGGCATGAGGCCGGTCAGGTGGCTGCCGTGGGGGAAGAGCACGACCTTGACGTCTTTCTGATATCCGCTGCCTTTGAGCTGCCGCTCGATCTCTCCGACGGAGATCTCCGCGGGCCATGCTTCATCCTCCTGACCCGCGATCATCAGCACCCTCGCGCCGGTTCTTTCCACCGCCAGCTTTGCTTTCTCCACGGACGCTTTGTCCTGATAGGCGTTATAATAGGCGACCCACATACCTGTGACCTTATGCGTGACTGCCGGATGCCTCCTATATTTTCCGGCCTTCACAGAGGAAAAATCCGCCCTGATGAAAGGGATATCCTCACCATGCCAGGTCGCCACGCTGTGTCCCGTCATTGTTTTCTTGTCCCTGAGCGTTCCTTCAAAGGGCACATGCGTGGGCGAGACCAAGATCAGGTTTTCCATCCCGCCGACGTACTGCGCGGCAAGAATAGCAAAGATGGAGCCCATGGATTGCCCGTATACGCTGATATGACTGATATGCTTTTGCTCCCTCAGATAGCGGACAGCAGGGAGAAACATCTCCAGTGGGATCTGATTCGGCGCGTCTGGCAGACCTTCGGCCCCAAATAATGAAACGGCCAGGCCCATGATCCCGTAATCGGCAAACCGCTCCGCAAATTTGATTCCGGGAAGCAAGCTCTGCTCCCCGCCCATAATCACTATGACTGCTCTGTCGCTGCCCGCATCCGGTTCTGCAAGATGCCCCGCAAAACCGTGCTGCTTGAAATTGAAATTCTCATGCTTCATGATCGTTCATCCGTTTCTGCAGATCTGTTCTCTCTGTTTTGTTGCCTAAAAACTCATTGATATCCGCGATGATCTCCCGCTCGCCCTCCCGGCCTTCCTGTGTGAAGGTGAAGACCGGCCAGGCGTGGAACATGCCGGGTTTGATCTTGATCTCGTAATCCTTTACCCCGCAGCGCATGAAAGACTTTTCATAGTCCGGCGCGATCCCGGCAAAGACCTCGTCCCCGGCAAAATACATAATGACCTTTGGGAAGCCGGTATAGTCGTCCTCGTCCGCTTTGCCTAAGATGTACTGTGGAAGATCGCCGTTCGGGTTGTAATACTTGACCATCGTTTCAAACATGTTCCAGTGAAGCAGCGGGTCGCGCGGATCGATCTCCTTCATCCGCTCCTTGGCTTCGTCGCTCGTAAGTAAGCCGGAGCAGGACACCGGGATCATCATCCCCGGCATCGGCAGATCGGGGTACTTCTGCACCATATGCCGTCCGGCCTGGAACAGCACGTCCGCTCCGCCGGAAAAGCCGAGCCACACGATGTTCTCCGGACGGAAGCGCTTTATCATCTTCTCGTGTACTCGGATGGTAAACTCCGTCTCCTCCATCAGGTCATAGTCTGGCAGCAGCTGATAAAGCGGGATCCACAGTTCCGCTTAGGTTTCCTGTATGTATTTCTTTATAGAGCTTTTATAGGGCAGCTGCCAGCGCCTTGAACCGCCGCCGGGGAAGTAGACAACGGCCTTGTCGGGGTTCGTTCCTGCTTCCTTCCCAACGATGATGTGGAAACCGTCCAGCTGCTCGTCCCGGAATTCAAAGCCATTGATCCTGGGTAGAGCGAACTTAAACTTCTTTTGCACATCGTAGGAAGCCTGTTTGAATTCCTCGTAGCTCTCCTCCTGATGAAGAGAGCTACCCTTCACGACCTTGCGGACGATGGGCTTCAGGATGCTGTATAAAAGGCTCATATTTCTTTCTCCTTACTCATAAAGGCTTCGATTTCTCTCGCCATCCAATCCGGATGCGCGATGATCTCCCCATGTCCCAATCCCTCAAACGGATGGTCTTCCGCTTTCGGAAAGGCTCTTTTGAGCTTTTGGATGGCTTTTTTCATATTCGGCTCTTTTGCGCCGTACCAGATTGACACCCTGGCCTCCGGTTCCGGCTCAAACCGATCGATCTGCTCATACAGAGCGAGCGATTCCTGCATACAGTTTTGAAGCGTATTGAGGGAGATGTCAGGCGGTACATTCCTGAACTGGTTAAGCAGCTTTTCATCATCGGTCCTGGTATAGAGCTTTAACAGCCAGGGAAGCTTTTTTCTCTCCTGTATGCTGTAAAGAAGCCTGTATTGATTCCTAGGGATGATCGCAGACATGAGACCGCTAAGGATGCCGATATTCATATATTGCGGGCCGCTCATGATCAGAGAACCCACCGTGACCTTCTTCCGGTGAAACAGCATTCCGGCTGTGGCGCAGCCAAACGATTCACCAAATACCATGTCGACCTGCCCACCCAGATGCTCTCGGATATAGGTTTCCAGTTTTTCGGCGGAAGCCTCCGCTGTTGTAAATGTTGTTTGTCCGGTTCCATCATAGCCGTCTGTACTGATGGCTGTCACATGATAATCCTTTTCCAGTAAGGGGATCACCTGCTCGAATTGTTTCCAGCACATCATGTTGCCGGGGATCAGGACTATTTTGATTGAATTATCTGAGCCAAACTCCTTTACTTCCATTTCTGATCGACCTCCGCGTTCTTCTTAGTACAATTATTTCGACCCCACGTCCGAGAGCGCTTCCGACGCCTTGTCACCCAGGATCCAGTAGTTGCACTCGCCATCGCCGTCTGCCAGGGTTTTGTGGCGGATCAGCTTGCCATGCGCCGCGCTGCAGGTGATCTGATCGATGTAGCAAAGATTCGGAAGAAAATCGATGTACCCGTGACGTCTTGCGAAGTCGTTCAACGGGCAAGTGTCATAGACAAAGGCGATCCCCTTACTATGATTCTCCGGGTTGAGCCTGATCTTCCAGGTGTTTCCCCAGGCGTTGCCGCGAAAGCGCTCCGATTTTTTCTGATAGCTCTCCAAATACCGATAGAACAGTCTCACAATCCATCGATGCTTCAAAAGCCTGTTCATATTGAAATGGGAGAGCATACGGATACTTTTCCCCATGGCGGCGTCGATCATGATCTGCAGATCCTCTTTGCCAAAAGACCGGTCTACCGAATCGTAGAAAGCGAAGAAGGCATAGGCCTCCAGCATGTTGTTAGCCATTGGATTCTTTTTGCCGCCGAGATTGCCCTCCTCCCGGATCCACTTTTCATCCAA
>JAFTFD010000039.1 GCA_017449745.1 Lachnospiraceae bacterium
GACATTTCGGAAGAGGCGATTAACACTGGGTATGCAAGCATCACCATTAACAAGGAACTGCAGCGCGTGACCAAGGATGCGCTGAAGGTTCTGGATAAAAAGGATGTATTTTACGTCTTCCCGGCGAAGAATTCTCGGACCACGACGGTCCTGGTACTGAAGACTCCCAAGACCGACGGCAGCAGCCGGAAAGTATTCTTGCCGAAAACCGTGGCGAAGATGCTGATCGTCTGGAAGAAGGAACAGGATTTTGCCAAAGAAGCTCTGGGGAGTGAGTATCAGGACTACAATCTGGTGATTTGCGGAGCAACTGGGTTCCCGGTTGAGTCCTCTACGATCCAGACTGATTTAAAGAAGCTTATCAAGGAGCATGACCTTCCGGATGTGGTTTTTCACAGTCTCCGGCATTCCAGTATCACGTATAAGCTGAAGTTGAACGGCGGCGATGTAAAGGCCGTGCAGGGAGACTCCGGCCATAGTCAGACATCTATGGTCACGGATGTGTACTCACATATTCTGGATGATGACCGCCGGATGAACGCACAGCTGTTTGAAGAAGAGTTTTACAGCAACAGGAATTTTAAAGGCAGTGAGGAATCGGATGATGCTTCCCAGGATAAAGGAAAAGAGCCTGCGGATCTCGCGGCGCTGGCGAAGCTGCTGACGAATCCGGAAACGGCGGATCTCCTGAAACAGCTGATGACAGCCATGGGCAAATAAAAACAGATCAACATACGAGGACAGAGCGGTTTTGCAGATAATGCAGAGCCGCTTTTCGTTTACCTGAAAAAAACCCTCTACCTAACGCCAAAAAAGCATGGTATATTTGTCGTGGCCGCCATTCTTAGCAATTTCTAAGATTTGGCTAATGAGCACCAATGATTTCTAACGGAAAAACGGGCTTTTGAACGTACATATGAGCATTCGATCATGGAAAACAAACGCATAAATACAGGCGTTTTAAGCCATTGAAAGCTCATAAAAGCTAAAAAGCGACCACCTCTCCTAAGCGGAAGGTCGTGTGTTCGAATCACATCGGGGACGCCAGTAAATTCAGCGGATTTCCGTTAGCAGATCGGTATCGATATTAGCAGAACGGACATCCGCTTTTTTGATCCAAGGGACCTGATCCGGCAGGGAGCCCGCTCCCGCTGGCTAATTCCATTAGCAGAAATTGAGGACCCTGCTAAGAAAATACCCCGTTTTGCTAAAAACCCATTTCAGGCCGATTCCCGGCTAACGGGGGCGTAAGGGCAACCAATAAAGGCGTTAGGTGCTTTCAGCCATGAAAATCGGCTGAGATCCATCCGTTGCTTTCAGTTTCAGAAAATCCTGCTAAAGACCATTAGACGGGCAGAAGCCATTGGCTAACAGATTTCATTAGACGGCTTTTCCTGTCGCCATTCTTAGACAACTCCATATCCGATTACATAGCGCCAGTGATGAGAAAACCATTCCTTCACTGGCGCTTTTGTCGTTTCCGGGCTCCCCGGAGCGAATCACATCTACGGAATGGAGGATCCCCATGAATAACAACAAAACAATTCTGATCGACGGCGTCCGCTACCATAAGGACCGGCCTGCAAGCTGCCGTCAGTGTTACTTCTGGAAGAACCGGAAAGTCGGCTGCACCTTGGGCAAGGAGAACTGCTACTACCTGGCTGAGTCTCCGAAGAAGAAAAATCCCTGCGAAGGATGCTGCTACGGCCCGTGCGTCAGCTTCTGCATGAAGAAGGTCCTCGGACAGAAGGAGGTGCCGGCCAATGCTTAAGGATAATGCCAAGCTGAACCGCTGTAAGAAGCTGCTTGAGACGCCGCCGAAGGTAGACCGGAACAGGGAACCGCCGAAGTGCCGTTGCTGTCCTTATTACCAGCCGGACTTCCGGTACCGGAAATGTCTGTACGCGACCTGCCCTTACGGCAAGGACCGCAGTGCTCCCTTCCGGAATAAGCCCCTGAGATACGAAAGAATTGCGATGGGAGGTGGTGATATGCGTGTATGACTACTTCTATGGCGCCCAGTCAGATCAGTTCTCCTTTATCCGGGTGCCGACGATTCTTTTCAGCAACGAGCAGTTTAAGAATATCTCCCCTGAAGCCAAAGTGCTGTACGGGATCCTGCTGAAACGGATGGATCTTTCTGCAAAGAATGGTTGGTTCGATGACCAGGGCCGAGTCTATATCATCTGCACCCTGGAAGAGATCATGGAAACCATGAACTGTGCGGATAACAAGGCTACGAAGCTGATGAACGAGCTGGAAGAAAAATGCGGGCTGATCGAAAGAAAACGGCAGGGCCTTGGAAAACCTAACCTGATCTACGTGAAAAACTTCATTTCTGCTGTGGATAACTCTGGTGGACAACCTCCCGGATCACGATTCAAGACTCGTGAAAATCACGATTCTGGAGTCGTGAAAACCGCGATTCAGGAATCGTTAAAATCACGAGGAAGTAATACTGATAGTAACGATACTGATAATAGGTATACAGAGAATCCTATCTATCCGGGAAGGGATGCGGATGGGATGGCGGAACGCCGTTCTTATGAGAGCTATTTCAGAGATGCTCTGGAGTATGAATAC
>JAFTFD010000040.1 GCA_017449745.1 Lachnospiraceae bacterium
ACGTACTGAAGCTGGATATGCAGTTTATCCGCAACGCGTTCAGCGGCAGCCGGGATATGAGAATGGTGGAGGTCATCATCGAGATCGCGGATTCTCTTTCCGTCCCGATCGTAGCGGAAGGTGTCGAGACGGAGGAACAGATGCACGCGCTCAAGGCGATGGGATGCGATATCGTGCAGGGCTATTTCTTCTCGAAACCCGTTTCCGCGAAGGAATTTACTGCTTTTCTGCAGGAAAAAATAAAGCAGCTGGAAGAGATCGCGGAAAAAGAGAGGCAGGAGCAGGCGGCCAGGGAAGCGGAAGCTGCAGCAGCGGCAGAACAGATCCGTTCAGAAGCGGCAGAAGAGCCTGTACAGACTGTCAGAAGCCTTCGCGGCATCCGTATGCGGACGGCGACCTTTGCCTTCGTTCTGATGGCATTTGCGGTCTCTCTGGCCCTGCTGGTCTCGGATAGCCTTGTGAACCGCGGATACCGCAGGATGGACACGGCGAGCAGGGAATATATCGCCGCCCAGCAGGCCGCCGCCAATATGGAGATCGGATCGGATTATCTGACAGACAGGGTGCGCTGTTTTGCCGAGACAGGGGAGCTGCGCTACCTGGAAGATTTCTTTGAGGAACTGGAGGTCACAAAGAGACGGGACAGGGCGCTCACGGAACTTGAGACGCTGATGAAAGGAAACGGCGGAAATGCGTACGGGTATCTTGCGGAGGCGCTGAGGCTCTCCAACACCCTGGTCGAGCAGGAATACCTGTCCATGAGGCTGATGATCGAAGCCATGGGCTACGATCTTGACGAGATGCCGGCTGCACTGCAGGAGATCGGGATCGGAGAAGAATACAGGGATCTGTCAGGCGAAGAACTGAGCGCAGAGGCCAGGGAACTTGTCTTTAACGAGAGATACCTGGATTATAAGGAAAAGATCAAGAAGAATGTTGAAAAATCGACGCAGGAACTGATCGAGGCATCCGCAACCGAGCTGGACGGGTCATCTGCCCGCATGTTCGGCGTGCTCACCCTTCAGACGATCCTGAATCTTTGCCTGATGCTGAGCATCGTTGTATTCGTTATTTTTATCAGCACCCAGGTACGCAAACCGCTGACGAAAATGGTCGACAGGATCCGCAGCGGCAAGGATATTCCGCCCAAGGGAGCAGCGGAGCTGCGATTTGTCGCGGAGACGTACAATGAGATGTTCGCGGAGAACCAGAAGGCACACCAGCAGCTGACCTACGATGCCTCGCACGATGCCCTGACGGGACTCTATAACCGCAGCGCTTATGAGATGCTGCTGCAGTCCTCTGACCAGAGGCATATCGCGCTTCTGATCGTGGATATCGACAGATTCAAAAATGTTAACGACCAATACGGCCATGATATGGGCGATCGCATATTAAAGCGCGTAGCAGATATCCTGCGCAGCAGTTTCCGCTCGGTAGACCACATCTGCCGGATAGGCGGAGATGAATTTGCCGTGATCATGACCCGTGTGGACAGCTCGCACAGAAGGCTGGTGCTCAACAAGGTGGAGCAGGCAAATGTACAGCTGCAGCATCCTCAGGATGACCTGCCGCCCGTTTCCCTTAGCGTCGGCGTGGCCTTTGCGGACAGAAAGAATCCGCAGGGCGATATCTTCAAGGATGCGGACACGGCGCTGTACCGCGTCAAGGAAGCGGGACGCTGCGGGTGCTCGATCTACTGATACCGTTTACTACTGATACTGCTGATACCGGAGAGTCAACGATCATAGATGAAAACAGCGGGTCTGACCTGGCGTCTTTACTGACGCATTTGGTCCGACCCGCTCTTTGATATGATATTGGGATAAAAGGTTAAAGGATTTATGCCTTTCTGTCTTTCGACCCTGGCATCATATATTATATAATTCCGCGGTGTTCTTCCAAAGGATCTTCTCATACTCATCATCTGTCAGATCCAGGTTCTCGAGGTAGCGAAGGTCCGCATCCTGCATCCAGAACGGATAGTCAGTCCCGAAAAGCACGCGCTCAGCGCCGTAGGCGTGGATCAGGTGCCTGGATTCCTCGGGCTTGAGCCAGTAGAAGGTGGAGGAAGAATCCACGATGATATTGGGGTAGTCCGGCAGGATCTTTACGGCCTCTGCCCATACGCTCCAGCCGCCGAAATGCGCCCCGATGAATTTCAGCTTCGGAAAGGTGCGCAGTACCGTCGCGACACGGACGGGAGTGGAGTAATCATACCGGTAATCTCCGGTGTGCACGCAGACAGGAATATCCCTGTCTTCCAGGATCTCGAACAGGCGCATGGCTTTGGGCTCATTGACAAGGAAGCGTTGAATATCAGGATGGATCTTGACGCCTTTGAGCCCGAGACTAAGGAGCTCGTCGATGTCCCTTTCGATATCTTCGCTGTCGAGATGCAGCGTCCCGAGCCCTGTAAAGCGTCCCTCGGACGCAGCTACGCTCCTCGCCAGGAAATGATTGATGGAAGAGACCTGGTGCGGCGACGTCGCCACGGAATGAACGACGAAGTGGTCGATCCCGCACTTTAAGCCGCTTTCGATCAGGGTCGCCGTCGTTCCGTCATGGTGGTCTGTCGGCAGGCCGTCATAGAACTCATTCACGCTTTTGACGGCTTTTCTGGCGATTCCGTCGGGATATATATGACAGTGGCTGTCAATGATCTTGTACTTTTCTGTAAATCTGCTGCTCATAGTCTGGTCTCCAATAAATTCGCAAATACAGCATTCCCGGCCCCGATCCGCGGTTTTGTTGTTTTTTAGTCTGACGAAAAACAATAATACACCAAAATGATTATTAGCGAAAGATAATGTTATAAATTTCGTTAAATATTTTTTTAAATCTATTGCCATAAAAAAATATACTTATTGAAATAAGAAAATTAAATCAAAATAAACTAATATATATCCTTTACAAAGCAATTTTAACACTACATAATATAATTATTATTAATGAAAAATCTTCTTC
>JAFTFD010000041.1 GCA_017449745.1 Lachnospiraceae bacterium
GACCGCCCGACATGAGCAAGGAGCAATTTGCTTGTATTTACAGGCAAATTTGCGGATTGCGAATGCTCGGAGAGGATTGCGGGAGCTGCTATGCAGCGGAGCAATCCGGCATCATTTCACCTTTTGACCCCAATATCATAGAATGTAGGGACAGGTTCCCTGGAATCTGTCCCCATTTCTTCGCTCAAATCTATTGCACGCAATTTTATTTTGCACAATTTTATTGTTCACAATTCATCAAGCGAGTCTTATAGATCCCTGTCAAGTTAGACATATTTAACAAATAGTTAGTTCAGGCGAACTAACTTTCTTGTTAGTTGTGACTATTCCGCGAAGATGCTTCAACCCGTATAATATTAGTCATAACTAATCTAAGAAAATGTGCCGCTTCAGGCACTACAGAACGGAAAAAGGAAAACGGAGGATCAAATAATGATGCCGATTACAATGGGGGATCCTGGTAAAGAATACGGGATCGTCAGGATCGGGGGAAATGATGTGGCGCGCGCCCACCTTCAGGATATGGGATTTGTCCCCGGCGCGAAGGTCACGCTGGTCAGCGCGGTTGACGGTAATATCATCGTCAATGTCAAGAATGTCCGCATTGCTCTCGGAATGCAGATGGCCCAGAAAATTTATATCTGACAACATCGTCCTCCGCGTTCAGAAAAGGCAGCGGAGGCGTCTGTTTAATTTTATGAAGGAGGAAAACAGTGAGAACACTCAAAGACGCTAACATTGGAGAGACCGTAAAGGTCGCAAAGCTTCACGGCGAGGGAGCGATCAAACGCCGCATTATGGACATGGGCATCACAAAGGGATGTGAGATCTATGTCAGGAAAGTGG
This sequence comes from Lachnospiraceae bacterium, assembly GCA_017449745.1. Taxonomy (GTDB): domain Bacteria; phylum Bacillota; class Clostridia; order Lachnospirales; family Lachnospiraceae; genus CAG-791. The sequence goes on from JAFTFD010000041.1 coordinate 847, forward strand.
CTCCTCTCGGAGACCCGATCGAGATCAACATCCGCGGGTACGAGCTCTCCGTCCGCAAGGCGGATGCAGAAATGGTCGAGCTGGCAGAATGACAGCCTGCAGCTTCTGATCAGAAGATCCGGTCATTTCAGCAGATATCATCAAATACTGTTTCCCTGCTCCCGCGGACAGATCCTGCGGGGGACCGGGTGATAAAGAAGGAGATAAAATATGAGCATCAGAATCGCACTTGCCGGTAACCCGAACAGCGGTAAATCCACTCTGTTCAACGCCTTGACCGGTGCAAACCAGTACGTAGGAAACTGGCCCGGCGTCACCGTGGAGAAAAAGGAAGGAAAACTGAAAGGACATAGTGATGTCGTCATCACTGACCTTCCCGGCATCTACTCCCTCTCCCCGTACACTCTTGAAGAGGTCGTCGCAAGAAATTATCTGATCCAGGAGCTCCCGGATGCCATCCTCAACATCGTGGATGCCACCAACCTCGAGCGCAACCTGTATCTGACCACACAGATCACCGAGCTCGGTATTCCCGTCGTGATCGCCCTGAACATGATGGATGTCGTCCGCAAAAACGGTGACAAGATCGATATAAAGAAATTGGAAAAGGCTTTCGGCTGCAAGATCGTTGAGATCTCCGCACTCAAAGGAGACGGAATCAATGAGGCGATCAATGCTGTTATCGCTGCCGCAAAAGGCCCTAAAACAGAGCCTCAGCACAAATTCTCCGGTCCTGTAGAACATGCCATCGCGCACATTGAAGAGGCCACAGAGGGCAAGCTCCCTGAGGCACAGCAGCACTGGTATGCCGTCAAGATCTTTGAGAGAGATGAGAAAGTCCTTGAGCAGCTGGGTCTTCCCGAGAGCATCAAGTCTCACATTGAGAAAGACATCGCCGCCGCAGAGAAAGAGCTGGATGACGATGCAGAATCCCTGGTAACGAATGACCGTTACACCTATATCGCGGAAGCTCTTAAGGGCGCTTACACCAAAAAACAGGTGGGACAGCTGACCGTTTCCGATAAGATCGACCGGATCGTCACAAACCGCTGGCTTGCTCTGCCGATCTTTGCTCTTGTCATGTTTATCGTTTACTATTTCTCCGTGACGACCGTCGGCACAATCGCAACAGACTGGACCAACGATGTCTTCGTCGGAGAATGGCTGCAGGGCGGCATCGGATCCCTTCTCGAGGGAATGGGCGTCGCAGGCTGGCTGACAAGCCTGATCGTTGACGGTATCGTCGGCGGCGTCGGCGCTGTCCTTGGATTTGTCCCCCAGATGCTGGTGCTGTTCTTCTTCCTTGCCTTCCTTGAGGGCTGCGGCTATATGGCCCGTATCGCCTTCATCATGGACAGAATTTTCCGCAGATTCGGTCTCTCCGGCAAGTCCTTCATCCCTATGATGATCGGCACAGGCTGCGGCATTCCCGGCGTCATGGCTTCCAGGACCATTGAGAACGAGCGTGACCGCCGCATGACCGTCATGACGACCACCTTCATCCCCTGCGGCGCGAAGCTTCCGATCATTGCCCTGATCGCAGGCGCATTCTTCCCGGAGCACAGCGCACTGGTCTCCACTTCCGCCTATTTTATCGGTGTGGCTGCCATTGTCATCTCCGGTATCATGCTCAAGAAAACAAAAATGTTCGCAGGAGATCCCGCTCCGTTCGTCATGGAGCTGCCTGCTTACCACCTTCCCACCATCGGCAGCATTCTTCGTTCCATGTGGGAGCGCGGCTGGTCCTTCATCAAGAAGGCCGGAACCATTATCCTCCTGTCCACCATCGTGATCTGGTTCATGCAGAGCTTCAGCTTCACCGGCGGATTCCACATGATCGAGGATGTTGTCGCGGAGAATGACAGCTCCATCCTTGCCCGCATCGGTCAGGCGATCGGCTGGATCTTCTATCCCCTTGGCTGGAACGTCGCAGGCGAAGGCTGGAAGGCAGCCGTTGCAGCGATTACCGGACTGGTGGCAAAGGAAAACGTCGTCGCAACCTACGGCGTCCTTTACGGATTTGAAGAAGTCGCTGAAGAAGGTGAAGAGATCTGGGGAAGCCTTGCGGCATCCTTCGGCAACAGCGGCGTCATCGCCTACTCCTTCCTGGTATTCAACCTTCTGTGCGCTCCCTGCTTTGCAGCGATCGGCGCGATCAAGCGTGAGATGAACAGCGCGAAATGGACATGGTTCGCCATCGGTTATCAGTGCGTATTTGCTTACGCCGTTGCTCTGATCATTTATCAGATCGGCAGTGCCTTCGGGGGACAGATCCACCCCATCGGCCTGATCGCAGCCGTTGTGATCCTGGCACTGATCATCTTCCAGCTGTTCCGTCCTTACAAGGAATCCCAGCAGCTCACCTCTGATGTGAGGATCAAATAATTTCAGCAGTACTATACCTGCTCGTGTTTTTTTAATGAGGGCAGGTGCGCAAAGCCTGTTGATACAAGGATAAATATCAGGGACGTTCTCCTCTTGACTTCTTGTGAACAATGTAGTTCTATTCAAAGAGTCACGGAAACGTCCCTTCCCTGTTCTCTGCGCTGATGCGCAGCGAAATTCACAGAATATTAGAGACCGAGGTTACACATGGGAAATATTATCGTTATCGCCGTTTTGGCTGTCATCCTTATTTTTGCGGTGAAAGAGGCTGTGAAACATCTGAAAGGCCAGGGAGACTGCTGCGGAGGCGGCTCGGAACCGGTGGAGATCTCCGAAGATAAGAAAGAACTCACCGCACCAGTCATCGAAAGGAAGATCCTTCATATTGAAGGCATGCACTGTGAGAACTGCAAGGCAAGGGTCGAGCGCGCGATCAATCGTATTGACGGGGCCGCTGCAGAGGTGGACCTCAAGAAGAAACTCGCCGTTGTCTCCTGTGACAGGCAGCTCAGCGATGATCTCATAGTGAATGCCGTTTCAGTACTGGATTACAAGGTCGTTTCCGTTGAGCATGCCTGAGTATATCACTGCGTAAAAAAATGGCAGTATAATTATTTCTTACCATTCTTAGCCCGAGTGGCTCAAGTTCCGATTCAGGAGAATTGATATGGGTTTATTTTGGGATATTGTGATAGTGGCGCTTCTTGCCGCCCTGATCGTATGGAGCATTAAAAATCTCAGAAAAAGCTCCTGTTCAGGTTCCTGCTCTTCCTGCGGGGAAGGCGGTTGCAGCGGCTGTTCCGGATGCAGCTCCGGCGCCGTTGATAAAAATGCCATCGAACAGGTAAAGCGTCAGGTGGAGATATTAAAAAGCGATGCTGTCGCCGTCTGCTGCAAAGATGTGGACTGCTCCCTGTTCGAGAGGGCGGATCATTTTCAGATCAATTTTGTGAAAGACGGCAGGATCCTGGGGTCGCTCACGACCTCCACCGGGCTCACCGGAACAGTGCAGCGCATAGAAATGCTGAAAAGCTGTACCGTCAATGACCTCATCTGCACCGGGATCGGCGCCGGCGCCCTGCACCGGCTCGAAAAAGCCGGCATACGCTGCCACGTCGTCTCCGAGAACAGCCGCGACGCAGCGCTGCAGAGCTTCATGAATACGTGAGCTGATTCTAAATAAAAGAGCCTATACAAAATGCCCGGCTGGGACTCACGTCATGAAGACGATCCTCCCAGCCGGGCACTTTTCATTTTTCTAAAATGGGACAAAGGGGTCTGTCACCTTTGTCCCATTCTCTTATTCAATTTTTTCTTACTTGTTCAGGCCTGCGACATATTCGTCAAGCTGTCTCTGAGCCTCTGCGATGACCTTCTCGATACCTGCATCGATCAGCTTCTGCTTGTACTCAGCAAGTCCTTCTACAGGATCCACATAGCCGAGCTCCAGAGGCCAGCCGTACTGCTGACGTGCGTTCTGGCAGGCTGCCAGCTCTGTCGTAACATTGGTGGAATCAAAGACAAAGCCTGTGAATCTCTCTGTGCCCTTGCCATCCTCGATGACCTTCTCCCAATCCTGACGGATGGTGTCATATGCCTCGGGAACGCCCTGCTGGTTGCGGTTGAGTTCCATGGTTCTTGCTGCCCAGCATGCGCTTGTGCTGTACAGATCCATATCCAGGATCTTGAACTGGCCTTCTTCGTTCAGCTCATAAGTTGTGCCGAGAATACCATAATAGAACGCATCATATGCTTCCTGGTCCGTCGTGATCAGGTTCCAGAGTGCCATTGCTCTCTCCGGATTCTCCGCTGTGTTGGAGATGACCAGGCAGTCCTGTGTGAAAGGAAGGTGTGCGACATCCTTGGTCATTGTGCCCCACTGGAAATCCCATTCGGGATGGGAAACGGTCAGGCCGCTCCAGGAGTCGATGTTGTGGAACTTCATTGCAGCTTTGCCGTTCTGAGTCTTCTGGGAATCCGTATCGGAAAGTGCACTCTTTGTCCAGAAGCCCTTATCGCCA
>JAFTFD010000042.1 GCA_017449745.1 Lachnospiraceae bacterium
ACCACCACGCTATCATCCCCACGAAGACCATGGCAGACAGTGACATCACCGATCTCTCTTCCGGAGAAAAAGCAGTTCTGCAGCTGATATCCGCAAGGCTTCTTTGTGCCGTGGCTGAAAATCACCGGTATGCGGAGATGACCGTGAAACTCAGTTTCGGAGCCGAGGAATTTACGAAGAAAGGCAAGACTGTCCTGGTCCCTGGGTGGAAGGCCATCTGGCAGCACTTCTATCCCGAAAAGAAAAATGATGAGGATGCTTCCGGTCCGATTCCTGCGGAAGGAACGCTGGTCCATGTCGATGCCGCCGAAGTAAAGGAAGGCAAGACAAGCCCGCCGAAGCATTTCACGGAAGACACCCTCCTCTCTGCGATGGAGACGGCCGGTGTTGATGAAACGCCGGATGAAGCAGAACGCAAAGGCCTGGGAACGCCGGCTACCCGTGCTGCCACCATCGAAAAGCTGGTCCAGCGGGGCTTCATTGAGAGGAAAGGTGACAAAAAGACCAGGCAGCTCATTGCCACCGACAAGGGCAACTCTCTGATCACCGTCATGCCGGAGCAGATCCAGTCCGCTTCCATGACCGCCGAATGGGAGCAGAAACTCCTGCAGGTGGAGCACGGTGAGCTGGACAGCGGCGAATTCATGTCCGGGATCGAGGGCATGATCGCGGGCCTGGTAACGACCTACGAAAAAGTGAAAGGAGCAGACGCACTGATGAGCAGAAATAAAGTGATCGGCACCTGCCCGCACTGTGGCGCGGAGGTGCTGGAGAGACAGAAAGGGTGGTTCTGCAGCAACCGGGAGTGCCGGTTTGTGCTGTGGAAGGACAACGCGTATTTCACGAAGATCGGCAAACGCCTGACGCCCCAGGTCGTAGAGAGGCTGCTGCGGGACGGCCGTGTGAAGCTCAAAGATTGCAAGAGCCAGAAGACCGGCAAGACCTACAATGCGGATCTTCTCCTCTCCACCGAGGCTGACGGCAGGCCGCAGTTTTCCATGGAATTTGAGAGCAGGAAAGAGGCAAAACGTCCTGAAAGGAAGGTGCTGAATGGCTATGAAAGCTGAGAAAACGTACTCTTCCCAGTTCGAGAAGGTCAAAGAGATCACCGACAAGCTGGAAGCCGAGATCAAGGAGCTGATGGACATAACTGGTTTTTGGAGAACAATTGGCGGTTTGAAATAATAACGTCGAGTTCCTGTAATTATCAGGAAAACTGTATTGTTCGGAGCTCATCTGCTTCGAACAATACAGCGTATTGGTACAATAGGTGATTTGTACAGATACGGTCGATGATGGCAGGCGAGAAAGGTGGCTTGTTTTGTTCAAAAGCTTTTCCAACAGAGTGAAATTCGATCGGTGAGCAGGCAGGATTAAAGAACAAAAAGTATTGACAAATGATCTTCCGGAGCGTAATGTTAAAGAACGAAATGCAAGAAAAGGGGGACTGATAATGGATTACCAGGTTAGTGAGATCAGGGCTGTGATCGAAGCAAATGATGGGATCGCCAGTCTTGAACAACTGCAGAAAGCTGGGATTTCCAGAATGATGGTATATGCCGGACTTATCAATGGCATTATCAGTAAAGAATCCCACGGGAATTACAGCATGGCAGACAACCAGCCGGATGAATTCCGTATCATCCAGAGCAGGTCTAGCCGTGTTGTCTTTTCGCATGCAACATCATTGTATCTGCAAGGTCTGATGGATACCGTTCCTGTATTGCTCGATATCACGGTACCGCAGGGAGATAATGTGAGCAAGATAAAAAGAGATCATGACAACACCCGTTTCCATTATTGCAAGAAGGACTTATGGGAGCTGGGGTTGACGCAGATCGTGACCCCGAGAGGTTTTTCGGTCAATGCTTATGACCCGGAACGCTGCATCTGCGATATGATTCGCGATAAAAAGAATATCGAGACACAGATCTATGCACAGGCGCTGCGACGGTACTTTTCCCAGCAATGTGACAGTCAGAAGATCCTTGAATATTCCTCACAACTGAAGGTGGAAGGTAAAGTCAGAACCTATATGGAAGTACTGCAGCCGGTTTGATGCCTGCAGTTAGCTATAGAAAAGGAGGTTTGCAATGGGAGACAAACAGAATTATGGGCAAGCCGTTGAACTGATTAAAACTGCGATCCTGCAGAGCCAGTATGATGCTGCATGCTCTGTGAATGAGAAACAGCTGATGCTTTATTACGGAATTGGAAAATATATATCGTTAAATTCTCGGAAAGGTTTTTGGGGTAAAGGTGCTATTGATGAGATTAGTCAGCAATTGGAAAAAGAACTGCCTGGACTAAAAGGGTTTTCAGCGCGCAATCTCCGAAATATGCGGACCTTTTATGAAGAATGGGCAATGCTTGATCAGGTTGTGATAGGTCAGGAGCAAAATGAGCCCCGCACTTTGGCAGATATATCTGCCAATTCTTCTGTCGAGATTGAGGCGCCAATTTGGCAGAGGCGTCTGCCAAAAGTATCTGGCTTTCCTCTGACGGAGTTTTTGCATGTCGGTTTTTCGCACCATACGCTTATCTTATCGAAAGCTAAAGAGTATGAAGAACGCTTATTTTATATCAAACGCATAGTTTCTGAACAATTAAGCTATGAAGGATTAAAACAGAGCATCGCCCGCGATGATTACCATCATCAGGGCAGCCTGCCGAACAATTTCCTGCAGACGCTTCCCTCAGCAGAGCAGGCCCTCCGTGCGGTCAGCACGTTCAAAGATGAGTATCTCCTGGATTACATCAATGTGGAGGAACTGAACATCCGGGATAAACAGGATGTAGACGAACGGGTAATTGAGAACGCCATCATACATAATGTCAAAAATTTCATCCTGACATTCGGAAAGGATTTCGCTTTTATCCGGAACCAGTATCACCTTGACGCATTCGGTGAGGATCAGTATATCGATCTGTTGTTCTTCAACAGGGCGCTTAACTGTCTGGTTGCCGTGGAGCTGAAGACCGGAAAATTTAAAACTTCCTATCTGGGGCAGCTTCAAGGGTATCTCAGTGTGCTGGACGGTTTTGAACGGAAACCTCATGAAAACCCGGCAATCGGTCTGATTCTATGTAAAGACATGAACAAATCCTTTGTGGATTATGTGATCCAGGATTATACGAAGCCTATGGGGGTAGCTACCTATAAAACTTCAAAGGATATGTCTGATGAGTTGAGAAAAGCACTTCCAAATATTGATGACCTGAAGAAATTACTCGACTCACAGGAAGAAGTATAAGGGCTTGCAGAGGACCGATGGCTGACATCGGTCCTTTATCGTCAGGAGGAGATATGGGACAAGTTATTAAAATGCCGGATCCTCCGACAAACTATCACTACAGCGTATATGAACACAGATTGATTGGACCGGATGAATATTACATAGCGGAAGGGTGGTCTTTGTATCCGCTATGCTGTTCTGACCGAAGGAGGCAGAACGCAACAATCGCATATTTTTGTTTGAGAGTCAGCATATTGCTGGCTCTTTTGTTTTGAGAAGAAAGGAGAAATGTGAACAAAACAAATGGGATGTACAAAAGTAGTTCTGTGGAAGAAATCAGTGAATCGATCGATTCCGCTATCGAAAAGCTAAGAAACGGTTTTAGCCTGGCATAAAGCCATAACCCCTCGGGGTTATAGCTAAAACTGTTTCATTTGAACTGAGTCGCGCTCCGTCATGAGCCAGTGACGTGACCTTATGGAAAAAGCTTTTCGATCCGATCCCGTAAAGATTCGATGACCGGAGCGATTTCAGATGTGCTAATAAGATATGGGTGGTGAATTTTCAGGTTTTGCCCATCACAAAAAGACCATCTTTCGGTGGCCATTCTGAAACATATAGGTTGTATTGCTCATGAAGCCCGAATCATGTACAGAAGATGCTGTGCTGTGACCTTCCTCGGGATCCTGTGCCCGTAGTTTTCCATGCGCTTGCTGCAGTTGGGACACGCGGCAGGATCTACCCCGAAGAAATATTTCACCAGTTCTGAAGCATTCATTTCCTGAACGGGGTTATCAGGGGGTTCCTGTCCCAGGAGGCTCCTGATCAGCGCAAGGTTCTTTGAACGCACACAGCCTGCCAGGAACCCGGCGGAGCGGATCTTCATGAAGCCTTTCGGGACGATGTTCATGATGAACCGCCGGATGAATTCCTCGACGGAGAGCCGCAGGAGTTTCAGCGTATATCCGCCGTCATGATAATGCTTGTATTCAAACACAACCGTCTGGTTGTTGCTTGAAACGACACGGTTATCAGTCATGGCTGTCCTGTTCGTATACTGGGACATGTAATCAAGTACATGAAAGGCTTCCGGGGCTGCTTCTTCAGATACAGGCTGTTCCTGTCCTTCCAGATGTACTTCAGGAAGGAACTGCCTCCCTGCATAAGCCGCAAAACTTCCGGCGATGTTATCATGACTGCTTTTGACAGCTGAGCCTGAAGGCACAGTTGGAGCAGCAAGATACTTCCGGATCTCCACGTTCCAGTCGACGCTGTAGCATTGTGTCACGAGATCTTTCCACTCATAGCGGTTACGGAGCTTTTGAGAATGGCCGGCAAAAGAAAGAGCATTCCGTTCATAGAGCTGCTTCAACCCGGTAAGATACAGGGAACGGTATCGTTTTGCTATCCGCGTAATCGGAAGGAAGTAACTGCCCGGGGTATGGATAAACTTCGACTTATCCATGGACAGGCCGCCGCCCGACACAAACATGTGGATGTGATAATGGAGCATCATGTTGCTGCCGCAGGTATGTAAGACAGAGATGATGCCCGGGATCATACCGTACTGCTCTTCACACAGCTGCAGGACAGTATTCGTGGAAGCATGGAACAGCAGATCCAGCATGGACTTCTGGTTCTGATAGATCAGGTCAGTCAGCTGGTGCGGCACGGTAAAGACGACATGGAAATACGGGATATCCTGGATCAGTTCAGCTTCCCGCATTGCCTTCCACTTCAGTCTGTTCATATGCCCGCAGGAAGGGCAGTTGCGGTTGCCGCATGAATCGGGATGGACCTGTATAAGGTCACAGTCCGGACATTTCATGATGGTATAACCGAGAGCCCCTGTCCCGCAGGCCATGATGGCATGCATCACCTTCTGAACATATGGTGGTACATAGTGGGCCTTCTCGTACTCGGGATAGCCCTTGCGGAAGATATCACGGATCGTGAACCGCTTCGTATCAGAAGAAGGGACATAAGGATCAGTGATAGTGGCAGCTTCCGCGTCCGTGATCAGGCCGGGGGACAGATGAAAAAGCTGTTCAGCCCTTGAAGGCGGGATCATCGAAGGGGTTTGCAATGTCTCTCCTTTCCCGGAGCTTGCCGGCAAGACGCACATAAATAGTCGTAGCAGAAATGCCATTATGGCGAAGGCGGATCTGTACCTGGTAGATATCAGCGCCGTCAAGGTAATAATGAAGGGCATGGGCGTGCCTTAGGCTATGAAACGTATAGCCGCGGGATCCCCATCCAAGCTCCGTGATCCGTTTCTGCAGGATTCTCTCAGCTGTACCTTTGCAGATGTGGGTGCCCGGTTTTGTTCCAGGGAAGAGCCAGTCTTCCGGAGAGGCGCCTTTGCGGCAGGTATAGAAGTATTTCAGGAGTGCATCCTTGAGGTTGGCAGGCAGTTCGACCGTCTCCTCGCACCGGTTCTTGCTGTTTTCGGCACGGATCACAATGACGTTGCGGCTGAAGGATATATCGCTGAAACGGAGCGATATGGCTTCACTTAAGCGGAGCGCACATCCATACGTGACCTTCAGGAGGATCCTATGTTTCGGGTTTGCCGTTCCCATGAGCAGCGTAGCCGTGTCCTCCTTGGAAGGTACATGCGGAAGCGTATGATCAATCCGCATAGTTGGAAGATCCCATCTGGTAAGTTCTTTCCGGACTACATATGCGAAATATTTCTTGATGGCGCAGTTATAGACGTTAACGGTCCTTGGCATTAATCCACGGCCGCCCTCGCTGACAGGTGTATGCAGGTAAACAAGGAAGGCCCTTAGATTTGAAACAGAAGCATCATTTATGGAAACATCGAGCTTGTCGTGAAGCCATTGCGCGCATTCAGACACAGATGACAGATATGTGTCAACAGTCCTTTTACGATGGTTGATGAGTTTCAGGGTATTCAGGAACTCGTTGAGCTGTTCAGAAATGAGTTTTTCGTAGTTGTAAGGCATAGTACCCTCCTGTAAGAAATCAGATGTTGTGTATCAATGAATCATCTGAATATACAGGAGGTGCGCGGGCAATCTTGCGGAATGCGGCTAAAAATAGTACACT
>JAFTFD010000043.1 GCA_017449745.1 Lachnospiraceae bacterium
GATATCTGTCCACTCCGTCGGCTCCTCTCTATGCTGCCTGCACTCATTTTGTGTCTGGCATGTTGCACAAATAGATGAAGGGCTTTGCGAGGCGTCGGCCCTTAGGCGGCGTCTTTTGACGCCTTAGTGCCGCTACGTCCGAGGACAGAGCGAGAGCGTCCCTGAATTATTTGTGCAACATGACAGACATATAAATAACCTATTGCATCAAAAGGCGGTGCCGTGAACCCGGAGCTCACTTACGCACCGCCATATCTTATCCGTTTCTTCTCAAATTCCTGTCTCAGGCGTCACCCGGTGCCTGCAGCTGTGTCTCTGGGCCGGCCGCTTCCGCTGCCTGGGCAGCCTCGACTGCCGCCATTGCTGCCGCCTGCTGCTGGATCGCCATGTTGTAATTGTCCGTAGCCTGATTGACCGCCTGCGTCCAGGCCGCAATACCTGCCTCATCGCCGTTCTGCTGCGCTGCTATCAGCTGATCCTGCGCTGCTCTTAACAGGGCATCCGCTTCCATCAGGGTCGCATTGGCTGCCTCAAGACCTGCCTGTGCAGAAGCCTTGGCGCCGGCCGCTTCCGCTGCCGCCTGGGCCGCAGCTGCCTTTTCATTCATCTCGGCCTGCTGTACCGCTATGATCTCCTGAATATTCTCCTGCGTCATGAATTCCTGCGTATGAGGGCAGCGCAGTCCGGAGGAGGAGTAGGTGGATACGCCGGTCACCTTAAACGGACAGAAATCCGTCGCCGGAAGTCCCGAGTAAGCGCAGATCAGACCCTGATAGTGAACATCGCAGGTCTCCGTAGGCGCTGTATCCATCGCATAAAACTCTGAAGTTAAGGATCCGTCGCACAGACCGTGTACGGGGAGCAGTCCCGACAGACGGCAGACCGTGAGTTTCTCAATGCCGGCCGGCTGTTCGAACTCTTTTCTCGGGAGTCCGTCGTGTACGCGGGACATGACCGCTCGCCAGATCGTCTGGGCCTGTCCTGTCTGGCCGCTTCCAAGCTTGGTAATACCATCGTCAAACCCTGCCCATGTCGTACAGGTATAATAATTGGTGTACCCGGCGAACCAGACGTCGCCGTATTTCTCCGTCGTACCGGTCTTGCCGGCGATCGCCGTTGTACCGAAATTAACTGCTGTACCGGTACCTTTAGTGACAACGTCTTCCATGGCGCTGGTAAGGAGCCATGCCGTCGTCTCTTTCAGGACGCGGCGCGTTTTTCTGTCGTTAGCGTCCAGGATCACGTTGCCGTCGTGGTCCGTGACCTTGGAATACAGCTTCGGCTCGAGGTATTCTCCGCCGTTTGCGATCGTCGCATAAGCGGCGTTGAGCTCATAGTTCTTGACGCCGTAGGTAATACCGCCCAGGGCAAGAGGCTGGCGCGCATCAGAGAAGACCTTGCCGTTGATCTCCTGTCCGTCGACCAGGGTCGTAAAACCGAAATCCAGCAGGTATTCATAGCCGAGCTGCGGCGTGATCGCTGTCAGGCATTTGACCGTGACGATATTCAGAGAGCTCTGGATACCTTGGCGGATCGTGGAAATTCCTCGATAGGACTCTCCGTACCAGTTGCGGACCGGCGTACCGTCTTCATATGTGTAAGGCGCGTCATCGAAAGTTGTCGCGAGCGACATTCCCGCCGCATCCAGCGCGGGAGCATAGGTCGAGACGATCTTGAAGGTCGATCCCGGCTGTCTCATAACGTCATAGGCGCGGTTCAGCGTGCGGTTTGCCTTTTTCTCGCCGCGGCCGCCGACCATGGCGACGATATTTCCCGTGCTCTGGTCTTCGATCGTCAGAGAGATCTGGGGCTGCGGCTCGAGATCAATTTTTTCTCCGATCACCTTGTCGCCTTCCGCCATCACTGCCGCTTTGTACTGCTCAATGGCCGCATAGGCGTCGTCCTGGCTGGGGAAGTTTAAGGTAAAGGCCGCATTCGACTCCCTGAAATAGGACTCCAGCATCTGGGTGCTGTAGTTGGTCACTGTCCCGTCCGCGGACTGGGTAGACAGACTGTACGTCAGATACCACTTTGCTCCCGAAGGATAATTATCCGGATTGGCGACCTCTTCGTCACAGATCTTCTGGATCTCCGGATCCTGTGTGGAATAAATGTTAAGACCGCCGGAATACAGCAGCGTGAAGGCCTGGGTCTCATTGTATCCCTTGGCCTTGAGGTCGTTCATGACCTGCTGCGTCAGCGCGTCGACAAAATAGGAGTCGATCGCGTTATCGTCCGTCTCCTGGTCGACCAGCTGGATCCTGTCGTAAACATTGTCATTGACAGCCTGCTTATATTCCTCTTCTGTGATCCATCCCTGCTCATACATATGCTCAAGGACAGTCAGGCGCCTCTTGTTATTGTTCTCCGGATAGACGATCGGGTCAAAACCGGTGGGGTTCTGTGCAATACTGGCAATGCAGGCGCATTCCGAGACGTTCAGCTGGCTGACCGGCTTTCCAAAATAGCGCAGCGCAGCGGCCTGGACGCCCAGTGTATTGTGCCCCAGGTTGATCGTGTTTAGATAATTGAGCAAAATGTCATCCTTGCTCATCGATTTTTCCAGTTCTACAGCGAGGTACTGCTCCTGGATCTTACGACGCACGCTCTCGGAAAAGGTCTCGTCGGTCCATCCCACGAAGACATTGTTCTTGAGCAGCTGCTGGGTGATCGTCGAAGCACCCTCGTTCGGAGAGCCTCCCGCCAGAATGCTCTGGACACCTCTGAATCCCGCACGGATAATACCCTGGATGTCAATGCCGTGATGTTCATAGAAACGCTCATCCTCGATCGCGACAAAGGCATGCTGCATCTCGAGCGGCACCATGTCCAGCGTGACCGGGATACGGTTCGCGTCCGTGGAGACAAGCTTTGCCGTCTGGTTTCCCTGTGTGTCATAGACGAAAGTAGAGAACCCGGTCGGTGTTACATTAATATTCGTAATATCCGGGGCTGTATCGATAATTCCGCGGAAGCCGCCGATCACGATGCACGCGAGCAGCACGGCGACGCCGATGATAAAAATGATCAAAAGATTCGATATGATCAGTCCCAGTCTGTTGATCCTCTTGCGCGAGCGGCTGTTCAGCTGCGATCTGCGCCGCAGGATCCCATCTCTGCCATAGTTCATACTCTGAATCAAAATTCCTTTCCTGTAATAAAGCTTTTTAATCTAAAAGCCGTAAGATCTTCGTGTCTATAAAAACAGTCATTCTATTTTACAACAAAAGAATTGCAAGAGCAAAATTATTACGATTTCTTAACAATTGTTTATAAAGACTTCACTAAAGGCTTGCACTAAGGACTTGCCTTAAGAACTTGATCAAAAAAGTCCTTGTACTATCCGCCCCTTCATGATATCCTAGCGATTGCGCGCTTTTGCGCGTCAAGTGTTAAAACCTTCCCACTTGCCTAAAAACCAAAGGAAAACACTAAAGGAGAGAAAAAATGAATAACAAAAAACTTCTGTACCTCGTTCACGCGGCACTCATCGCCGCCATCTATGTCGTCCTGACTGCTCTTGCCGCCGGCTTTGACCTGGCAAGCGGTGCCATTCAGGTCCGATTCTCGGAAGCTCTGACCGTCCTTCCCTTTTTTACTCCAGCCGCCGTTCCCGGACTTGCGATCGGATGCCTTCTGGCGAATATTCTGATCGGCAGCGCGCTTCCTGACGTTATTTTCGGAACGCTCGCAACACTGATCGGCGCTGTCGGAACCTACGCACTGCGCGGTATTGCCAGAAAGAGTGCCAAACACCGCCTGCTGGCAAGTGTTCCCCCGATTGCGGCCAACGCGCTCATCATTCCGTTCGTCCTGGTCTATGCGTACCATATTCCGGGCGGGATCCCGCTCTTTATGCTGACCGTAGGTCTCGGTGAGGTCATTTCCTGCGGCATATTCGGACAGGCACTGCTCGCAGCGCTGTCCCCTATCAGCAGCAAGATCTTCCCGGCAGAGTAAATCAATACCGACGGTCTGTCATTTTATGATTGAGCCTGCATAACAAACGGCAAGCTCCGTCAAAATAAACAGCATAAAAAACCACCGGTTTCGTGATCCAAGTTTGTCACGAAACCGGTGGTTTTCATTTTACCATCTTATTTTATCTAAGTTTTGGACACATTTATTGCATCGCATTCTCAGATGACATCACTCTTGCGGATGTAGCCCGGGTTGTCGGCTTCCGCAACGATCTCCTGCGCATGTCCGATCTTGGCCCACTTGTCAACGACAAGGTTCTCAAGGTGAACATTCTCGCCGATCTCGGAGTATGCCTGTACGACGCAGTTCCTGACGACAGCGCCCTTGTGGATCGTAACGCCGCGGCCGATGATGCTGTTCTCCACAGTTCCCTCGATCATGCTGCCGTTGGAGATCATGGAGTTCCTGACCTTTGCGCCCTCAAAATACTGAGTCGGGCAGGAATCGGTCGTTCTGGTATAGAAGGTCCACTTGTCGTCGAACAGGTCTGCTGCCTTCTTGACGTCAAGCAGCTCAAGGCTGGCGTCAAAATAGCTCTTCAGATCTGTCAGGGATGCGAAATATCCCTTGTGGGCTACGCCGCGGATATCCAGCTCACTTGCCTTCTGGGAAATGATCTGGGAGAGGCGGAACATGGAGGACTCTTTTCTTGCCTCCTGGATCAGCTCGATGAAGAGTTCCTTCTTCATGACGTAAGTGTCCATGAAGATATTCTTGTCCTTGGTGTTTCCGAGGTTTCTCTCGATGGAGAGAACGCCCTTCTGGCGGTTCAGGTTCAGATAGTTGCAGTTGAGGAAGTGCTCTTTTGCATCGTCCACTCTGTGATACAGAAGGGTGATGTCAGCGCCGGACTCAATGTGCTGGTTGAGCAGTGCCTCATAGTCCTGACGATAGACCATGTAGCTCGGAACGATAATGACATACGGCTGAGGAGCTCTCTCGATCGGTCCGAGGTTCTCGATGAACGCTTCGATATCCGTATCGTAAGGATTGGTGTTATTGGTCCTTGCGCCCTCTCTGCTGAAGAGCAGGTCAAGTCTGCCCTTCTTGGAGTTGATGTTGAAATATCTGCCTCCGGACAGGTGCTCTGTGATGGAGCGCGGCTTGCCGCCGATGTAGACCTGGATCGAGTCGATCCCGCTGTTGCTCATGTTGGAGATCGGGAAATCAACGACACGATATCTTCCAAGGAAGCTGAAGGCACCGATCGGTCTGTAATCATGCAGGCCTTCTACGTGAAAATACTGCGGTGCGGCAGTCACAATGCCAAATGCTCTTTTAGACATATTCTTACGCCTCCTTTACGTTCTTGGCGACGAGCAGGATGTTCTCGCTGTTCGCATCGCCGACAACAGCATTCTTGCCGATGCGTACGCCGTCAGCAACGAGTGCTCTTGTCACAACTGCGCCTTCTTCCACGATAGCGCCGGGCATCAGAACTGTGTCCACTACCTTGGCACCGGCAGCGACCTTGGCGCCGGTAAACAGCACGGATTTATGCACATCGCCTTCCACAATGCAGCCCTGTGTGATATAAGCGACATCCACGTTTGCATCCGGTCCGATGTATGCCGGCAGGCACGGTGAATCCTCTGTGTAGATCTGCCAGGAACGGTCGTTGAGGTTGAGCTCGTTCTTCTTGTCCAGCAGGTCCATATTTGCCTCCCAGAGGGAGTCGATGGTTCCTACATCCTTCCAGTAGCCCTTGAATTCATATGCGTACAGGCTCTTGCCGTTGTTCAGCATGACCGGAATGAAGTCCTTGCCGAAGTCATGGCTGGAATCCGGATTCTTCATATCGTCGATGAGCATCTTGCGCATCAGCTTCCAGTTGAAGATATAGATACCCATGGATGCCAGATTGCTCTTCGGATGTGCGGGCTTCTCCTCGAATTCGACGATCTTGCCGTTCTCGTCGGTGTTCATGATACCGAAACGGCTCGCTTCCTTCATGGGAACGCCGATGACTGCGATGGTAGCATCTGCCTTGTTGGCCTTGTGATACTGCAGCATCTTATCATAGTTCATCTTGTAGATATGGTCGCCGGAGAGTACGAGCAGGTACTCGGGATCATACTTGTCAATGAAATCGATGTTCTGGGAGATCGCATCTGCCGTGCCGCGATAGACGTCGAGGCCGCTGTCCGCTTTCTCTCTGGGTGTCAGAACGAAAACACCGCTGTCCTTGGTATCGAGTCCCCAGCGTCCGCCGGCAGCGACATAGCTGTTGAGTTCCACAGACTCATACTGTGTCAGAACACCGACGACGTCGATGTCACTGTTGGCGCAGTTGGAGAGAGGAAAATCTACGATACGATACTTGCCGCCGTAGTAAACGGCGGGTTTAGCGACCTTGTTGGTGAGATCGTGCAGACGAGAACCGCGCCCACCAGCCAGGATCATTGCTAACATATTAGATTGGCTCATAATAGACCCCCATGTTATTTTTGTATTGCCGCAGCCTGCCTCAGAATGACGCAATTTGTAAAACTGCATAGCAACCTGCATATATTTTATTACAACTTGTAACAAACTGCCAATATCTAACCTGTAAAAAATGACGTCTTTTTTAGTGCAATATGTCTTGAGGCGGATCGTGTTACAGCTTAATCTCCTGTCGAACCGCGCAGGATCAGATCCGCCTCCGTATGCACGACCCTGTAATACTGATCGGGATCGCGTATTGTTGATGGCTTAAGTGTACGAAATACATGTTTGATTTTGTGCAAATGTAACTTTATGCGGCAGGGCAAATTTTTAATAAACAGTTAATGGTATTCTCGGGGCAATTCACGTATACTGTGTCAGAGTAAGGTGGACACCGCGTGATGCCTCTCAGGCATCTTCTCTTGCTTTTCGCCGCGGTTTCCGAAAAGGTTTAAACATATGAAACAGAAAAGTAAACTGATCTGGTCCCTGGTCACTCTCGGACTGGCTGTCCTCACGATCCTGGTCGTGTTTTCTCAGAGCAAGGGGCTCACCCTGGGCGATCTGGCTGATACGCTGTTAAATGCGCATAAAGGCTGGCTTCTTCTGGCGGTCCTCAGCATGCTCGGCATCATCTTCTCCGAGGCGGAAGCACTTCTGTGCCTGCTCCGGCATACCGGCTATATCAGGCGGCACCGCAGGGGACTATTATATGCCTCTGCAGATATCTATTTTTCCGCCATTACGCCCTCTGCGTCCGGCGGACAGCCGATGACAGCCTTTTTCATGATCACGGACGGCGTTCCCGGCGGTGTCGTCACCGTCATCCTGCTCGTCAATCTGATCCTGTACACGATCTCGATCCTGCTGATCGGGGTGATCAGCCTCCTGATCCGCCCTTCCCTGTTCCTGCAGTTTTCCATTTATTCAAAGCTGCTCATCCTGCTGGGATACCTGATCCTGATCGGCTTTGTCTTCATGTTCTTTATGCTGCTCGTCAACGGAGCCCGTCTGTACAGCTGGGGGTGTGTGATCATCAAATGGCTTTACGGAAAGAAAGTGATCAAGCAGCCGGAATACTGGCGCTCAAAACTTGAGAAAGTGATCGATGACTACCAGAAGTGCGTCGGCATCACAAGGGGCAAACCCCTGATGCTGGTCGAAGCCCTGCTCCTGAACCTGATGCACCGGATCAGCCAGCTCTCCGTCTCCATGCTGGTCTATCTCGCCACCGGCGGAACCGCAGCCATGGCACTGCGCGTCTGGCTCACCCAGATCTATGTCATCATCGGCTCCAACTGCGTGCCGATCCCCGGGGCAATGGGTGCTTACGACTATCTCATGGTCGACGGTTTCAGCAGCTTCATGAGCCAGCAGGATGCCATCCGGCTCGAGCTCCTCTCCCGCAGCCTCTCGTTCTATACCTGCACCCTTATCAGCGCGATCATTACCCTGATCGGTTTCATACAATATAAAGACCGCAAGGACGGCAGCGGGACTTCCGGTATCAGAAGAGTCCTGAGGAAGGTCTTTAAGAAGAGACATATTACGGTATCGAAAAGGCGCTGAAGAGTCGGTTCCTGTATTAATGCCTCTAATAAGGAATGGCACTCTCTGTATTGAAACTATTTTGGGTGATACTGGCATCTATGACGCAAATTTATCTTTTAGTAGTAATTAACAAATTCGGAAATAATTTTCTGTGAAAGTTTTAGCATTTTAACACTTTACCTCGTGACAGTGTCATGGTAAGATACTTTTCGATAAGAACATTGCATCCCCGCAAACAGATGCTACCCCGATTAAGTTCTTTATCGCCTTTTTCCATAGAAAGCCGGATCGCAAGATCCGGCTTTCTTAATTGTCTTAATGTTTACCCGGAAACTCATGAATTCATATTTTGTTCACAACACCTTCCTTATTTATTAATGAAGACCCTTTATCATTAAAGATGCTAAGAGCATTGCTAATAACTTTTTCATAAGCCCGTTGCAAAACGGGTTCCTCCCTAAAACCAGACCGGCCGCACGTTCCTGTGCGGCCGGCTCTTTTTGTCTTCCATATACCTTCATCACCCTGATTGCGTTCCCTGATTGCGTTCCCATAAAAGTTTTCGAAAAATTCATACCACTTGCGCGGGATATCCTGTATAATAATTGGTGTATGCAAATATATTTTTCTGGGGGGTTTATTATGAGCACTGAGATCAATGAGATCAACGAGATCAATGAAAAGACCACCGATGCTTTCCACGAGTATGGAAAGACCTGTGTCAGAGAGGCTGCTTCCCGCGAGATCGACAAGATCCTCAGCAGTCAGCGTGCCGATTATGAGGATTCTTTCTCTAATGTCATGAAGAATCTGGCTGTTGACACAGAGATGATCGCACGCAAGAGAAAAGGCCGCGCGACCAGAGCTTTCTGGGGAAGCCTGTTGAAGGTCGTGCTGGCAGTTATCTTTGCCGCTGCATTTGCAGTTGCTCTTCCGATGGCGCTTAGGGCTATCAACCAGATCAATGCATCTGTGGCCGAACTTGACAATACACTGGCCGGCGTTGACGCCGTCATCGCTGATGCAGGTACGCAGATCACAGGTCTTGAAGAGCAGATCAATGCTACTGTCGATTTAGCGAACACCACGCTTGAGCAGACAAAGGGAATGATCGCCGGCGTTTCCGCACAGGTCGATACTGTAGATCCGATGATCGAGCAGATCAATACGATGGCGGATGCTACTTCTGCTGTTGTTATTCAGAATGCGCAGATGGCCAGCGACATAGCTGAACCGGTGATCGCTTCCATCGATATTACACCCGTCACGCAGACACTGGATGGTCTCTATACCAATACAGAGGCTGCTGTTGCTATCATGCCGCAGGTGACCGAGTCTGTTAAGCAGGTCGGGCAGGTGATCACGACCGCAAGGGCGGGCAGCGCATTTGCAAGACAGATGATCAACGGAAGTGTTACCACTCTGAATGAGCAGATCGAAGCGATCAATGCTTCTATCGATATGGACGCTGTCAATGCAGGCGTAGCTGCAGCAGGAACTGCTGTCAGCGATGCCGGTGCAGCGATCAACAATGTAAGCGATGGCACAAAGGCTGCCAGCGAGGCTGCTGCTGCAATAGGAGATGCTGTTACCAGCACAGTTGACGCAGCTGGTGATTCTGTAGTTGATACGATCTCCGGTGCCATGGATGCGGTTGGAGATGCTGTTGATTCTGCAAGTGAAATGCTCGGAAACGATGCAGACGGAAACTAAAACTTAAACCACACTGGAGAGACCTTCCTCGCAAGATGGGAGGTCTCTTTTTTATTGCTGTTGATCCGGCTGGCTAACCCCGATTCAGTTCATCCCGATACGGCGCATCTTCCTCAGGCTCAGCCTGACAGAGTTCAGCCTGATAAGATCCAGCAGAAAGTCAAAAAAATAAGCTGTGTATGAATTACACAGCTTAGACTCTAATCAGAACTTTTATCAGAATTCCAGCCCATCAAAGCGGACCTTCATGTAGGCTTTCACCAGTTCCCTGGCCTTCTCAAAGCCAAGTACCGAGCAGTCGAGGCAGAGATCATAGTTGTGGGCATCCGCCCATTCCGTGCCGCTGTAATAGAAATTGTAGGCGGCTCTTCTCTTATTTTCCTTCTCGATGTAACGCTCCAGATCCTTGGGCGGAAGGGATTTCTTCTCTGCCGCTTTTTCCATGAGGAAGTCATGCGGGGCGTGGACAAAGATCCTGACGACGTTCGGGCGGTCCCTCAGAATAAAGCCGCCGCAGTGGCCGATAATGATGCAGGGCTGCGTCTCCGACAGGTCTTTGATGACTTTAGCCTGGATATTAAAAAGATTCTTTCTGGACGTATACTCGCTGCTGGAAGGCGGAAGAAGCTCTCCCGTGTAGATCGAGGTCGATGAGCGGAAAAGCGGCGTCCCGTGAAAATCGTCCTGCGCGCTGACAAAGAGCGCCTCGTTGATCCCGGATGCATCCGCAGCCAGCTTTTCGATCTCCTTATCGTAGTAGTGGATCCCCAGATTCTCAGAGAGCATCTCTCCGATCGTCTTGCCTCCGCTTCCGTATTCCCGATTGATACAGATCGTAATTTTCTGATTCATAATAACCCCCTTTTTCCTGACACTCACACCTAAGGTAAGCTTTCTGGACCAAATAATACAGCGCTTACTCCCCAAGGTAAGCCTTCCGGATCGAATCGTCATGCAGCAGGTCATCCGCGTTGCCGGACATCACAATGCTGCCGGTCTCCAGGACATAAGCCCTGTCGGCGATGGAGAGCGCTTTTTTGGCGTTCTGTTCCACCAGCAGGACCGTAGTTCCCTGACTTGAGACCTTTTCGATAATGTTGAAGATCTCTCCTACAAAGATCGGGGAGAGGCCCATGGAGGGCTCATCCATGAGGATGATCTTCGGGCGCGACATAAGGGCCCGGCCCATTGCCAGCATCTGCTGCTCTCCTCCTGAGAGAGTTCCCGCCAGCTGCTTCTCGCGCTCTTTCAGGCGGGGGAAGTGCCCATACACTTCTTCCAGCGTCTGTGCCTTTTCCTGGGCGTCCTTGCGGATATATGCGCCCAGCATCAGGTTCTGCAGCACGGTGAGCTCCGGGAAGACCCTGCGGCCCTCCGGGACATGCGCCATGCCCATCTCGACGATCTTGTGCGCCGGCGTTTTCGTAATATTCTTCCCGTCGAATTCGATCGTTCCGCTGGCCGCTTCCACCAGCCCTGTCACGGTGCGCAGGATCGTTGTCTTGCCGGCGCCGTTTGCGCCGATCAGCGCAATGACCTCTCCCGCCTCGACATTAAAGGAAATGCCTTTTAAGGCGGGGATCACGCCGTAGTTTACTTTAAGATCTGTCACTGTCAGTAATGCCATTTTATTCCCCCAGATAAGCCTTGATGACCTCGGGATCCTGCAGGACTTCTTTTGTCTCTCCCTGCGTCAGGATCCTCCCGAAGTTCAGGACAGTCAGCTTCTCGCAGATACCGGATACCAGCTTCATGTCGTGCTCGATCAGCAGGATCGTAAGGCCGAAGTGTTCGCGGATAAAGCGGATATTATCCATGAGTTCCTGCGTCTCATTCGGATTCATGCCGGCGGCCGGCTCATCCAGGAGCAGGAGCTTGGGCTGTGTTGCCATGGCGCGCGCGATCTCGAGCTTGCGCTGTTTTCCGTAGGGCAGGTTCGAGGAAAGCGTGTCCGCCTCTTTGTCCAGATCAAAGACACGCAGCAGCTCCATAGCCTTTTCATTCATCTTTTTCTCCGTCTCGAAATAAGCCGGGAGGCGGAAAACATTGGCGATCGTGGATACCGGGTACTGATTGTGGAGCCCGATCTTGACGTTGTCCAGAACGGAAAGCTGTTTAAATAAGCGGATATTCTGAAAAGTACGCGCGATGCCCTCGCGGTTGATCTCGATCGTGCTCTTTCCTGTTATGTCCTTCCCGTCCAGGCGGATGACGCCTTCGTTAGGTTTATACTCGCCGGTCAGAAGGTTAAATACCGTTGTTTTACCTGCTCCGTTCGGGCCGATCAGGCCGTACAGCTCGCCCTTCTCTATGGTCAGGTCGAAGTCGTCGACTGCGCGAAGGCCGCCGAACTGGATCGCGAGGTTCTTGATCTCGAGGAGTGCCATCTTATTTGCCCTCCTTTCCGGACAGATCCGCTGCCGAACCGGGAGCCTGGCCTGCGGATGCTGAAGCTTTTGCTGCCTTTTTCTTAGCCAACAGCTTTTTCGGTGAGTGCGCCTCGATAAAGGCGCGGGATGTCGGGTTCCAGTTGATGATCATCATGACGATCAGGACGATCGAATAGATGAGCATGCGATAATTTGCCATGAATCGCAGCACCTCCGGGATCAGTGTCAGGATAATGGCTGCGATGATGGAGCCTCTCGTGGAGCCGATGCCGCCCAGCACGACGAAGACCAGGAACAGGATCGACATGTTGTAGCCGAAACGCGCCGGTGTCGCGATCAGGGATGCCAGGTTGTGGGAGTACAGAGCTCCGGCGCACCCAGCTATTCCGGCTGAA
>JAFTFD010000044.1 GCA_017449745.1 Lachnospiraceae bacterium
GGCACGAGCATCAAGCATTTTGCCCTGAATGACCAGGAATTCTACCGCATGAGCAACGACTCTGTGGCGGATGAGAGGACCATGAGGGAGATCTACTTCCCTGCATTCGAGACAGCAGTCAAAAAGGCCCAGCCCAAGACTGTCATGTGCTCTTACAACAAGATCAACGGAACCTATGCTTCCGATAACGAGTGGCTGCTGACTAAGGTCTTAAGAGATGATTGGGGCTTTGAGGGCTTCGTTATGACCGACTGGGGCGCAGTCAGCGACAGAGTCCAGGGCGTTCGCGCAGGCCTTGAGCTCGAGATGCCCGGCGATACAGCCAGCAATGATGCCAAGATCGTGGCAGCTGTCAAAGACGGCTCTCTTGACGAGAAGCTGGTCGACCAGGCTGCAGAGAGGATCCTGAAGGTCGTATACGATTATCTTGATAACAAGATGGAAGGCGTCATATTTGACCGCGAGGCGGATCACAAGAAGGCTGAGAAGGTCGAGGCTGAGTGCGCAGTCCTTCTGGAAAACAACGGGATCCTTCCGCTGGACAGCTCCAAGAAGATCGTCTATATCGGCGAGTACGCTGAGAAGCCCAGGTTCCAGGGCGGCGGCTCTTCCCACATCAACGCTTCCCGCGTTGTTTCCGCTCTCGATGCTGCAAAGGCAAACGGCAGGAACGTCGAGTACGTAAAGGGCTTCCCGTTCGACAAGGACGAGCTGGATGAGGTCGAACTGGAGAAGGCGATCGAGGCTGCACATGAGGCAGATATCGTTGTTATTTTTGCGGGTCTTCCGGATGTTTTTGAGTCCGAGGGATATGACCGCCCGAATATGGATATGCCGGAGTGCCAGAACCGCCTGATCAAGGAAGTGGCTTCCGTCAACTCCAACGTCGTCGTCGTGCTCCACAACGGCAGCCCCGTTGAAACTCCCTGGGCAGATGACGTCGCGGCGATCCTCGAGATGTACCTCGGCGGACAGGGCGTAGGAACCGCAACCGATGCGCTGCTGTACGGCCTCAAGAACCCGAGCGGCAAGCTTGCAGAGACCTTCCCGCTTCGCGTGCAGGATAATCCGAGCTATCTGAACTTCAACACAGATCCTGAGAAGTGCGTCTATGCTGAAGGTGTCTATGTCGGCTACAGATACTATGACAAGAAGGAAATGCCGGTACGCTGGGCATTCGGTCATGGCCTGTCCTACACAGATTTTGTCATCGACAACATCCGTCTCTCCTCCGACTCCATGGATGATGACGGCGAGATCCGCGTGACCGTCGATGTCGCCAACGTCGGCAAGATGAAGGGCAAAGAGGTCGTCCAGCTCTATGTCAGCGATATCAACGGCACACCCGACAGGCCGATCAAGGAACTCAAGGGATTTGAGAAGATCGAGCTCGAGCCGGGCGAGAAGCAGGGCGTCACGATCACGATCGATGCCAGAAGCCTCTCCTATTACAATGAAGCCCTCGGCGACTGGTATGCTCCCAGCGGAAAATACCAGATCCTCGTCGGCGATGCATCCGACAACATCACGGCCTGCGCAGAGATCAATTTCACGACGAAGAAGGTCGTTCCGATGCGCATGGATCCTTCCATCACCATGGGCGAGCTCCTCGCTAATCCCAAGACGGCACCGGTGATCCAGGGCATGATGGCCCAGATGGCAGGCAATGGCCCGATCGCGATGGAAGAGATGGATCCCATGATGGAGGCGATGATGAAGTTCATGCCTCTGAAGTCCCTGAAGTCCTTCGGCATGATGGACGATGAGAAGATGGCAGGGCTCCTTGCAGTACTGAAAAACGCACTGAACAGCTGATCCTGCAGACTTTTGACGTCCTGTTACCCAATATGCTACAATGTGGCGGAACTGCTGTTTCTGGCAGTTCCGCCTTTTTGTAAAAGGCTAAAGAAGTCGCTCTTTATCGGGATTCAATCAATAACAGCTTTGTGGAGAGTTCTATGGATTTAGCAGTCATTCTTCTGAAACAGATCATCATGATGTTTATCCTTGCCGGGGTGGGCTACTGCCTGTTCAAGGGAGGAAAGATCTCCAAGGAAGGCAGCAAGACCATCGGCAATATCCTGATCTACATCGTGCTGCCCTGCGTGATCGTAAACGGCTTTATCACTGAGCGCACGCCGGAGAAGACGACAGCGCTCCTGATCAGTATGGCGGCCGCGGCGATCCTGCTGCTCATCAGTATGGTCGTCTCGAGAGTGGCCTTCAGAAAAGATGAGATCGCCGCTTTTGCGGGCGCCTTTTCCAACCCGGGATTCTTTGGAATTCCGCTGATCGCAGCCGTCCTTGACAGCTCGGCATCCTTCTATATAGCGGCCTTTATCGCTTTGCTGAATATTCTGCAGTGGACATACGGTGTCTCCCTGCTGACAGGCGAGAAATCGGGCCTGGAGGTTAAAAAAGTCCTCAAGGCTCCCTTTATGGTCGCCATCATCATCGGGCTGATCCTGTTCTTCGGCGGGATCCCGGTCCCGTCCGTCGTCCGCCAGAGCATCCAGTATATCGCCAATACGAATACAACGCTGGCCATGTTTGTGATCGGCGTCTATTTAGCAGAGGTGGACCTGCCGTCCATGTTCCGCAGAAAGAGCAACTACCTGATCGCGGCGGTGAGACTGTGCGCCGTCCCGCTGATCAGCGTGCTGGTGCTCTCGCTCCTGCCCTCCCAGTTCCAGGAGCTTAAGCTCGCCGTCCTGATCGCATCGGCCTGCCCGGTCGGCTCCAACGTAGCTGTCTACGCGCAGCTTCATGGCAAGGATTATCCCTACGCTGTGGAGACCGTGGTCATCTCGACGCTTCTGTCGATCGTGACCATGCCGCTGATCATTCTGCTGGCCATGTCGGTCTGGTGACCTGTATGGAGATCTGTTTCGCCCCCATGGAGGGCATCACCGGTCATATCTATCGCCGCGTTCATCATGAGATCTACGGGGATTCCGTGGATCGCTATTTTACTCCGTTCATCGCGGCAACCTATACAAAGAGCTATAAAACCAGGGAAAAGGAAGACGCACGCCCGGAAAACAATGCAGGTATCGCGACCGTTCCGCAGATCCTCTCCAACGATGCCGGGGAGTTTCTGCATGCGGCCGGCTGGCTGCATGAGATGGGGTACAGGGAGATCAACTTAAATCTCGGCTGTCCCGTCTCCACGGTCGTATCCAAAAACAGAGGTGCCGGATTCCTTCGTGTGCCGGAGAAACTGGATGCGTTTCTGGATGAGGTATTCCGGGACCTGCCGGAAGGAATGCGCCTTTCCGTGAAGACAAGGATCGGGTTCTCTTCTCCGGAGGAGGCTCCCTCCCTGTTTGCGATGTATAAAGAGTATCCCATCTCGGAGCTGATCATTCATCCCAGGACGAGAAACGAGATGTACAGCGGGCTGCCGCATCTGGAGACCTTCGCGCTGGCGGCTGATTTGTCAGCAAAAATACCCGTATGTTATAATGGCAATGTCAATACGGCGGAGGATCTTGAGCTGATCAGAGACAGGTTTGACTGGATCCACGCGGTCATGATCGGAAGAGGGCTCATCGCGGATCCGGCGCTTGCCTTGAAGATCAAAGGAAGGGATCGGGACACCCCTGCACCGGGGCTTCGCGTTTTTCATAAAGCGATCTACGCTGCATACAAGGAGGTCTACCTGTCACCCTCCTTCAAGAAGAATGCAGACGGCAGGCTGCCGGTAGGGCAGCAGGGCAGGACCGGGGCGGGTGCTTCCGGGGAGCGTGTACTCGTAAACCGCATGAAGGAGCTCTGGGCTTATATGGGCAGGATGTATCCGGAGGGCGAGAGGTATCTCAAGGAGATCCGGAAGGCCAGGAACTGTGTGGAGTACGAGGCTGCTGTTCGGATGCTGATGAACAACTGCGCAGAAGAAAAAGCCGCGCCTCGCGGATTTATGTAATTAAAGGAAAAAGGGGTTTTGAAATGAGAAAATGGACGGCACTGGTGCTGCTCCTGTGCCTGTTTGCAGGCGGGCTTTGTCCGCTGAAGGCATCGGCAGCACAAAGCGGGAGCACCGCAGACGATGGAAAGATCATCTTTGTGGGAGACTCCAGGACGCTCGGCATGTACTGGGTCAGGACGAACCAGAGGGACAGGACCTATATCAATACGACGGATCCTTTCGGAGACCGTTGGTCGATCGGCTCCGGAGAGGGCTTTGAGTGGATGACATCCACGGGCGTGCCCAGGATCGACGAAGAGGTGGACAGCAGATCTTCTGTCGTCCTGATGCTGGGGATTAATGACTGCCTGACACCTTCCATGGCGGAGCGATACTGCGAGTATATCAATCAGAAAGCGGCCGAGTGGAAAGCTAAAGGTGCCGAAGTCTATTACGTATCTGTCAATCCCGTCCGCGGGGTCACATCATCCGGCATTTCCAACGCAGCGGTGGACAGCTTTAATGCTGCCGTACGCGCAGGTTTGTCCGAAAATGTATCCTTCATCGATATTAACTCACAGCTGAAGGGCAATATCAGCTTCTATGACGATCTCCATTATAATGATGTGACGAACCTTGCTGTCTACGAGCTGGTCACCGATGTCGTGAAAAAGGCGTACCAGTATAAACAGCAGCTGCTCGCGCAGCTTCTGGAACAGAAAAGACAGGAAGAGGAAGCGGCCAGAGCAGCGGCAGAGGCTGCAAGGCAGGCAGAGCAGGCGGCCGCAGCTGCAGATTCCGGCACAGCGGTCGTTGCAGGCGATAACAGGAACGCCGTTACGCAGGCACAGATGGCGGAAAAAATGAACCGGATCAATTCCGGATATCTGCCGATCTATTTTGCCAGATTCCAGCAGCAGGGGATGGGCTTCGATATTTTCCTGAATACGCAGGGGATCCTCTGTGTGCGTCTGCAGCAGGACGGGAATACGATACGCTACCTGGAATATGCCGCGGATATGCCGGACGGCAGTCAGGGAATCTATCATTATTATGAGGCACCGCTTAGGGCGGACGGCAGCTGGCTGCCCTCCGAGGCAAAACTTCAGGCGGCTTTTGTTTACAATTATGCCGATGGGACGATATATCCGTAGGATCGCAGTCCTTTCCGCAAAAGAGCGATCAGGTAACATTTAAGAGCAAGATCAATAAGTACCCTGCCCGGGATCTCTGTCCTAAGTGACGGGAAGAACCTGGTCAGGGTATTTGAATTACTGGCAGGATCATACGCCGGACAGATTATGGAAAAACGCGGACACAGAAAACAGAATATTGTTTTATCGGCCATATTCGCGCTGAGCGCTGTTCTGAACATCCTTGCCTGGAACAGCACGGCCTTCTCGGATCTTCATACGAAAAAAGTATTTCCGCTGTGGGTCCGGCTCTACGGAGGCCTGACGTCCCGGGTCCCTTTTTCTGTGGGGGAATGGATGCTGGGAGCTGCCGTGATCTGGATCGCTCTGGCTGTTGTTCTTGTCGTGGTGCTTCTCTTCCTTCGCAGGAAGCGCAGCTTTAGAAAGTTTGTCGGAGGATTCTTCAGGCTCACAGCCTGGATCACCGCTGTCGTTGTACTGATCATGACGCAGAACTGCTTTATCCAGTATCACTGCACGCCGATCGAAAAGGGCCTTCCGGGCTACGGGAGAGATTATTCGCTGGAGGATCTGACAAAGCTGCGCAACATGGTCGTGCGAAGGTGCAATGCCCTGTCAGCGCAGATGGAGAGGGACGAAAACGGAGAACTCGTTTATTCTCCGGGACAGGACGCGATGAAAGAGGAGGCGAGGCGCTGCATGCGGCAGCTTTCGGAAAACGGCTGGCCGCAGCTCGGAGGATTCCAGGTCATGCCAAAAGCCCTCAGGGCGTCCGTCTTCATGAGCCAGCAGAAAATGCAGGGATACTATTTTCCGTTCTCCATGGAAGCTAACTTCAATGACATCATGGAGATCTCAAACAAGCCCTACACAATGTGCCATGAGCTGTCCCATACGCACGGATATATCTATGAGGACGACGCCAATTTCCTGGCCTTCCTGGCGTGTACGCAGTCGGAGGATATCTTTTTTCAATACAGCGGATGGCTCGGTGTGCTGAATTATGTGGACAATGATTTCTGGTATTCCGCGGGAAGGGAGTACTATTTCAGCCAGATCCATGTGCTGCCGCGGGTGAGGAAGGATAATCAGTTCTTATCGGAAGAAGTGGAGGCCTGGATCGAAAAAGAGGCGGTCCTGGATTCGGAAGTCGTTGAGAAAGCGGCGGACACCTATGTCGACACCACGCTGAAGGTGAACGGGGTAAAAGCGGGAAAGCTTTCCTACTCCAATGTTGTCTCCCTGCTGCTCAAGTATTATGCGGAGCCGGAGAATTGACGTTCACAAAGTGACCCCTGCGGTTTATAATAGACGGAAGAGAACTCTTGATTCCGGAAATGCATAAAGGCAGAAGTTTTATGAAAGATAAGAAGATAGAAAAGGATCACCTGTACTGGAAACTCTTCTCCACGTGCTTTGTGATCAGTATGTGCACCTTCGGCGGCGGACTGGTCATCATCTCGATGCTGCAGAAAAAATTCGTGGAAGAGCTGGAATGGATCGACCACGAGGAAATGCTGGATCTGGTGGCGATCGCCCAGTCCTGTCCGGGGGTGATGGCGGTCAATTCCGCGACGATCATCGGTTATCACCTTGCGGGCATTCCGGGAGCGATCCTGACAGCTTTTGGCAGCATACTGCCCCCGATGATCATTCTCTCAGTTATATCCGTGTTTTATAAGCAGTTCAGGGAAAACAGGATCGTCGCCCTTATCCTGCGGGGAATGCAGGCGGGCGTTGCGGCGGTGCTCATACACCTGAGCTTTACGATGAGCAAAACTGCGCTGGAGGACAGGAAGATCCTCTCCATTGCCTTATTTGCCATATCCGTCGTGGGGGTCGCCTTTTTCGGCGTGGACGTTATTATTGCGATCCTGTTCTGCGGGATCGCAGGCGGGATCAGTGTCCTTTATGAGAGCAGAAAACAGGAAAAGGGAAAACACATATGACCTATTTTCAATTATTTTTGCAGTTTTTCCTGATCGGGGCATTCAGCTTCGGAGGCGGGCTCGCCAGCATGGAGCTCATCAGGCAGAGGGTCGTCGCGCAGCAGGGGTGGCTGACCAACTCGGAGTTTTCGGATATCATCTCCATCTCTGAGATGACGCCGGGACCTCTGGGGATCAATATTGCCTCTTTTGTCGGCGTCCGGATCGCGGGAATACCGGGGACGATCATCTCCACCTGTTCCTATGTCCTGCCTTCGATCTTTATCGTGATCACGATCTCCTGGATCTATTACAGATACCGCACCCTGAAGGGAGTGCAGGGAGTGCTCAAAGGCCTGCGGCCTGCCATTGCCGCCATGGTCATTGCCTCTGCGCTCAAACTCACATGCAATGCCTTCTGGGGGAGTGTTGATACGATCGACCTTCCTGCGACGAACCTCGTAGCGGTCGCCGTCTGCGCGCTGATGCTCGTCCTGCTGCACAAAAAGAAAGTGAGCCCGGTGCAGGCGATCCTCTGCAGCGGACTCATAGGTGCTGTGGTTTATGGCGTGACAGGGTTATAAGGAACCCTTATTTCCTCAAGACAAATAATACGCGTTCGCTCTCACTCCGGACAGGGCCGTTGTCATCCGCGTCCATGCTCTCCAGCAGGCGGAAGCCGGCTTTCTGGGCGCAGGAGAGCATCTCCTCCGCCGTGTATCCTCGCTGGTAGTGAGTCTCTATGGAACGCAGAAATTCTTCAGAGTCCGGATCTTCCGGACTTTTTTTCGTGAAAAGGGTCAGGTCGTATTCGTTGATACGTGAATCCGGATCAAACCAGTTTTCCCAGATAAAGGCAGCGTTTTCCCGGCTCTCGGCGATGGTGGTGTCACCGATCACGTCCCGGTATTTGTGCAGCGTATTAAAGTCGAACAGGAAGAGACCGTCCGGCAGGAGACTGCTATGGACGCTCCGGAACATGGCAAGAAGGTCGTCATCCGTCAGCAGATAGTTGACGCAGTCGCAGGCGGAGATACAGTACGGGACCTGGAACGGGAGTTCCACTTCCCGCATGTCCTGGCAGATATAGAGAATATCCTGCCCGGTGCTGGCTTTATGCTCCTGCGCCACAGCGAGCATTTCCGGGGAGAGATCGATCCCCCAGACATTATATCCTTTTCCGGCCATCAATTCCGTCAGGACGCCGGTCCCGCAGCCCAGATCAACGAGGATCTTTTTTTCCTCATTTCCATCCTCAGGGCTATCGGGCATAGAATATCTTCGGATCAGGGCATCGAACCTGTCCGCCCACTCTTCATAAGGGACATTGTCCATAAATTCGTCATATACTTCGGCAAAACCGGAATAGGCTTGCATGATTCTGCTCCTCCCCTGTCAGGTGGCATCCGGATAAAGCGGAACGATATTGTCGCGGCTTCTTGAAATGTGAGAGGCCATCTCTTCGCGGGCGCGCTTAGCGTCCCGGTCCCGGATGGCTTCCAGGATCCGGATGTGCTCCGAAGCGGAATCTTTGTAGTGCTGGCGGATCTGCGGAAGAGAATGCCCGGTGCTGGGACCATTCCAGAGCTCCAGCAGGTAAGATTTCATTTTTTCATTTCCGGCAGCATTCCAGATCGCCATGTGAATATCCTGGTTGAGCTCTTCATAGATCTCTTTGGAGACAGTGTCGATCTGCTCGCTGCACAGCATCGCCCGGGAGAGGAGAGAGTCCGTCTCCATGCCGCTCATGGCTGCCTTGGCGGCCGTTTCCGCTTCCAGCAGGATCCGTACCTCGAAACAGTCCTCGATGAACTTTCGGCCGATCAGATTGACGACAGCACCGCGATTCATCCGCAGTGTGATCAGCCCTTCTGACGCGAGCTGCTGAAAGGCCTCTCTCACGGGCGTCCTGCTCACGCCGAGCTGTGCGGCGATATCCGTAAGGCTCAGTTCGTCTCCGGCCTTATATTCGCCGCAGTAGATGGCTTTCTTTAATATAGATGCGATCCTGACTCTGACAGGCATTAATTCGATCGATTCCATTTCACGATCCTTTCTGCATACGATATCCGATATACATGCAAGCCAATTTTATCCGACCTGGCCGGGATTGGCAACGAAATAATAAAAGCCGGCCAGAAATAGCTATTGCTATTTTGCAGCATGTGTGATACTCTATAGGCGAAAATCGTATACAATATACAATATACGAAACGCGGAAACGAGTATTCGAATGCGGGTGAGATGACATACGTGCAAAAAAGGAGGGAATCATGCATGCAATAGAGAAGATCCTCGCCAGGAACAGCGGACGGGACATAGTTAAGACCGGTGAGATCGTAACGGCTAAGGTCGACTTTGCCGAGATCAACGATCTGTATCTGCAGACGGTCTACTCATTTTATGAAATGGGAGGAGAGAAGGTCTGGGACAGCGAGCGGTGCGCTTTTGTTTTTGACCACTACGCTCCGACACCGGACATTAAGAGCGCGTCAAACCATAAAGAGATGCGGGAATTCGCGCAGAAAAATAACCTGCGGTTTCATTTTGACACGAATTGCGGCGTATGCCACCAGGTCATGCCGGAGGCAGGCGTCATCTATCCCGGTATGATCGTTGTGGCGACCGACAGCCACACGACTACGCACGGCGCCTTCGGAGCCATGGGGACCGGCTGCGGCGCGACGGACATGGCTACGATCCTTATGACAGGTGAGCTCTGGTTCCGCGTTCCCGAGATCATAGAGATCAGGCTGGAAGGAGAAGCGCCGAAGGGCGTCTATCCCAAGGACGTCGTGCTGGCCGTGCTCGGAAAGATCAGGGCGGACGGAGCCGTTTATAAGGCAATCGATTTTACAGGGAGCTATGTGGACAAGCTGAATGTAGCCGGGCGCATGGTCATCTGCAATATGGCTGTCGAGATGGGCGCCAAGACGGCCTATATGCAGCCAAACCAGGACGTTCTTGATTACGTTTCCAGGCGCGCTGTCCGTCCTTATGAGGTACAGTATACGGATCCGGGTTATCAGTATGCGGAGAGCTATGTTTTTGATGTCTCCTCTCTGGAGCCGGAGCTGGCCTGCCCGAGCAGCGTCGAGAATGTACATACGCTCTCAAGCGTCATAGAAGGCGGCAAAAAGATCATGCTGAACCAGGGCTATATCGGGAGCTGCACGGGAGGCAGGGAGGAGGACATCGCGGAAGCGGCGCGCATCCTCAAAGGCAGGCATATTCCGGCTTATACAAGGCTTGTTGTTGTGCCCGCCTCCGCTGAAGTTATGCTTGAATGCATGAAAAAGGGATATATACAGGACCTGATGGCAGCAGGCGCGACGATCACGACACCGGGATGCGGCGCATGCCTCGGCGCCCACGAAGGGATCCTTGCGCCCGGAGAGGTCTGCATCACCAGCACGAACAGGAATTTCCCGGGACGCATGGGATCGACGGAGGCACTGATGTATCTGGCAAGCCCGGCAACCGTGGCTGCGAGTATGGTGAACGGATATATTACGGATCCCAGGGAATTTCTCTGAGAAGAAAGGGGGAAGAACATGGAAACAGTACTGACAGGGAAAATCATAGTTGTCGGAGATAATATCGATACTGACCAGATCTATCCGGGGCGCTTTCTTGCCATCACGGATCCAAAGGAGATCGGGAGCCACTGCCTGTGCGGCGTGAACGAGGAGATCGCGGCAAACTTCCCGCAGGGCGGATTTGTTGTTGCCGGCAGGAACTTCGGCTGCGGATCGAGCAGGGAGCATGCGCCGATCGCGCTCCTGAATATGGGAGCAAGCGCAGTGCTTGCCGATTCGTTTGCCAGAATTTTCTTCAGGAATTCGATCAATTTAGGCCTGCTTCCTATCATCTGCAAAGACGTATCCAAAAAAGTGAAGGACGGCCAGACTCTTACGCTCGATCTCGAACAGGGAACCGTGACGATCAGGGAGACAGGAGAGGTCCTGCCCTGTGAACGGCTCGGCGACCAGGCCATGATGATCCTCGAGGCGGGAGGGATCAAACCGCTGATGCGCAGACGCTTCGGAAAAGAAAAGGAATCATAACGATGGCCGGCGCAGGAGCTGCCGGCGCTATAATTGGGACAAAATGCACAAATTGTTCCTGCTAAAAGGTGCCGTTATATTGCAAATAAGGCAGACTTCTAGTATGATTCTAAGTGTAGCCCGTGAATTTGACAAAATTACGCTGACAAATTTTTAAAATTTTCGGGAATATCAATAATTTACAACAAAGGGGGATAGTATTATGGATTATGCAAAGGAATCACTGAGACTTCACGGAGAATGGAAAGGAAAGATCGAGATCGTTTCCCGCGTTCCCGTAGCTACGAAAGATGACCTGTCTCTGGCATATACACCCGGCGTTGCCGAGCCCTGCCTGGAGATCCAGAAGGATGTTGATAAATCTTATGAGCTGACAAGACGTCATAATCTCTGCGCAGTTATCACGGACGGCACAGCCGTTCTCGGACTTGGCGATATCGGCCCTGAGGCCGGCATGCCGGTCATGGAAGGCAAGTGCGTTCTGTTCAAATCCTTCGGCGATGTGGATGCGTTCCCGCTCTGCGTAAAGTCCAAGGATGTGGATGAGATCGTCAATACCATAGCCCTGATCTCCGGATCCTTCGGCGGCATCAACCTCGAGGATATCGCGGCTCCCCGCTGTTTTGAGATCGAGCGCAAGCTCAAAGAGCGCTGCGATATTCCGATCTTCCACGATGACCAGCACGGCACGGCTGTTATCACGCTGGCAGGCCTCTACAATGCTCTGAAGGTCGTCGGCAAGAAGATCGATGAGATCAAGGTCGTCACCTCCGGCGCCGGCGCTGCGGCGATCGCGATCACCAAGCTGATCATGTCCGCAGGTGTCAAGCACGTGATCATGTGCGACCGCAAGGGCGCGATCTATAAGGGCAGAGACGGCCTCAACTGGATCAAGGAAGAGATGGCAGAGGTCACAAACCTTGAGAGGAGACAGGGGTCCCTCGCAGATATGCTGGTCGGTGCAGATGTCTTTATCGGTGTTTCCGGTCCCGGCACGGTGACCAAGGAAATGGTCAGCACGATGGCGGAAGGCGCGATCGTATTTGCATGTGCGAACCCGACTCCGGAGATCTTCCCGGATGACGCCAAGGCAGGCGGAGCAGCTGTTATTTCCACCGGACGCAGCGACTTCCCGAACCAGATCAACAACGTGCTTGCATTCCCGGGCATCTTCCGCGGAACGTTCGACGTGCGCGCATCCGATATCAATGAGGAAATGAAGATGGCCGCAGCACATGCGCTGGCAGATCTGATCTCCGATGAGGAACTGAACGCGGACTATATCATTCCGAAGGCATTTGATAAGAGAGTCGGACCTGCAGTTGCGAAGGCAGTTGCAGACGCAGCCCGCAGGAGCGGTGTTGCAAGGATCTGATATCTGACCGGGCGCAGAGCCTGATCACAAGACCGGCAGGTCCGCCCGGACGGACAACACGGGTCCTGAAGAGAGGGATCTGCCGGCATCAATAAGAGGGGGATAAAAATGAATAAGGATGGATACAAACTGTTTAATATGCCATGGCCTCTGTTCTGCGTTTTCGCATGTATCGTCATTGTATCGGTCCTGACGGGAACGCTTCCGCAGGGCATGGCAGGATGCTTTGCATTCATGATCGTGCTGGGCACGTTCCTGAATGAGATCGGCGATCATACACCGATCATCAAGGATTACCTTGGCGGCGGCGCTGTCGTTGTTATTTTCGGCTCCGCACTGCTCAATTATGCGAAGATCCTTCCCCAGGTCGTGGAAACACTTGAGGATGGAACCAAAGTGTACGGCAACTTTATCCATATGGATATGGTCAGCAACATCAATACATTTTTCAAACCTACCGGCGCATTCCTGGATTTCTATATCGCAGCCCTGATCTGCGGCTCGATCCTTGGCATGAACCGCAACCTTCTTGTGAAGGCAGCAGCCAGGTATTTCCCGGCGATCTTCGGCGGCCTGATCCTGGCGTTCGGACTGACAACGATCATCGGTACGGTGCTCGGATTCGGTACGGTCAAGTCCCTTCTTCTGATCGCGCTTCCTATCATGGGCGGCGGCATGGGCGCCGGCGCGGTCCCGCTTTCCAAGATCTTCGGAGCCAGCGGCACGATGACGGCAGAGCAGGCGATCTCTATCATGTCTCCTGCAGTTGCGATCGGTAATGCGATCTCCATCGTCCTTGCAGGTGTGCTCTCCAAGGTTATAAAGAGCGACAAGTGGAATGGCCACGGCCAGCTGATGGTCGCTTCAGCGGCGGATGCCTCCGAGTACGAGATCAGCCCTGAGGTCCAGAAAAAGCGTGACGCAATAGCCGTCAGCAAGCTCGGTATCGGCCTGCTGGTTTCCTGCTCTTTCTTCGCATTCGGCTATATCGTTGCAAAATTCTGGAATATGCTGGTTCCGGCTGTTTCCATTCACGCATATGCATGGATGATCATCGCCGTCGCGATCTGCAAGATCACGGACATTCTGCCCGAGGAAATCGAGATCGACTGCTATCAGTGGTTTCAGTTCATCATGAAGAACCTTACGACAACGCTGCTGGTCGGCATCGGTATCTGCTATCTGGATCTCGGAGAGGTCATCAGCTCCCTGAGCGTAACCTACCTGATCCTGTGCGCATCCACAGTTGTCGGCGCATTCTTCGGCGCAGCTCTCGTCGGAAAACTCGTTGGCTTCTATCCGTTTGAGGCTGGTATCACAGCAGGCCTTTGCATGTCCAACATGGGCGGCACTGGCGACGTCGCTGTTATGTCCGCTGCAGACCGTATGGAACTGATGCCGTTCTCCCAGATCTCGTCCCGTCTCGGCGGTGCGATCATTCTGGTCATCGGAAGCCTGCTGCTGTCATTCCTTGGCGGAATGCTCTAAAACAGGCAGACACAGTTTAAGTTTTGATCAGTTACGAAAAGCGCTGCCCGGTTCACAGACTGGGCAGCGTTTATTTTTGAGAGGCACAGGAGTTTTGCCAGGAGGTTCAGAGATGGATTGCATTGCATGCGGAAAAGATGCGCAGATCGTGCTCCGCACCCTGCAGCTGAGGACGATGCATGTGCGCGGCCTGACCGGGGAAGATAAATACCAGGTTCCCGATGATGCCGTCAGGGAATACGGCGTCTGCAGGGAATGTGCGGAAAAATGGCTGCGGGAGGGCGGCACGGCCGGAGGCAGGGCAGTCAGAAAATATATCCTTTTTGGCATTTTATTCTGTGCCGGAATCGTGCTCTCAGTCGTATTTCGCGGAAGCGGCCATGTGCTGATGATGCCGGCTGCCGCTGCGGTCTTTGCCGGTGCGGCAGGCCTTGTCAGTGCCTTCAGGGGCTCCGCTGAGGAGAAAAAAAGGATCAGCGCGATGCCTTTAGAGGAAGCCCTCCGGGAAGCTGCCTTTCAGGTATTTCTGGAAAAAGCTCCAAAGGAGATGGAAGAGGGGCAGTGGAAACTCACCTATATTCCGGTGAACGAAAAGACACTGTCCACAAAGCCGGGAGACCTGACCGTCATCTATGATATTCAGCCTGCTGTTGCAAAGGAAGTCATGCTCAAGATCGGGCATCCGCAGGCGTGACAGGAACCAAATAAAAAAGATGGGATACGTTCCAAGGAACGCCCATCTTTTTTTTGGTTACTTCAGAATATTGTTCAGGAAGATCAGCAGGTCAGCAGATCATCGGATCGGCGGATCAACTGATCAATGGATCAGCAGACTAACGAATCAACAGATCAGCGGGTCAGCCGATCAGAGAAGGTGTGCCCGCATGTCCTCTGCGCTCATGTCGAGCAGATAAGCCGGTGCGACGTCAAAGACCGTCTTGCAGCCCTTCTGTCCTTCCTGCTGCATGCGGTAGACAGCTCTGGCGTAGGCGACGAGTACGCTGGTCGTGAACTCGGGGTTGGAGTCCAGCTTGAGGCTGAATTCCACGATGTGCTGGTGCTCATCGCTGACGCCGGTCCTGCCGCTGCGGAAAACGAAGCCGCCGTGCGCCATGCCGCTGTGATCGCGCTTGAATTCCTCCTCGCCGATGAAATGGACCGTCGTGTCATAATCGGCAAAATAGTTGGGCATTTCAACGATCTGCTTCTCAACAGCCGCTGCATCTGCGCCGTCTTCAAGAACGACAAAGCATTCTCTTGTGTGCTTCTGCCGTGTTGTCAGCTCAGGGGTCTCACCGCTGCGGACGGCCTCGAGGGCTGCGTCAACAGGGATCGTGTACTGTTTGGCGTTTTTGACGCCGGGGATGCGGCGGATCGCATCGGAGTGTCCCTGGGAGACACCCTTGCCCCAGAAGGTGTAATCCTTTCCGTTGGGGAGGATCGCGTTTGTATAAGCGCGCGCCAGGGAGAACAGGCCCGGATCCCATCCGCAGGAGATCAGGGCGACATGGCCGGCCGCCGCAGCAGCGGCGTCGACATTGGCGAAATGCTCGGGAATGCGCGCGTGAGTATCAAAGCTGTCGATGACGTTGAACAGGGCAGCGTACTGCGGTGTCTGTACCGGAAGATCCGTTGCGCTGCCGCCGCAGATGACGGCGACATCGATCTTGTCCTTCCACGCCTCCAGATCAGCGGTGCTCACGACAGGGACTCCCTCTGTCAGGATCTTAACGGATCCGGGATCTCTGCGCGTGAATACAGCGGCAAGCTCCATGTCCTTTGCCTGTCTGAGAGCGATCTCGACGCCTTTTCCCAGATTGCCATATCCGATAATACCGATTCTGATGCTCATAGGGTGTCCTCCTTGATGAAAATTCTGCCGTGATGAGTTTACTGTCTGCAGACAGTAACTTTTTTGTTGCGGCCAGTGATATTTAATGCTTTAATTTGTTAATGCTCTAAACTATTATAAATAACGTTTCCCATTTGTCAAACGGCGATTTATGCTATATCATAGCAAAATATGAAGAAGGCAGAGCCTGTTGCTTATGGATAATAAGAAGGAGGACAGTATTTATGTATATTACCTGTCTTGATCTGGAGGGAGTTCTGGTCCCTGAGATATGGATCGCGTTTTCCCAGGCGTCCGGGATCCCGGAGCTGAAGCGCACGACAAGGGATGAACCTGATTATGACAAACTGATGAACTGGCGGCTGGGGATCCTGAAGGAACACGGCCTCGGACTCAGGGAGATCCAGCAGACGATCGCGACGATCGATCCGCTCCCCGGGGCGAAGGAATTCCTTGACGAGCTGCGCTCCATCACCCAGGTGCTCATCCTCAGCGATACCTTTTCCGAGTTTGCTTCCCCGCTGATGAAGAAGCTCGGCTGGCCGACGATCTTCTGCAATTCGCTGGAAGTGCAGCCAGGCGGCGAGATCACCGGATTCAGGATGCGCTGCAAGGAATCGAAACTGACCACGGTAAAGGCCCTGCAGTCGATCGGATATGAGACGATCGCAGCAGGAGATTCCTATAACGATCTGGCGATGATCCAGGCGAGTAAAGCGGGATTCTTATTCCGCTCTACGGAGGCTATCAAGGCAGATCATCCGGAGCTGCCCGCCTATGAGACGTTTGAAGAGCTTCTTGGCGGCATCCGGAAGGCTATGGAAGAATGATCATGGAAATGCAGATGGAATTCAGGCGCAGGCTTCCTGCGCCGCAGGAACTCAAGGAACAGTTTCCGCTCTCCGGGGACATCATCAGGATCAAGGAAGAAAGGGACCGCGAGATCGCCGATATTTTTTACGGGAAAGATGACAGGTTTCTTTTGATCATCGGCCCCTGCTCTGCAGACAGGGAGGATGCGGTCCTGGAGTATATCAGCCGCCTTGCGGCCGTGCAGGAGAAGGTCAGGGACAAGCTCTTTATCATTCCCCGCGTTTATACGAACAAGCCAAGGACAAAAGGCGTCGGCTATAAAGGGATGCTTCATCAGCCCAATCCCCTTAAGCATGAGGATATGCTGGCGGGTATCATTGCCATCCGCGAGATGCACACCAGGGTCGTGCGGGAGACCGGCTTTACCTGTGCGGAGGAGATGCTGTATCCGGAAAACCACAGATACCTCTCTGACCTGCTCGCCTACGTCGCCGTGGGGGCGCGGTCCGTGGAGGACCAGCAGCACCGCCTGGTGGCCAGCGGGATCGGCATCCCTGCCGGGATGAAGAACCCGACGAGCGGAGATATCACGGTCATGCTCAACTCGATCGCGGCAGCCCAGAGCCAGCAGACATTCCTCTACCGCGGGTGGGAGGTCGTGACGACGGGAAATCCAATGGCCCATGCGATCCTGCGCGGATTCGTCGACCAGTTCGGGCGAAGCCACCCGAATTATCACTATGAGGACCTGCAGAACCTGTACGATCTTTATGAGCATCAGGGCCTGGCGAACCCTGCGGTCATCGTGGACTGCAATCATTCCAACTCCGGGAAGCGGTATCTGGAGCAGATCCGGATCGCCAGCGACGTTCTGCACAGCAGGAACGTTTCCGGAGATATCCGAAGGCTCGTCAAAGGCCTCATGATCGAGAGCTATCTCGAGGACGGCGCCCAGAAAGCGGAAGAAGGGGTCTATGGAAAGTCGATCACGGATCCTTGCCTTGGCTGGGAGAAAACAGAGCAGCTGATCTACCGGCTGGCAGAAGAATTAAAGTAAAGAAAAGAAAAGCAAAGGCAGCTTTCAGACCTATCGGTGAGAAAGCTGCCTTTTTCATGCTTTTCTAGATCCATATATCAGATATTTGTAAGTGCGCTGCCAAAGATCAGACTTTTTTGACGGTGTCATCAATGGGGACGGCATCCGGCAGAGACTCCATTTTTTTTCTGAGCTTGCGCTGTTCCAGCTTGGTGAGGAAATAATCGTGATACAGGAAATCCAGGATCGCTGCCAGCGGAATGGCCATCAGGATGCCGATGACGCCGAACATACGGCCGCAGACGATGATCATGATCAGGATCCAGATCGCGGGAACACCGAGGGAGTCGCCGAAGAGCTTTGGCTTGATCAGGTACCCGTCGATCAGCTGCAGGATTATGGTAAAAAGAATAAACCAGAGCGCGCTTAGAGGATCTACCAGGACCAGGATCACAGCGCCGGCGATACATCCGATCGTGGGACCGAAGGTGGGCGCCAGGTTCAGGACGGCGACAAGGACGGAAATAAGGGGGATCATGGGCATCTTCATGATAGCCATGAAGATCGCATTGGCGACACCGACGATCAGGGCGTCGATCAGGTCAAACCAGATGTAACGGACCAGGATGCGGTTGCAGCGTCCCCAGAACTCGGAAAGCTCTGCGAAGCGCTCCTCTGTTACCAGCAGGCGGATCAGCCTGCCTACGCCCTTTTTGGAGTTCTCCTTTCCGGTGAGAAAGTAGATGGCCATAATAAAGCTGATGACACCGGTGAAGACGCCGGAGCCGATATGCGTCACCGTATTGATGACGGTCCTGGAATTTCTGGAGAGGAAATCCGTCACGACGCTGACAATGGTCTGGCCGAAGCTGGCCAGGGAACTCAGGTCGATGCCGAATTCGGAGGCATCCAAGTCAAGACTGCCGATCAGCCGCTCCAGTGCTTCAGCATAGGATTCCAGGTTGTTAAACCACCCAATCACGCTCGAGATGATCTGGGGGATCAGGGCTACGCCGAAAACGATCGCCAGCGCAATGACCAGAATGATCGTGATCACGACGGCAATATACCAGGAAATGTTGGAATCCCCGTGACGCCGCAGGATCTGATGCTGGATCACCTTGGCCAGCGGGTTCAGGATATAGGCAATGATCAGGCCTACGATGACCGGAAAGAAATACCGGTACAGGGCGCCGACGCCGTGCAGGACCTTCCCGAAATAGGTAAGGAGCAGATACAAAATGACGCCGGAGCAGATGGCGATCATATTGGCAAACCATGGCTTTTCCAGATTTCTCTTAAAAAACTGAATCATAACGCATCTCCTTTGGTTATATCTTACTCTTTTGTTTTCAAGATGCAAATATTGTTTTATACTGTAACTGTTTATGTATGCGGAGCAGAGTCTGGTCTCAGCTCCCATTATTTTCGATGATTGGGCAGCAGGAGGGATTGGCACATGAAAAATACAAAGAAGATATGGATCGGTCTCATTGGCATTATCGCAGCGGCAGCAGTGCTGTTCGGTGTATATAAAGCGTTCGGACCCAAGGCAGAACAGGGTTCCAAGGCCTATACACTGGAAGTGTCCGACGATACCGGAGAGGTAAAATCATACACAGGCCGCACGGATGCGGAGTACCTCTCTGACCTGATGAACGAGCTGGCGGCAGGGGAAGACTTCTCTTACGAGGGAACCGGCGGCGACTATGGCATGTTCATCATCTCTGTCAACGGCCTGACAGCCGATTATGAGAAGGACGGCGCCTACTGGGCGATCTATGTGAACGGCGAATACGGAAATTACGGCGCGGACGCGCAGCCGGTCAGCGACGGGGACACCTATCGGCTATCTTATGAAAAATAAAAGCATAACGGTTCGGGAGATAGCTCTGATGGGCATGCTCCTGGGAGTTCTGGAAGCAGCGAAGCGGGCGCTGGACCTGGTTCCGAATGTGGAACTGGTGACGCTCCTGCTGGTCATCTATACGATCTATTTCGGGAAGCGGACGTATATCATTGCGTTCGCTTTTACTGCGCTGGAGATCTTTTTCTGGGGTCCGCACGTCTGGGTTATCATGTACCTGTATGTCTGGCCTCTGCTGGTCACCATCGTACTGCTGATCCGCAGGCGGGCGGACCACTGGCACTACTGCCTGCTGAGCGCAGGGTACGGGTTCTGTTTTGGAGCGCTGTGTTCTGTCCCCTACCTGTTTATCGGCGGACCCAGGATGTTGCTCTCCTGGTGGATCGCCGGGATCCCGTATGACCTGATCCACGGGATCTCGAATTTCCTGCTGTGCCTTGTTTTGTTTCGCCCGCTCTCCAACGCCTGTGCTTATATGCAGAGGGTTACGGGGACCTGGCCGGAGCCCCGGCCGGATGAACATGCGTCCGGGAGCGATCCGTCAGAACATGGAGCATAGCGGGGTGATCTGGCAGTATTTTGCGTATGAATTCAGAAGAGGAGAAAACTATGCTGGAAAAGGATCGGCTGGAGAGATATTTATCTCTTTGCATGGACTCCGCGGCGGACTTCGCGGAGATCTATGAAGAACTGGAAACAAAGGAAACGATCACGATGCTGAGCGGCAAGGTGGAGGACGTCAATCATGCCGTGACGAGCGGCATCGGGATCCGCCTGTATCAGGGAGTGCAGTCTGTTTACGCTTACACGAACAGCGCAGAGGACGAGAAGATCGTCTCCCTGATCGATGACCTGCGGGATGCTTTAGCCAGGGATCCGGCGCAGGCAGGACAGGAGGGTGCTCCCTGTGTAGAGCTTACCCGGGTGGAGTATGAGAACCGGCATCCCGTGAAAATTGATTTTACATCCGTGCCGCTGGAAGAGAAAACAGCCCTTCTTGGCAGGGCGACGCAGGCAGCCATGGAAGTGGATCCGCGCATTGTCAAGGTACAGGCGACCCTTCTGAATGTCAGACAGCTCGTTCAGATCTCTAACAGCGAGGGAAGGCTGATCGGGGATACCCGCGTGCGGACCAGAATGATGGTGGAAGCATTTGCGAGAGAAGGGGACAATCTGCAGAGCGGCGGAGACAGGCCCGGTGCCGGCATGGGACTGGAGTTCTTTGAGACGACGACACCGGAGTCCATCGGCAAAGAGGCGGCGCGCGTGGCGCTTGTCAATCTTTCCGCCAGGGACTGCCCTTCCGGAAAGATGCCTGTCATTATCGACAACGCGTTCGGCGGCGTTATTTTCCATGAAGCCTGCGGACATTCCCTTGAGGCAACTTCCGTGTCCAAGAACCAGAGCGTCTTTTCAGGCAAGCTCGGCACACAGATCGCCAGTACCTGCGTCAGCGCAGTGGACGATGGAACGATCCCGAACGCATGGGGCTCCGAGAACATCGATGACGAAGGAAACTTCCAGCAGCGCCGTGTCCTGATCGAGAACGGGATCCTGAAGTCCTACATGATCGACCGCCTGAACGGCAGGAGAATGGGGGCGGAGAGCACCGGCAGCGGCAGGCGGGAGTCCTACCAGTACGAGCCCACCTCCAGAATGTCCAATACGTTCATTCTTGCAGGAAACTCCTCCTTTGAGGAGATGTTCGAGGGCATCGAAAAAGGCCTGTATGCCAAGAAGATGGGCGGAGGAAGTGTGAATCCGCAGACCGGAGAGTTTAACTTTGCCGTCGGAGAGGGATATATGATCGAAAACGGGAAGATCTCCTATCCCGTCCGCGGCGCAGCGCTGATCGGAAACGGCGGGGATATCCTGATGAATATCGACCGCGTCTGCAGCAACCTGGAGAGAGGCCAGGGAATGTGCGGCTCCTCCAGCGGCTCCATCCCTACGGATGTCGGCCAGCCTGCGATCCGCGTGACATCGATTACAGTAGGAGGTACCGCAAATGAATAAACAGGCGTGGCTGGCAGCAGCAAAGGA
This sequence comes from Lachnospiraceae bacterium, assembly GCA_017449745.1. Lineage (GTDB taxonomy): Bacteria > Bacillota > Clostridia > Lachnospirales > Lachnospiraceae > CAG-791. Next base: position 21,531 of record JAFTFD010000044.1, read on the forward strand.
ATACGGATTTGAAAATTTTGAGATCTATCAGTCCGTCAGGGAGGAGCGCAGCTTTTCCTGGTATAACGGGCAGATGGACGCTTATGTCACGAGCAGCGTGACGGGGACGGCCCTTCGCGGCAAGATCGACGGCAGGATGGTCAGCTTTGCGACGGAAAACGACGATGACGCCGCGATGGAGGAGGTCTTTAGCCAGATGCGCGAGCAGTCGGCAGCGATCACTTCCGAGGAGGAAGCGGTGATCCTGCCCCCGCAGGATACTACTGCGGAAGTGTCCGGTAAGATCTGGAAGAGACCTGATGCGGCCTCGATCAGAAGGCTTCTGTCTTCTCTTGAGCAGAAGATCAGCGGCTATGACCCCAGAGTCGCGCAGGTGACACACCTTCAGTGGCAGGAAGAGGCAGATCAGAGACAGATCACAAACAGCCTGGGGCTCGAGGCGGAAGATGCCGGAAGAGTGCAGATCCTTGTCGCCGGAGCAGCTGTCGTGCAGGATGGCGAGGTCAAGGACGACTATCTCATTGAGGCGGTCAGCGACATCGATGCTCTGGATGAAGATGCCTTTGTTAAAAAGCTCTGCGACTCCGCGCTGAACAAATTGGGGGCTTCTTCCGTTAAGAGTGGCACTTACCGCGTTATTTTCCAAAAAGATGCGATGACCAGCCTGTTCAATGCCTTTACGGATATTTTCTCCGGTGACAGGATCGGCAAGGGGATCTCTCCCCTGGCGGAGAAGGCCGGGCAGCAGATCTTCTCCGATAAGATCACGGTGATCGATGATCCCAGGAGCAAGGAGGCGGTCAGCCTCATGAATTATGATGACGAAGGGCATCCGACGGCGCGGAAAGTCGTTGTTGAGAACGGTGTATTCAGGACGATCCTGCACAGCACGAGAAGCGCAGCCAGGATGAAAATGCAGAGCACGGGAAACGGCTTCAGGAGCTCTTACGCCTCTGCCGTCAGCGTCCGCCCCATGAACTGCTATATCAAGCCGGGTGAAAAAACACTGGACCAGCTCTGCGAGGATATGCAGGAGGGGATCGTAGTCACGGATCTGGCAGGCCTTCATGCAGGACTGGATCATGTCACTGGTGACTTCTCCCTGCAGTGCTCCGGATATCTTGTCGAGAACGGAAAGCGCAGCAGGAGCGTCACCCTGATCACGGCTGCCGGCAATTTCCTTGAGATGATGAAGAACGTCACAGCGGTCGGCAGTGACCTTGACTGGAATTATCACAGTGTGGTGTGCCCGAGCATCGCTTTCGAGGGCTGCGCGATCAGCGGAGAATAGGCGCGGAGCTTAGCAATATAATTTTCTGCGCGGGGGAGTACGTCAAACTACGGCGGAAAACTATATTGAAACATATCGAAACCATATAGAAACGGGCGGCATCAAAAATACA
>JAFTFD010000045.1 GCA_017449745.1 Lachnospiraceae bacterium
CAAACTGCTGTACCCGAACCTGTCAAAAAGACCCTGGTTTACCGGTGCGGTCGAGACAGGAGAAGTTTATTTTACAGATCTGCAGAGAGATTATTTCTCAGATACCATAGGTATCACATGTTCGGCGCCGGTTTACAAGGACGGAGAGATCGTTGCGGTGATCGGTGCGGATCTGTTTCTGGATTCCCTGGAGAGAATGATCGAATCTTCCATGGACAGTACAGGATTTCAGTATATCGTAAATTCCAACGGGGAAATCATTTTTGCTCCAAAGGACAGCCCATTGAGTGAGGACGCTAAAGTAACAGGGAACAGCTCTGAAGAGGAAGATTATACGGAGCTGGGAGCTTTTCTTTATAATGTTTTTGAAGGAAAGCGGGATGTCTATGATGTCGTTATGAACGACAAGCATTATTACATGTCCGGAGCTCTTATGAACACTGTCGACTGGGCGCTTATTTCCGTTAAGGATAAGGATGCCGCAATGCGGCAGGCCTATGCGATGCAGAACGAGATAGACAGCTTCGCCAACGAAACACAGGCTTCCCTGACAAGAACGATCGCCGGTTCAAGAGCGGCTCTTATGATCGCGCTTCTGGCGGTACTGACGCTGGCCGTCAATCTCATCATTCTGGTCAGTGACAGGATCTCCGGTCCGCTCAAAAACATGACGGAACAGGTACGGGCGATCAGCGGGGAAGACCTCGAATTTGAAATGACGGATGAGTTCAGGACCAATGACGAGGTGGAATTCCTGGCGAGCTCTTTCCAAAGTCTTACCAGAAGGATGAGACAGTATATCGATCAGGCGACCGCAGATGCAGCTGAAAAGGAAAAGATCCGGGCAGAACTGGATGTGGCGAAAAAGATCCAGGAGGGTTCCCTTCCCAATGTTTTTCCGCCATTCCCGGACCGGCACGAATTTGATCTGTACGCCAGTGTGGAACCTGCAAAAGAGGTCGGCGGCGACTTTTATGATTTTTACCTGCTGGACGAGGATCACCTTGCCCTTGTCATGGCTGACGTGTCCGGCAAGAGCGTTCCTGCTGCGCTGTTTATGATGGCCTCCAGGAACATGCTCAAAAATTACACGATGATGGATTTCGAGTCACCTGCCAGAATATTGGAGAAGGTCAATCACGAAATTTGCATCGAGAACAAGGCTGATATGTTCGTGACGGTCTGGCTTGGCATTCTTGAGCTCTCCACCGGAAAGATCACCGCGGCGAACGCAGGACATGAATATCCGGCCATTTACAGAGCTGGCGGCGAGTTTACACTGCTGAAAGATAAACACGGGTTCGTCATCGGAGGCATGGACGGGGTCCCTTATAAAGAATATGAGATCGATCTGAAGCCCGGAGACGTCCTGTTCCTGTATACAGACGGCGTGCCGGAAGCGACAAGTGCGAGCGAAGAGCTCTTTGGAACGGACAGAATGCTCGAGGCGCTGAATACTGCGGTGCAGAGTTCCCCTGAGGAGCAGCTTCACGCGGTCAGAAAAGCGATCGATCAGTTTGTAGGCGGCGCTGAACAATTTGATGATATTACGATGCTTGCGTTCAGATATACAGGAACGAAAGTTTAAAATTACAAGAAGACAGAGACGATGTTTTCGCTTTGGTATACAGGTGCGGAACATCAAATATACAGAAGGAAACAGGTAACTCATGGGGCAGAGCGGGAATCAGGCAGCAGGACCTGTTAAACAAGAGTATGATCTGACAGCGGGCAGTATAGACAGGATCTCTTACATGATAGAGAAATTCCTGATGTTCAGGAAGGTGGAACTGTCCAACCGCTTAAGGATCCGGCTTTCCTTTGAGGAAGCTCTGCTGCGGCTCCGGGATCATTTGGGAGAAGAAATGCGTGTCCTGCTGGAGATGGGAGTCCATTTCCGAAGAGCATTTATCCGTATCACAGTGAAGGGAGAGAGCTGGAATCCTCTGGCGAAGACGGATGATCTCGGATATTGGGCGGAGGGTATGCTCTCCAGCGTAGGAATGATCCCTACATACAGTTATCGGCAGGGGAAAAATGAGATCACACTGTATCTTAAACGCGACAGGATGAATCCTGCGCTTTCTCTTGTGATTTCCGCGGTATTGGGTATCCTGTTGGGAATGCTGGTAGATTTCGTATTACCGCCGGGCATGCGCAATGCCCTGCTGGTCCATATCCTGCAGCCGATCCAGGAGGCCTATTTCCGCATCCTGAATATGATCGCCGGCCCAATCGTTTTCCTGACTGTTTTATCCGCTGTCTGCGGAGTGGGATCGGTCACGCTCCAGACCAGCAGCGTCCGCGCCCTGGTCAGTCGTGTCCTGATCCTGTGCGGTTTACTGACTGCCGTACTGTGTGCGATTTCTCTTGTTATTTTCCCTCTGCAGATGGGCTATACGAATGTGACCGGAGGCCTCGTGGAAGATCTGCTTGAGTTCTTCCTGGAGTTCATACCCGGAGACATCCTCACGCCCTTTATAAACGGTGACTCCTCACAGCTCATTCTGCTGGCTTTCCTGCTTGGAAACGGAGTGCTTGCAGCGGACACTCAGGTGGACGGTTTCGTGCACGTGATCTCCCAGGCAGGTACTGTGGGAACGACGCTGATGGACTGGATCAGCCGGCTTTCTCCTATTTTCGTCACTGTGCTCCTGATCCTTGGCTTTCAGGGAAGAATATTTCCTGTCCTGCTGGGACTCTGGAAGCCGCTGCTATTGTTTGTTATTTTCAACGGTCTTGTTCTGACGGTAAGAGTCCTGTATTTGAGTTCATCGCTCATAGTATCCCTGCGGGTCATGTTCAAAAAACTAAAAGAGCCGTTTATGGCTGCGCTGAGCAGTTTTTCTGTCGATGCTGCTTTCGGAGACTGCCAGGAAAGCTGCGAGGAACTCGGTATGGACAGAAAGTATGTACAGCAGGCGCTCCCGATCGGCCTTCTGTGTTATATGCCGTCCAGTACATTTGCTCTTCTGATCGTCACGGTCTATGCAGCCAGATGCTATGAGATCGAAATAAACGCTGTCTGGATCCTGATGCTGGTCTTTCTTGCGGTCGTCCTGCAGGCAGCCAGCCCGCCGATCGCCGGCGGCAATATGACGGCCTATGCAGCTATTTTTTTAAGACTGGGAATTCCGACAGGTGCGCTTACGATCGCACTGATCGCAGATATCATCGTCAATCTTGTTATCTCTCCGCTGAACCAGACGCTGCTGCAGCTGGAAATGCTGAAAGAGGCGGACAGTACCGGCTTCCTGGACAGGAATACGCTGTATTCGGAGAATATCAAAGTCGGTTTTTAGCCGGAAGATCATGCTGCGCACAGAGCGCGATGACTGTGTGAAATAGAAACGAGGAGAGGAAGAAGAATGTTTCGTGAGCTGGTTAGAAAGAAGCAGGCACTGACACAGGAGGAATGTATCGAGATCCTCAGGCAGGAACCGCGGGGAGTTCTCTCCGTGCTTGGAGATGATGGCTATCCCTATGGAATGCCATTAGATCACTGGTATAACGAAGAAGACGGAAAACTGTATTTTCACACCGGAAAAAAAGGACACAGAACGGACGCGATCCAAAGATGCGATAAGGTTTCTTACTGCGTCTATGACAGCGGCTACCGCCGCGAAGGAGAGTGGGCCCTCAATATAAAGAGCGTCATTGTCTTTGGCCGGGCGAAAATCATAGAAGATCACGAAAAAGCACTTGAGCTCACAAGAAAACTCAGCTACAAATATACACAGGACACAGAGTATATCGAGAACGAGATCATCAAATCCGGCCCCGGCGTCATGGTGTTCTACATCGAGCCGGAGTACATGACCGGAAAACTTGTCAATGAGTCATAAGGGTGACACACGGGGACAAGTCCCATGCGTCATTTTGGGACACGGTGACAGACCCCTTTGTCTCATTTCTAAGCACTCATACGCAACAGCCCGCGACAGATGCCTGCCGCGGGCTATAATTTTGCTTATTATGCTTTGGATCTCATTTCCATTGCATGTACAAGCTGAACCATCGTTTCCTGGACAGGGACTTCCAGTCCATTCTTGCGGGCGGTCTGAACGACGGCACCGCTGATCACGTCTATTTCCGTCTTGCGCCCATTTCTGAGGTCAGCAGTGATGCTGGGAATTCCTTTCGGAGCATTCAGCAGATTTTTCTTAACGCGTTCGATCTGAACATTGGGATCCAGTTTATATCCCTCGCTCTGTGCTGCAGCGCAGACTTCGCGAACCAGCTTTTCGCAGGTCTTCCAGGCGGAATCGTTTCTGACGATGAAACCCTGAGGAACATTTAAGACCGCGGAGAGTACGCTGGAAGAGGCATTGACGACCAGTTTATGCCAGACGACCTGTTGAATATCATTGCTGATGACGCAGGGGAATCCGGCATCCTCAAAAACATTGCCTATGAGCTCCCTGTTCTTAAAGGATTCAGCGACATTGCCGAATGTGGTATCGCCAAGGCCTGTATGCTGGATCGTAAACGGATTCTCCCTTACGCTTCCCTGCATGGTCGTGCCGATGAGAACATGGCTTCCATCAGTAAACTTGCTGAGGATCTTCTCATGACCGGCGCCGTTCTGCAGTGTCATTAAAAAAGTATCCGGACCTATCAGGTTCCGGTTCTGGCGCAGGGCAGCCTCTGTCATATAGGCCTTGGTAAACAGAATGACAAGATCTGCAGGCTCCAGCTCCGTTCCCGTGAGGTACGCCGGGACATTGAAATGCTTCTCTATGTCATTTCTTTTGATCGTAATTCCATTTTCATTGATCGCATCGATGTTTCCGGGGGTAGCGCCTACCAGCACCACATCAGCAACTGTGGAGAGTTTAGCGCCGTAGAGCAATCCCATAGCACCGGGTCCGATGATGGCAATTCTCATAATTTACCTCCTGCGCGTAAGCGCCTGCAGGAAAAATCTGCGAAGGCAGTTTTTCCTGTCAGATTAAGGAGTCTGCTTGCAGACTCCAGCATGAGCGGACTGCATCGGCAGTCCGAGAAATGCGAACCTCCTGCGCGTAAGCGCCTGCAGGAAAAATCTGCGAAGATCTGCGAACTTTTAGCGGCTCATAGCACGGATCTTTACCAGATCGGCGGGCGTAAAACTGTACTGCTTGCCGCAAAACTGGCAGGTAAGAGAGAAGTCATGATCCTCCGCGATCATGCTGTCGAGCTCTTCCTTGCCGACCAGCATCAGAGCTCTTTCAACCCGGTCTTTATTGCAGTTGCAATAAAACTGTACCGGCATCCTGTCCGTGATCTCTACGTCAAAGCCTTTGAGTATCTCCGCCAGAATATCTTCCGGTGTCATTTCATCCTCCAGCATCTCCGTAACATAGCGGATGTGCTGCAGGTTGTCTTCCAGCCTGTCCAGCACAGAATCTTCAGCGCCGGGCATCAGCTGAACGAGGAATCCGCCTGCGCGGCGGACGCTTCTGTCAAAATTAACAAGAACGCCGAGCCCGACAGAAGTGGGTACCTGCTCAGACTCTACAAAATAATGTGTCAGGTCGTCCGCAATTTCTCCGGAATGGATCGAGACTTGTCCGTTGTAGGTCGTGCCGTCGTCCAGATCCCGGATCACTGTCAGCGTGCCCCGTCCGACAGCGCCGCCGACATTAAGATGGTGATCTGCTTTGCGGGGAAGATCTGTGTCCGGATAGTGGACATATCCTTTGACATTACCGCGGTGGTCTGCGGTCGCGACGATTCCGCCGATCGGACCGTCTCCGTCAAACTGAACAGTCAGAAGACCGTCTTCATCTTTAACAAGCGCCTGGTTCATCATCAGGGCTCCGGTCATAGTGCGTCCAAGGGCGGCAGTAGCTGTCGGAGCCGTATTATGGGCGCTCCGTGCGGCATCCACCAGTGCGCGGGATGTAATGGCAAAGGCGCGGATCTGCTGATTGGCAGCCATCGCCCGGACCATATAATCACCGGTCAATGTGTTTTCTGTGTTTACGTTCATTAAATCAAGCCTTTCTATTGATGGAATTGCGGCAGGCAGGATTTGCGGGAATCCTAACGCAGAAATCTTAATTCAGAAATCTATCAAATCAGCCTGTCTTTATTTAGTACTATAACACTTTTGGAAGGGAAGTGGAACATGGGATGGATGGAGAGTAAAGGACTAAAGGTAGAACATTGGGGACCATCCGGCTCTTCAATGCTCCAGGTGCGGCCATTTCGGAATCTATTTTATTCCAGGCCGTGGCTTGTCATCCTGGTCTTCCAGCCGGGTACGGCCATTCCTTTCCGCTGCTACACAGTGGGGGATTCCAGAGTTTCCAGAATCTAAATCCTTGCGGCCTCAAAGTATACTTCTTCTCAGAAACAATCATTCAATAGATTATCCTGTCAACTATAGAAATAACGCTACGGTTGTCATATGATAGAATACTAGTAGGAATTAGCGTGCAAAACTTAGTAATAAGGTCACATCCAATATTCAAAGGAGGGTAACATTTTGAAGACAACTTATCGTATAAGAGAACCTTATTGCAGTATTTTCATGAAATGTGCGGCTGAATTTGATAACTCAAGCCCGGTGAAACCGGAAGGGTTTATGAAAAAAATGAAGCAGAATACCGGTATGGCCGGCAAGTCATTTGGGCTTACTGATGAATACGGACTGGAAAGAAAGAATCCCGTTATAGTAGCGCTGGGCGATTCTGTGACAGCCGGCCATTTTGAAGGTCTGTTCACGCCGGATGCTCTTAATAAGCTTGCAGATATTTTCGCAGCTCTTCAAAGCGGAGCACCGAAAGAAGAAATCGCAGCAAAAGTCGAAGAAATGGGCGGGATGCCAATTCTGGAGATTACAGATGCGCGCGAGAGTTATATTGAGAAATTCAGGGATATGCTGATCGACAAATACGAGCTTACCAGCGTATCCGTTATCAACGCAGGTATTGCCGGAGATATGCTGCCGTCGATGATCGAGAGAGCAGACCGGGATGTGATCCGTTATGACCCGGACCTGATCCTGATCAATGGATCGCTGAACTGGAATGATGATCTGATGGGGGATGCCGGAGTCTATAAGGATCTGCTTAAATCTTTTGTGCAGCGGCTCAAGAAGGAAACGACAGCAGATATCATCCTGCTGACGCCAAACGGTGATCTTCCCAATACCATGTTTGCCGCTCCTGGGCAGGGTGTGCCGGAGCCTACAACAGAAGCCCGCGTCAAAGTGATCAGAGAGATCGCGGAAGAGGAGCAGGTGTGCCTCGCGGACGTGCGTGCGGTCTGGGACAAGGCAAAAGAAGCCGGCTGCCCCTGGGAAGAACTGCTTGCCAACAGGATCAATCATCCTTCCGTTGAAGGGCATGAAGTGTATGCAAAAGTACTGATGAAACTGTTTGAGGATTAATTTGTAAAAAGATCGGAGATAAAGAAAGCTCCATCCGAAACACATGCTATAGCAGCAGCGGTTTCGAATGGAGCTTTTTTGGTGTTTATTTATAGTTATCTGTACAGCTTCTGTCTCTGCCGTGCCTGAACAAAGAGCCATACAAGGCCGGCAATGACGATCACGGTAAGGATCCATGTCCAGACGGGCACGTCGTGGATGTTGAAGCATCGCACGTTGATCCACATCTGATTGATCAGATCATTTTTCTCCGCATCAAAGTAGACCATGATGCAGGAGCGGCTGATGGCATCCGCGGAAGGATACTGGGCGCCGAGCTGTCGCTGCAGCTGTTCCTCCGGAACGGTCAGGATATAATCTTCATCCTCGCTGTCATTGACGAAGAAATAGCCAAGAGGATATTCGACCGTATCTTCTTCATCCTCTTCCGCGCCATAACACCAGTCCACATATTCGAAGATCCGCTCATCCTCGCCGCCGGCGATGACGGAAGTGTAACCGATGTAGTACATGTTGCGAATGACGTTGTCCGGGCGGGAGCAGAAGTTGATGAAGGCCTCTGCGGCGTGCTGTTTTCTGGGATCCTGGCTGATGCCGCTCTTTAGCATGACCCAACCGTCAAAATAGATATTGGTGGATTCCTCCGGAACAGCGAAATTGAGATAGTAGTCATCCTCCTCCGCCTGATCCATGGTGTAGACAGCATCGCCTGACCACTGGTAGTTAGCCAGGACCTTTCCGGTGATCATGTCGACTTTGCCGGAATCGGTCTCAAAGGAATAGGCATTGTTTTTGACATCCTGCAGGTAATCCTGGACCATGGCGATCGCTTCGGGGGAGACATCGTTCATTTCTTCTTCCAGTCTCTGCGCATAGTTTTCGTCAGAGCGGAATTCCTCGCTTGTCAGCAGATCTGCTTTCAGTGCGCCCAAAGCAGCAAAATAGGAGTCGCGTACATTGTCCTTGATCGTGATCTGGCGCTTGTACGCGGGATCGTTCAGGATCTTCCAGGTGCTGGCATCTTCGTGTGTCAGTGCATCCGGATTGTAAACGATTCCGGTAATGCCCCACATATAGCCGGCAGCGTATTTGCTCCAGAGCTCGCCATTGATCTCATGGGTATCGAAGATGTTCCGGATATAAGGGGAGACGCCGTTGACATAATAGTTATTCTCATCTGCCTCGTCAAAGAAGTCATCAGAGAGAGGCATCAGCATATCTTCGGACATCAGCTTCATGAACATGTATTCCGAGGGGCAGACAAGATCGTAGACGTCGCCCAGGGTCAGCATGTTGTAGAGGTCTTCGTTCGTTCCGAAAGTAGAGTACTCCACCTTCACATTGAGGCCATAGGTCTCGCTGTACCATTCCTCAAAATCTTCGATCAGGGAATTCTCGCCGATGATATCGCCGGATTCCAGATCGATCGTCTCTTCCTCATCCCAGTCGCCGAGATCGATGTATTCTTCCCAGTTGCAGATGCGCAGTACGACCTGGTCCTCGGAATGAGCAGCAGCCTGTACATTCATGGCCGCAGCAAAAGGGGCAGCTGCAATTGAGGAGACAGCAAAAATAAGGGAGAGTGCGGCAGCCGTCTTTCTGACTAAAGAAGCTGAAAAAGCCGAAAACAAGCGGGGCACCGTGCCGGTTGTTTTTTTGCTCCCTGCAGAGGCAGAATGGTCTGTTAAAAATAGTTTGTTCATGCGTCTGCCCTCGCTTTCCTTTCCATGCGGATAGTCCTGAAATTGGCGGCGGCAACGATCACGATGACGACCAGGAAGATCACGGTCGACAGGGCCCAGAGCGCAGTCTTGATCGTAGTCTGGGAGCCTTTCGTTGCATTGACGACATAAGTACTGATCGTATCGAAGGTCGCCGGCTTTGTGTAGGTCGCAATGAAATAGTCATCGAGAGAGAGCGTGATCGCCAGGGCAAATCCGGAGACGATACCCGAGGAGATCTGCGGGATGACGATGGACTGCAGTGCCTTGGCAGGCGTTGCGCCGAGGTCAAGCGCCGCCTCATAAATGCTGGAATCCATTTGCTTGAGCTTCGGAATGACCGAGAGATAGACAAACGGAGCGCAGAGCGCGACATGACCGATGACCAGCGGAATATAAGTATCTTTGCTGACGCCGAGCACGACCACGAGCAGGATACAGATCGAAAAACCGGTCACGACATCCGCATTGATGACGGGTACTTCATTCAGGGAGTTGATGAAGGTGCTTGCCTTTCTTGAAGAATAGAAGGATCCGATCGCACCTAATGTACCCAGGATCGTCGCCAGGACAGCGGAACTGAGGGCGAGGATGATCGTGCCGATGATCATATCGCGCAGCTCCGGCGTCGTGAAGAGCGTCACATAGTTGTGCATTGAAAATCCGCGCATTGCGCCGATATTGGTGGCGTTGGTGAAGCTGTACAGCATCAGGATCAGGATAGGAGCGTACAGGAAGACCAGCACCAGGATGATAAAGAGAGCTTTTCCGTATTTTTTCATAACAGAGCACCTCCTACGCCGCGGTTGTCAGACTCCTCCATGCCGCGAGTCAGGATCGTGAAGGCGATGATGATCGCAAGGAGGATCAGGGCGATCATGGAACCGCCGTGCCAGTTGTATGCGGAGAAATAGCTTCCGATGAGGCTTCCCATGATATAGGTGCTGTTATACAGCATATCCAGAACGACATAGTTCGTCATGGCGGGCAGGAAAACCATGGAGATACCGCTTACGATCCCGGGAACGGAGAGCGGCAGAGTGACCTTTAAGAAGGCACTCGTGTCGTTTGCTCCGAGGTCCTTGGCGGCCTCGATGAGAGACCCGTCCAGACGGGAGATCGTATTGTAAATAGGCAGGATCATGAACGGGAGGAAGTCATAGGTCATGCCGACCACCGCGTTCAGGAACGGATAGTAGGCGAGGTTTCCTTCGATCAGGGTCAGGATCTCCTTGAGCGCTGTGATGCGCAGGGAGAAGTTGATCCACATCGGCATGATCAGCAGCAGGATCAGGACATGTTTCTGGCGAAGCTTGCTGACGGCCAGGATGTAGGCTGTGGGATACGCGATCAGGAGGCAGACGATCGTCGTCACCAGTGCGATCGCAAAGCTGTAGCACAGAGTGCCCAGGGTGTTCGGATCCGTGAAGAATCCGGTGAAGTTCTTAGTCGTGAATTGTCCCTGTCCGTTCGTGAACGCGTAGTAGAAGAGCACGAGGAGCGGGAGCGCGACAAATAAGATAAGAAACAGGGCATAGGGAATGCCGAGGCTCTTTCTTGAAAATTTCAGGACGTGCATGGCAGGACTCCTTAAAACATTAGCTCAGGTCATTTAAGAACCTGGACAGCGGCAGCTGCTTGTATCAGAAGATCTGATGAAGTTCTGATGAAGTCAGCGGCTGGCTGGTCTGAAACAGCATCTTAAACAACTTACGTTATTTTTTCAGTTTGAAGGTCATCTTCTCGATCGGCATGATCAGGCCGACATGGTCATCCATGTTCCAGAGGTATTCATCGTCGACGATGAAATCCTGCTCAAGATCGGTATGGATAACGTAGCTGTAGTGGTCGCCCTTGTAGATCAGGTTGCTGATATAGCCCTCTACGAGGCCTTCCTCAACATGATCTGTCATGGTGATGTCCTGAGGCTGGATGGAAGCGATGATCCTTGTCTTTGCGGGATCGATCTCATCGCCTGCTGCGTCTACGACACGGCCGTCCTCCAGGCGCTTGCTGCCCTTGATCAGCTTGGTGACGCTGGTATCCAGGAGCTTGCCGTTGAACTCCAGACGGAAGTCGGAATTGATGTCCGCCGTGAAGTAGTTGGTGTGGTCCTCCGCGATCATGATGTGGATGTTGTCGGGATCGACGCGCATGCCGACATAATCGCCGACCTTCTGGGAACGGACAGACTGTACGACCATCTCGCTCTTTCCGGAGACGATCGTGATCTCATAGTGCATGCCCTTGAAGATCACGTTAGTGACCGTGCCGCGGATCGTGCCCTCCTCAGGTGCGGTCACGATGACGTCCTCGGGACGGACGACAGCGGTGATGTGGGTTCCTTCTGCAACGTCGTCGACGCAGTCGAACTCTCCGCCGCAGAAGCGCGCCTTGAGGTGTCCGGTCATGATGCCGTTGAAAATATTACTTTCGCCGATGAAGTCCGCGACAAATGCGTTCTTGGGCTCGTTGTAGATATCCTCGGGAGTGCCGGTCTGCTGGATCTTGCCCTCGGACATGACAACGATCGTATCGGACATGGTCAGGGCTTCCTCCTGGTCATGCGTGACATAGATGAAGGTGATCCCGAGACGATCGTGCATCTCTTTCAGTTCCAGCTGCATTTCTTTGCGCATCTTAAGATCCAGGGCACCCAGAGGCTCATCGAGCAGCAGGATCTCTGGCTCATTGACGACCGCGCGGGCGATGGCGATACGCTGCTGCTGGCCGCCGGAAAGCGTGCTGACGGAACGGGACTCGAAGCCCTCCAGGTCAACCAGTTCCAGAACGCGCTTTACCTTCTTGGTGATCACGTCCTGCGGGACCTTTTTCTGGCGCAGACCGAACGCGATGTTTTCATATATATTCATATGAGGAAACAGGGCGTATCTTTGGAAGACCGTGTTAATGGGACGCTCGTAGGGAGGAAGAGAGGCAATATTTTTGCCGTTTAAGAGGATCTCTCCCTCGGTGGGCAGCTCGAACCCTGCGATCATGCGCAGCGTCGTTGTTTTGCCGCATCCGGAAGGCCCAAGAAAAGTGACGAATTCCCCTTTTCGGACACTTAAATTGAAGTCGGAAACAGCAACGAATCCGTCTTCGTAGGTCTTGGTGATGTGTCTGAGTTCGATAATGTTCTCATTTGTTGTTGGCATGGCATGATCTCCGTTCTTTAAATTAGGACGCGGGTGGTATATGGGGACCTGTCCCCCTGTATCACTTAAAATGAAGGCGGTGTGCTCACCCAGAGGAATTTCGCCGGGTGAACGGTCGTGTTCTCGATGTAATGCTCTTTATCAGCTGAAAAATAGAAGCTCTCGCCGGCTTTGACAACGTAGGTCTTCTCGCCGAGGTGAAGGCGGATCCTGCCGGATATAACATATCCGAATTCCTCGCCCTCGTGCGGCATGTAGGTTTCGAGACGCTGATGCGGCGTTAAGAGCACCAGAAGAGGCTCCATGCGGTTTTTCTGCGCTGTGGGAACGATCCACTGGATACTGTTGCCGGCGTCATCGATCTTTTCAAAGAATCCCTGCTCTGAGAAAACTACCTGCTCCGGCTCTGACTCCTTAAAGAAGTCCGACGGCGTCGTGCCCAGGCACTCGATCAGATCGAAAAGAGTGATCACGCTGGGAGCGACCAGGCCGTGCTCCAGCTGGGAGATGTATCCCTTGGTCAGCTCTGTGCGGTCGGCCAGTTCCTGCTGCGTCAGTCCTTTCTGGTTGCGCAGATCTTTTATTTTTTTGCCGATCTGGATGTTGATTAAATCTGCTTCCATAATTACCCCTGTTGTTTCTATTAACAGACAATTTGTCCTGATGTGAAAAGTGACCTGACAAAAGAATGGCATGAATCAGTAATTCTAAACTTTAAATCAGGTTTTGCTTAACACACCACGCATGATTATAGTATTAATAAACTAAAAGTCAAGAATTACTTAATTCAAGTTTACTATTCGCGTTAATCAGAAAAGAAGGATGAGATTTTCGTGCTTGCATGAAAGAAGATTTCTCTTTTTCTTTTGATGCCTGCCGGGGCGAAGAGAATCGGGGAAACAAGGAATTTAGTAGTACGCATCGGAGCCAGTAAAGAGAAAGCGGGGCTAATAAAATCGGGGA
>JAFTFD010000046.1 GCA_017449745.1 Lachnospiraceae bacterium
CGACACCGAAGAGGATTCCCCGGCAGATATCCTGCTTCAGGCCTCCGGCATGCTCATGGACTGCTCCGTTATGGTGGCGAAGGCTGCCTTCCTGGTCGGCCTCATGGAGGCGGAAGCCGAGGAAGATGACGAGGAAGAGGAAGACGACTGTGAGAACTGTCCTTACAGCGACGACTGCGGTTCCACCTACGGCACGATGGTTCTGGTGGCCCGCCCTAACGGCGACAACACCATCATGACCATGGATGAGCTTGCCGAAGAGATCGGCGATATCTTTGCCGGCCAGACCGGGACCTACGACATGCATCCGATCCCCGGTACCGAGGACCTCTACTACACCATCGCGGAGAAGAAGCCCCTGAAGCGCGGGAATAAGACTTACTACAAGGCTCCGGCCGTGATCTTCGGGATCGACGAGGAGGCCGGCGAGGTGGTGAGCCCCAACGCCAGACAGCTCTATGCGGCTGCCCGCTACTTTGAGGAACATTCCGTGAAGATCAAGACACGTGAAGGCGAAGTTTCCGTCTTCTGCTTTGACTAAGGAGGTGCCTGACTATGGCGATGAGCTATGAAGAATTCCTGGATGTCGCAAAGGATGCGGCAAAGACCCATCATCCGGAAGCGGATGCGATCATCCAGAAGGTAGAAAAGCTGCAGGGGGAGTCCTATGTGGGGCTCTCCGTTCGTCCTAAAGGCCAGAATGCGGCCGTGACTATGAATCTGCATGAGCTTCATGATCAGGTAGTCGATAACCCGAAGCGTCTTGCGGCCGTGATGAGTGAGTTCCTTTCCGGCCTGGACAAGGCACTGGAGCAGATCCCCCAGGTGGATGTGAAGCGCTTCACTGAGTATGAGAACGTGAAGGGAAACCTCGTAATGCAGGTGATCCCGGTGGAACCGAACAAGGAGAAGCTGGAGCAGATCCCGCACAAGACCATTGAAGACATCGCGGTGGTTTACCGGATCGATGTGAGCGACTCCCGTCACCAGAACGCTACGGTCCTGGTCACAAATCAGATGATGGACCAGTTCGGCATCACGCCGGAGCAGCTCCATCAGGATGCGGTCGCTTCACAGGCGGCCCATAAACCTCCGACCTTGAAGAACATGTCCGAGATGATGGCGGAAATGTCCGGCGGTCTGATGGATATGCCGGAGTCTCCCATGTGGGTGGCAACGGTTGAAGGCGGTGTGAACGGTGCTGTGGCAACGCAGATCCCGGAATTCATGGACCAGGCGGCGGAAAAGCTCGGAGGCAACTTCTTTGTGCTCCCGTCCTCTATCCATGAGTGCCTTTTCATCAAGGACGACGGTGAGTTCCAGCGCCCCCAGCTGGAGGAAATGGTCCAGAGTGTCAACGCCACCGAGGTCAGCGCGGCGGACTTTCTCTCTGACAGTGTCTATCACTACGACAGCGAGGCCCGTGTCTTTGAAAAGGCAACGACCTTTGAAGCCAGAGTGGCTGAAGCAGCTGTGGCTTATGAGACTGCAGCTCCGGAAGCAGCGAAGGAAACCATGACAGTTCTCCTGGTGGAACCGGGGAAATATCCCCAGCCTGTTGAGATCGGTACGGATCTGGAGGATCTGCAGAAGGCAGTCGGCGGTTATATCGAGGTGACTTACCCCTTTGACGAGCAGGTCGGCATCGTGATGAACGAGGAAGGAAAGATCAACGGAATGGATCTGAACCGTGCCCTTCGCGATGATGACGGCCGGATTTACGATGTGGTCGCCGGACCGATGCTGGTTGTCGGCCTTACCGAGGAAAGCTTCGGTTCCCTTACCCCTGACCAGATGCAGAAATTTGAGCAGCAGTTCCACCAGCCGGAGGTTTTCCTCCAGATGGGGAAAGGCATCATGGCGCTGCCGATGCCGGATGAAGCGGTGAAACTCCAGGAGGATAAGGCTGTCGAGAAGGCCATGGACAAAGCTGCTCCCGAAAAGAAAACGGATACTCCGGCAAAGAAGCCGAAGAAAGTGAAGGAGGAATCGCGATGAAATGGGCGTTTGACTTCATCATGTTCTGCGCAGGCGGGTGTTTCGGCATCCTGACCATGTGCTGCGTGATCGCGAACCGCTGGAACGAGAAGGAAAAGGAGGTGATGACCGATGCAGGAGGAAGTGGAAAGCAGAACCGTGAACCTTGCGATCACAACCACGAAGCTGACGGTCCGGACAGTGGTGTCTGCAGCACAGATGTACCTGCGTCACCGGAAGGAAGTGGCTGCGAAAAAGCTGGATGAGAAGCCTACCGGCAAACAGACGGTAAAGGACCTGATCGGCCAGAACCAGGGAGTCAGCAGCATTGATATCTCGAAGACGGATCTTAGGGGTTTCGAAGGCGTTGCCCGGAAATACGGTGTGGACTATGCGATTCGTAAGGACGCATCGGTCCATCCTCCGAAGTACCTTGTCTTCTTTAAGGCTAAGGATGCCGATGCCCTGACGGCTGCTTTCAATGAGTATTCGGCGAAAGCCCTGAACCGGGAAAAACGTCCAAGTGTTTTAAAGCAGCTGAGGACCATTGCTGCAAGGATCGCGCAGCTGCCTGGCAGAGTCGTCAATCGTGATAAAAAGAGGGAGCTTGACCGATGAACAGTACAAAAATCAAAAAGACCATCATCAAGCTCCTTCCCTATATCATCCTGGGTCTCGTCTGTACCAATCTGGGCGAGGCCTGGCGGCTCTCCGAAGGCGCTGATATGGGCAAAAAGATGCTGAGTTTCTTCAGTATGGTTGGTGTGGCCTTCGGGAATCCTCTCCCGAGCCTGCATCCACTGGATCTGCTGGTAGGAACGATCTGCGGAGGTGGGCTGCGTCTTGCAGTCTACCTCCGGGGAAAGAACGCCAAGCATTTCCGGCACAACGAGGAATATGGTTCTGCCCGTTGGGGAACACATGCGGACATCGAGCCCTTCATGGATCCGAAGTTTGAGAACAACGTGATCCTGACAGCGACAGAACGCCTGATGATGAGCAACCGCCCAAAGAACCCGGCTAATGCCAGGAACAAGAACGTCCTGATCGTCGGCGGATCCGGTTCCGGTAAAACAAGGTTCTGGCTGAAGCCGAACTTACTCCAGATGCATTCGAGCTACGTTGTAACGGACCCAAAAATAACTGAATTTTAGGATAATGACTGTAGAGACCTTATGAGGTAGGGATTTACAGCCCATACATATCAGCTCTCGCGGCTGAGAAGCCTTATATTTCAAGGTTTCTCAGCTGTTTTTACATTCTGGAAGAAAGGAGGCCGGAGCCGGATATGAAAGAGAAAATCACAGCCCTCTACGAGCGTTTGTCCCGTGATGATGAACAACAGGGCGAGTCGAACAGCATTACCAACCAGAAGAAATACCTGGAAGACTTTGCACGTTCCAAGGGATTCAGGAATATCCGCCACTTTACCGATGATGGATTCTCCGGCACGAATTTCAACCGTCCGGGTTTCACTGCCCTGCTGGATGAAGTCAAGGCCGGGAACGTGGCCGTAATATGCATCAAGGATATGTCGAGAATCGGCAGGAACTATCTCCAGGTCGGTTTCTATACCGAGATCCTGTTCCCCGAGAAGGGTGTCCGTTTCATTGCGGTCAACAACAACATCGACAGCGACAATCCGACAGAGAACGAGTTCACGCCGTTCCTGAATATCATGAACGAGTGGTACGCCAGGGACACCAGCAAGAAGATCAAGGCTATCTTCCGCAACCGCATGGAGCATGGCAAACGAGTAAGCGGCGCGGTTCCCTACGGTTATAAGATGAACCCGGAGGACAAGTCGCTCCTGGTTGACCCGGAAGCCGCCGAGGTCGTGAAGCGCATCTTCGCTATGGCTGCGGATGGCAAGCCGATCCGCACCATCGGGGAGACGCTGACCGCCGAGAAGGTCCTGATCCCATCAGCCTACTGGGAGCAGAAAGAAGGCATGGTATCGCGAAACCACAGGTATCATGACCCGTATCTTTGGACGAACGCGGCGATCGCCTATATCCTTGACCGCAAGGAATACCTTGGGCATACAGTCCTCGGGAAGACTGTCCGCGACAGCTTCAAGTCTAAGAAGCGCCGCAAGGCCACAGAGGATGAAATACTCTTCTTTCCCGATACCCATGAGCCGATCGTGGACCAGGACACCTGGGACCGGGCGAACAGGCTGAGAAAGAGATCCCCGAAACGCATGAAGAACGCGCCGTTCTACCACAGGCTGTCCGGCATGGCTTTCTGCGCTGACTGCGGTTCCAGGCTTGCTTATAAATCACCACCGCGTGAAAAGGGCAAGGAATGGGACCCGCTGAAGGGCGGGTTCCAATGCAGTAATTACGCAAATATCTATCATGCCTGCCAGTCGCACTATATCAGCATCAAGAATCTGGAAGCGGCGATCCTGCAGGCTGTCCAGGCGGTCTCCGGCTACGTTCTGGAAGACGAGGACAGGTTCGTTGGCCAGCTCATGGAGCAATGGGAGCTGAAGCAGACGCAGTCCTGTTCCGATGACAAGAAGGAACTTGCCGCCGCGAAGCGCCGCATGTCAGAGCTGGATACCCTGATCAAAGGACTGTATGAGAGTCAGATCAGCGGCAAACTCCCGGAGAGACAGGTCCAGAAGCTCATCGTCCAATATGATGAGGAACAAGCCCGGCTTGAAGACCGTATTGCCGAACTGGAAGCGCCGGATGAAGTGACAGCTCCGAAGAAAGCGGATATCAACAGGTTTATCGCCCTCGTTAAGAAGTATCAGGACATCACTGAACTGACGGACGAGATGCTTTACGAGTTTATAGATAAGGTAGTGGTCCATGCCCCGACGGGCGGCAAAACGATCTACCGACAGCAAAAGCTTGATATCTACTTCAATTTCATCGGCCACTATCTCCCTCCCATGCCGGAGATCTCCGAAGAGGAACGCAGGGCGGCGGTCGAAGCGGAAAGCGAAGCCAAGAGGAAGGCGAGATGCGAACGTAAGAAAGTAAGCAGGAAAGAAAAGCTGGCTGATCTGAAAGCCAGGGCGGAAAACGATCCGGAAGCCGCGAAAGAATACGCGGAATACCAGGAGCGCCAGCGTGAGATCCGGCGGAAAAAGAAAGAAAAGGCACAGGCCAGGCGGCAGGCCGCTGAGCCTGATCCGCAGGCTGAGGCAAAGAAAGAAGCAAAGCGTATCGAGCGCAATAAGAAGAACATGGAGCGTTACTACCGCAACCGTGTCCCGATTGGAGAACTTGAAAAACGCGCCGAGACCGATCCCAAGGCGGCTGAAGAACTGAGGATCCGCAGGGAAACAGAGGCGGAGCATAACCGTAAGAACAAAGAGCGCCGTGAAACGCGCATGGCTCAAGACCCGGCATATGCCGAAGAGATCCGTAGGAAGACCGACGAGAGGAACAAGGCCAGGACTGCACAGCGAAGCGCTGACCGTAAAGCCCTGATTGAGAGGGCAAAGACGGATCCTGATGCCGCTGCTGAGCTGGAAGCCATCAGGGCGAAAGGCCGCGAAGCTGCCGAGCGCAGCCGTCAGAAGAAACTGGCCAGGATGGAAGCCGATCCTGAATACGCCGCCGCTGAAAGGGCCAAAAAGAATGAAAAAGCCAAGAGGGCTTATCATTCAAAGAAGGAAAAGCTGGCTGACCTGAAAGCCCGGGCGGAAACCGATCCGAAAGCCGCTGAAGAACTTGCGGCGATTCGCGCTTACAGTGTGGAAGCATCGACCAAGAGCCGCAAAAAGCTGATTGAGGATGCCAAAACGGATCCTGATGCCGCCGCAAAGCTGTCCAACCAACGAAGCCGCAGGAACGCCAACGCCAAGCAGAAAAGGGATGCGCTGATCGCACAGGCTGAGACTGATCCGGAAGCCGCCGCGAAGCTGGCGGACAAAAGGGCCCGTGATCTGGAAGCCACACAGCGCTACTACGCGAATATGCAGGAACAGGCGAAGACAGACCCGGAGGCCGCCGCAAAGTGGGAAGCCCACAGGGAATACAACCGCCGCTATCTCAGAAGCTATCATGCAAAGAAGAAAGCGACATCCGCCGGAAAGGAGCAGGAAATCTATGATGTATGTCCTTAAACTAATCGTGAAGGCCGTGATGCTTCCGGCGGTCGTGACCTTGACACTGGTCCAGTGGTTCATGGCTTTCCTGATCGGATTCTCATCTGCCGTCTTCTATCTGCTTGCCGGACTGTTTCTGCTGGTTGCGGTCCTGTCGTACCTGATGGGACTGTCCGCCGGAGCAGAGACAATGAAGATGATTCTTGCCGGGTTCGTGGCCTTTATGATCCCGGTCGCCGGAGACGCTGTTGTGACTGCTGTTGCCGCACTGAATGCGGGGATGCGTGAATTTATCAGGTCTTGAACCGTAAAACTGAATATGAAAAAGTATCGCCGATACTTTATGCCAAAGCCGTCCTTATGAACACAGGGCGGCTTACTTTTTGGGAAAATGGAAGGAGAATGAAAGCATGAGGCTTACCAAGTATGAAAAAGAGACGATCATTCTGACCAGCGAAGGCGACGATACCTACAGCGTCTATACCTTCAATGCCGGACTCAAGCGTCGACTGGCCGACTTCGCAAAGAAACACCCGGATGTCTGCCAATTGGAGAGCGAGGACAAGAAGATCGGCTGTCAGAGCTATGTGGTAGACAAGGCGAGATTGTCCATCAGGCTTACTGCGCCGTATAGCCAGGCCAGAAGAATAGCGGCCAGCAATAATGCAAAAAAGAATGGCTTTCACACAGATGACTCGGTTGGAGGTAATTGAAAACAGTAGCTGATTGTGGTATCCTATGGCTGTGAGTTGATTTATTCAGCATAGGAGGGCTGAACATGGCCAGACAAAAGAAAAACGGAACATATTTGAATGTTTGCATAGAGACTCCCATCTACGAAAAGTTGGAAGCTTTATGTAAGGATGCGGGTCAGACTAAGACGGTCGCAGTTGAAAGAGCTTTGACCGCCTATCTTGACGATTATGCTGAAAAGCAAAGAAAACTCAAAGAGTTGCACTAAAGCAGTTATCTGACGCTTGATAACGGGAAGACAGTTTATTTGGATTTCTTCTCTTATGATACTGGCAGAAACATCTACCAGGTTGCCCATCAGATCACGATGGATCCTCTTGGAGCTGATCAATGCGTCGGAAGCAAAGGAGGAGGATGAAAACTATCAAAACGCGGTGGATCTGATGTTTGCGGAGCTGGAGCGCAGGAAGCCGGATCACTTCGCTGTACGGCAGTACAAAAAATACAAATTAAGCAGCGGCAAGACAGCGAAAAGTATCCTTATTTCCTGCGGCGCAAGGCTGGCTCCCTTCGACATCAAAGAGCTGAGAGACCTGATGAGCTATGATGAATTACAGTTGGATCTGATGGGAGACCGGAAGTCTGCGTTGTTCGTCATTATCAGTGATACAGATGATACCTTCAATTTCGTCGCAAGGAAGGCAACTCTGTCCATGCGCGTCTGACGCTGGACAAGGCCGATTACGGCATATTGAATTTAATAAAATGGAGGACATAGATATGGGGTTATTCAAACCTATGTGGATGAGCAGGGACGAGGGTATTGCGGCCAAGGGAATTGCAAAAGTTGATGACGAGGCTACACTACGCCGAATTGTGCAGGAGGCACGCCATGGTTCGAATCGCCTTTATGCCGCACGTAAATTGTCGAATAAGGGTATGGGCAGCGATGAGTACTGGCACGAGCTGGCTTTATCGCATGGCGACAGAGATGTGCGCATTCTGGCCGCCGACAAAATTGATGACATGGACTTCCTTGGGGATTTTCTCGAATCATCAGAGAATCTCGGCCCAGATGGAAAGCCGAACTCGGAATTGAGTCAGAAACGCAACAGGATACTCAACAAAATGAAATTTGATGGTGCTGTGGAGTTTATGCGCGAAACCGAAAATATAAATGATTGTGCACTTCTTGTTCAAATTGCCACGATGGATGATGCTGCGGTCGAGGAGAGATTTGGAAAATCAAATCTCGGGAAGATCGGAGTCCTTCCCAGGGTACGCGAGCGTGCGCTAGTCCGGCTATCGGTCCTGCAACCAGATAAGGCATATCTCATGTTGACACGCAATATAGGAGTAGATGAGCGCGTTGCGTTACACATTGTGGGAGACATTGAAGATAATCAGTTACTTTATCGCATAGCAAGCGATGGTAAAGCTCGATGCGCTGTACGTGTCAAGGCTGTTGGCAGTACATGGTTTGGAAAGAGAGAGAGCTGTGATGGTATAGCTGACATCGACTACCTCGGCAAACTCGCGAATCTGCCGAGGAAAACGTTCAACGACAACCACGAGGAATTTCAAGGCGATGAGAAAGTTCGTGAAGCCGCTGCCCGCAAGATGTGCAACTTGCCATGCCGGAACGGTCAGTACCATAACTGGCAAATTGTGGAAGAAAATATCCGTGAAGTAGGGGAGCATTATTATGGCATGAGACGATATCGATGCAGCACGTGCGGCAATGAATATGTAGAACATTTGTCAGAGCGTTTCTGATGGCTTATCTGAAACAGTTCAGCACAATGGTTGCGCCGGTCGGATCGTTTCAGGAAATATAAAAACTTCATGGTCCACAGAAGAGGGGGAAAATAATTAAGGGAACATTAGTGCAGATGAAAGCTGCGCGAAATCTGCCAAAGAGATACTCGAACAGGCGTGGCGATCTTCAGACCGCGACTGGGGAGAGCTCTTCCAGAAGGCCAACGAACTTATCCGTCAGATCTCAAACCCTGCAGACGTCGCTGCCGTTGCACGGTTGTCGCCTTTCTGTGCCATAGAGAGATTGGCTGAGATCGGTGCCGACGAGGAATTGGCGAGGATCGCTCGATCTGACTGGGATGATTTCAGCTACGAAGCGAAGTGCGAAGCGAGGAGCCTCATAAAGGACTCTGCCCTGCGCGACAGCATCATCCCGCAGAGGACCGGCATGGAGGCCATTTGGTACGACTACGACATCAAGAGCGGAATGTAGAATTTCAAGGCAGCGTGATGTGAGAGCCCGGCATAAGATGGGCACCGACGATGGTTCGTCAGGAGGTAAAAATGAACGCGAAGAAGATATGTTTTATCCATCATTATGAGTGGAAGCAATCCGCAAGAAATTGCTATAAAGTTTGCACAAAGTGTGGGAAATATAATGGTCTTTCCGATTCTCCGCATATATTTCAGAAAGAGGGCTGCTCTACCGTTTGCAAAAAATGCGGATATGTGAGCAAAACCGAGCATACTTTTGTAGATGTTGAGGGGAAGTGCCTGCGGCGTTGTACAGTTTGCGGCCAGGAAGAAGAAATAGCCCATCACATGAGAGGCCGCTCGAAGAATGGTCAGTGTGAGCAGTATTGCACGAGATGCGGCTATACAATTCCTGGCCATATGTGGTGGGTGGAAGAAGCATCTTGTTTTGGAAACAGGTACTGGAGCTCTCCAATGTGCAAATGTACTGTCTGCGGAGCATTGAATCCAGATGGTGAGCATAAATGGGAAAAGATACAGGAAGGAAACTATGTCAACATAAAAGTCTGTTCCCGCTGCGGTGCCCGGGACGAATCGGAAATGATCACATTGGAAGAAGCATCCAGAAGAAGGGCTCTGGCAGATGCTGAACGCGACGAAGCAATGCGCAGAGAAGACGCAATGAGCGAGATGCGTTCAGTTGGGATCAAGTGCTGATCCGCAAGGCGGCGTGATGTGAGAGCCCGGCAAAGACGAATCGCTGTACAAGAGAGGAGAACAGATATGGGAATTTTTAATCCCAAATGGATGAAGGATCATAAGGAAACGGATAAACTAAAGGATCCTGAAAAACTAAAACGCGCTGCATTAAAAGGGAAAACAGATAAAGTGTGTGACGTGGCAGTTGAACGGCTTTATGTGGTGAATCGTGATGCCTTTGTCGAATTGGCAAAACATGCGCCTGACAGTTCTGTACGTCGACATGCGGTTTCATACATGTGTATAAAAGATGGGTTCATCGTGTGCTTGTATCAATTTGCCTCGGAAGGGGGATTTGGTGTTACAGATTCTATCATTTGTAGCACAGTCTGAACGCGAGAACATTAAGAAGCGTCAGCAGGAAGGTATTGCAGCAGCCAAGGCCAAGGGAGTGAAGTTCGGCAGGCCGCCTCGCCCTCTTCCGGAGAACTTTTATGAGGTCCATCAAGCTTGGCGAAATAAAAAAATAACATTCCGCCAGGCGGCTGATGCCTGTGGAATAACTCGATTGAAAACGCTTATCGTTAATTGATAATCAATATAATTCTTTTTCTTACATAGGATCGGCCGCACGGCGATTCTGTGAAAACCGAATATGACCAAGACCAAGGCTTTGCCCTGGTCGGTCAGATGAGGAAGCCGTTGAGCTTCGCTCCCCGCTCATTTGCGGATGGCAGCGAAATACTCAGCGGCTATTTTTGTGGGACCGTCCGGTGAACGGTTCCGCAAAAAGCCGGAAGGACTGAAATGAGCCGCCGGGCAAACGGCGAGATTCAGAACTGCCGGAGCAAGGGGTCAAGGGGAACGCGGTTCCCTTTGGCAGAGTTAAGAGGCGGCAGTCTCTTATCGGGGAGCCGGGGTGAAACGTCCGGCGCGGGTCGAGGGCAAGGCCCCGCCCAGTTAAGTGTTGGGAACCGACACTTAATACTGGGTATTACCTGCCGACACCGTGACGCTTTTTCCGGGTTTTGAGAGGCAGGGGTAAAGCATGAATTTCAAAAATGGGAGGAACCAATGAAACTCACAAGACACAATGGAAGATCCGGGAAGAACGGCGCTTATAACCCGAAGCACAATGACCGCCGTTTTGACATCGGGAACAGTGACCATATCGACCAGGCGCGGGCAAAGCAAAACGTGTACTGGGACTGCTACCAGGGATTTCACTTTCCTTCGGACCGGGAACAGGAAGACAGGATTGTTTACTCTTTCGAGCAGATCGAGCAGGCCTACTATCTGGAACACTATGCGGATTACTGTGAAGGCCAGCACGAACGAAACAGACAGACCGGGCATTCGTCAAGAGACCGATCTCCGCAGGATCTCTGGAAGGATAAAAAGACCTGTCCGGAAGAATCGCTGATCCAGATCGGGACGATGGAAGCATCCGTGCCGCCGGAAGTTTTGGCGGAGATCGCGGCGGAGTTCTTTGAGGAATTTGAACGCCGCTTCGGATCCCACATCCACATCTTGGACTGGTCACTGCATCTGGATGAGGCGACGCCTCACATCCATGAGCGACACGTCTTTGATTGTGAAAACCGTTACGGCGAGATCGCACCGCAACAGGAAAAAGCGTTGGAAGCCCTTGGCTTCGATCTTCCGAATCCGGACCAGAAGGCCAGCAAGCTGAACAACAGGAAAATGACTTTTGACGCCGCCTGCCGCGCCTTGCTTTTTGATATCTGTGCGAGGCACGGACTCCATCTGGATCACGAACCGGAATACGGCGGACGTAAGTATCTGGAGAAGCAGGACTACATCCTGATGAAGCAGAAAGAAAAGATGGCGGTTCAAGACCAGCAGATCGAATCGAAGAAAGCGGATCTGGAAGAACTTACGGTCCGCATTGAGGACACGGAGGCCTTTGTGGAAGAAGTGGCGGATACCGCTTATGAGCAGGCTGTAGATGCCGTGACCAGAACTGTCCGGGAAGAGATCCGAAATGAAGACTTCGGCCTGATCGAAGAACAGCGGCGGATAGTCCTGAACGACGCCAGTCTGTCCGACAGGGAAAGGAACTTCGCTGGCCGGATCTTTGCGGGACTCATGAACCGGTTCAGGGGAATGACACAATATATCTCCGACAGGATTTCCGCGATATTAAAATCTCCGGAAAAGAAAGCCGTGATCAAGGAGCCGATCAAAGAATCCATCCGTGACAGGCTTGCGAGAAGCCAGAAAAAGGCGGACGAGCTGAACGCCAGAAGGCGTGAAGAACAGGGATTGCCGCCGAAACGAAAACAACAGAATATCGAGCTTTGAGAAGCGTCTGTTTTGATCATGATTAACGGTTCAAGGCAGGCGCTTTTTTCATTTCCAAAAAGAAAGAAGGTGATCACTTTGGGAATCTACTCCCAGATCAAAGAACAGGTCAGCACCCGCGAGGTCGCGGAGCATTATGGATACAAGGTCAGCCGGAACGGCATGATGCGCTGTCCGTTCCATGATGACCGGAACCCGAGCATGAAGGTCGATAAGAACTTCATCTGCTTCGGTTGTCAGGAAAAAGGCGACGTGATCCGGTTCGCCTCAAAGCTGTTTGGCCTGCCGGCTTATGAAGCCGCTGGCAAACTGATCGAAGATATGGGCCTCTTGGTGGATCTGGAAAACAGGCCGGACGCAAAGCCTGGCATTCGTCAGAAAGCCAAGCGGAAGCGTCAGGACGATGTCGGATTCCAGCAGACGGTGGACCGGGTCTACAACGTCTACTGCGACTATTTCCATCTCCTGAACGAGTGGGCGGATGTGTACGCACCGAGAGCGCCGGATGAGGATCTTCATCCCCTGTTCGTCGAGGCCATGCACCAGAGGGACTATGTCGAATACCTTCTGGATCTCCTGCTCTTCGGTTCAAAGGAAGACAAGGCCCAGGTCATTATCGAGCAAGGAAAGGGGGTGATCGAACTTGAAAAACGAATCAGGGAGTTTAAGTCCGGAGACAGAGAACGCACTTCACGAAACGATGGCAGTGCTCTCCCCGCCGAAGTCGGTGGAGGAAGTGAGGGAGCTTCTGGATCTGACGGAAAAAGGACTGGTCAGGAACACGGTATCAAACGCGGAAATGATCCTGTCCTATGATCCTCTTCTCCGCGACAGCGTCCGGTATAACGAGCTGACACAGAGGGTCGATGTGGTGAAGCCGATGGGCTGGGATCGCGGGAACTGCGGCCCGGCGCTGACGGACAACGACATCTTCAACTTCCATCTGTACTGTGACAGGACGTATGGGATCACTTCAAAAGTGCTTGTCGAGGAAGCAGTCAGCATCGTGGCGAACCGCAACGCCTACCATCCGATCAGGGACTTCCTGAACAGTCTGGAATGGGACGGCCAGCCGCGAGTCCGATATGCCCTCCGTCATTTCCTCGGAGCTGATGACAGCGACTACACCTATGAGATCCTGAAGTTCTTCATGCTGGGGGCCATCACAAGGGTCTTCAGGCCCGGCGCGAAGTTCGACTATATCATCTGTGTAGTCGGCGACCAGGGAGCCGGGAAATCGACCTTTTTCAGGCTCCTGGCTGTCGAGGACGAATGGTTCTCCGATGACCTGAAGGATCTGGAGTCCGGCAAGGTTTACGAGAAGCTCCAGGGACACTGGATCATCGAGCTGTCGGAGATGCTGGCCACCAACAATGCCAAGAGCAACGAGGCCATCAAGAGTTTCCTCTCCCGCCAGAAGGAAGTGTACCGCACACCTTATGAGCATTATCCGAAGGACAGGCCGAGGCAGTGTGTCTTCGCCGGAACGACCAACAAGGTGAGTTTCCTGCCGAGTGACAGGACCGGGAACCGAAGGTTCCTGCCGATCAGCTGTTCAGAGAAGGATGCCGAGATCTTCATCCTGGATAACGAAAAGGAGTCCAGGGAGTATATCCGGCAGATGTGGGCCGAGGTGATGGAGATCTGGCGCGGCGGCAAGGTCCGGCTGAAGCTCTCTAAGGAGCTGGAAGCCGAGGTCCGCCAGAGGCAGAGACGGTTCATGCAGGAAGATGTGGATTCCGGACTGATCCTCGATTTCATGCTCAACTTTCAGGGCGACCAGGTCTGCTCGAAGCAGCTCTTCAGGGAAGCCCTCCACAATGAGTTCGCCCAGCCACAGAAGTGGCAGTACAACGAGATCAACGACATCATGAACCAGCTGATCCGTGACGGCTCTCTGCCGGGATGGCGATACTTCGACAGTCCGCGCCGCTTTCCGGGGACGGATTACGGCACCCAGAAAGGCTGGGAACGCATCACCGACGCGGTCCCGGAACCAAAGCCGGATGTCAACCAACAGGCGTCAACCAACGATGGATTTCACCAGGTCACGCTTGGGGACGACATCCCCTTTTGATTTCTAACACTTCGTTGACACCCTTGGTTGACGCTTCGTTGACAGGAAAAGCCTGCCCGGCACAGCTGGAAACCCTTGTATTTCCTGAACAGTTCATCCTGATGTCAACCAACAACGTCAACTTGGGGTAAAAGATTTATTCCGTCGCGAAGTGGTGGAGATAGACGCAATAAGTGTTAAGGGGCTGGTTGACGTTTTTCGTTGACATGCCCCGCAGAGTCAATCAAAGAAAGGACAATCAAACCATGAAAAAGAACAACGACAACGGATTCATCTTCAACGACGCGCTCCTGGCCTGCCTGTTCGGCACTCCGGACCGCAAGGACACCATGGAAAGGCTGAGACAGGCCTGCTCCTTATTCCCTGACAAGGATCTCCGTGACAGGGCCTTCATCCTGAAGGAGCGGATCGCCGGGATGGACGATTTCAGCTGGACCGCCCTCTGCAAGATGGCCAAGTGGGAAATCGGCAAGCTCTTTGACTGCGAGCGTTTCCTCTGGGAGGATGACGGCGATTTGGATCCTGACGATGAGGATCCGGATGACGATGATGATCCCGAAGAGGATCCCTTTGAAGGGAAGGTGAAATATGGACTGCCTCGATAAAGAGGTCATGGTAAAGGAGACTCCGGCCACCGCGCCGGAGTCTTCCGGCCTGATCATGAAGAGCGGCGGAACAACCTTTGTCATTGGCCTGCATTTCAGCGAGACCAGTAAGGACACGCTTGATGACAAGGTTAAGAAGCTCATCAAGAAGGACGTGGAGAACGGTAATTTCTGATGTAAAACCACTTTTTCTGCTCTGTGCCGGGCTTTGTCCTAAAAAACAGTTGACAAAGGTACCATCGTCCTGGAGTGCGGCCATGCCCTGCAGAAGAACGGGTATGAGATCAGGATCCTGAATACCATCAATTTCAAAAAGAGTATGCATTACAATCCCTTCGCCTATATCCACAGTGAGAAGGACATCCTGAAGCTCGTTACCACGGTGATCGCCAACACCAAGGGCGACGGTAAATCCAGTGACGAATTCTGGACGAAGGCGGAGACACTGCTCTACTGCGCCTTGATCGGCTATATCCACTATGAAGCGCCGGTAGAGGAACAGAATTTCGCCACCCTGATCGAGTTCATCAATGCCATGGAGGTCCGTGAGGATGACGAAGAATTCCAGAATCCGGTCGATATCATGTTTGAAAACCTGGAAAAAAAGGATCCAAAGCACTTTGCAGTCCGCCAGTACAAGAAATACAAGCTTGCGGCCGGCAAGACAGCAAAATCGATCCTGATTTCCTGTGGCGCCAGGCTGGCCGTCTTTGATATCCAGGAGCTCAGGGAGCTTACGGCCTACGACGAACTGGAGCTGGATACCCTCGGGGACAAGAAGACAGCGCTGTTCCTGATCATGAGTGACACGGACAGCACCTTCAACTTCCTCATCAGTATGGCGTATACCCAGCTCTTCAACCTGCTCTGTGAGAAAGCGGATGATGTCTACGGCGGCAGGCTGCCGGTTCACGTCCGGTGCCTCATCGACGAGATGGCGAACATCGGACAGATCCCAAACCTGGAAAAGCTGATCGCCACGATCCGAAGCCGTGAGATCTCAGCCTGCCTGGTCCTGCAGGCAAGATCCCAGCTTAAATCTATTTACAAGGACAACGCTGATACCATCATCGGCAACTGTGACAGCCAGATCTTCCTTGGCGGCTCGGAGCCGACGACACTGAAGGAACTGACAGAAGCCCTGGGCAAGGAAACTATTGATACTTTCAATACTTCCGACACCAGGGGCAACAGTCCCAGCTATGGCACGAATTACCAGAAGCTTGGCAAGGAGCTGATGAGCCGGGACGAGCTGGCGGTCATGAACGGCAGCAAGTGTATCCTGCAGCTAAGAGGTGTCAGGCCGTTCCTTTCGGATAAATACGACCTGACCCAGCACCCGAACTTCAAGTACACGGCTGATTTTGATAAGAAATACACTTTCGACATCGAGAAATACCTGAACCGGCACATGAAGCTGAAGAAGGATGAAGTCTTTGATGTGGTGGAGGCCTGAGGCAGCCAAGGAGCTGCCTCGTTACATAGCGGAGGGATCCGCCATGTTGTCTGGAAGAAAAGCCACATGAGCCCACAGCCTTAAGAGGCAGACGAAAACAGGAAGGGGCCAAACATCGGACCGGGAATCCAGAC
>JAFTFD010000047.1 GCA_017449745.1 Lachnospiraceae bacterium
AATTTCAGGTGCGGATTGGCAGCAAGATAATTATTCGTGACGGAGTAGCCAATGGTGTAGGCTGCGACCATGCGGCTGTAGTATTCGGGATGACCCTTGAAATATGTTCTCAAAAGCAGTAAAGCCATTGCCGATCCCTGGCTGTGGCCGGCGAGGATGAACGGACGGCCACCGTTGCAGTTCTCAAAGTAGTAGTCGAGCGCGGCGGTGATATCCTCGTAGGGCACACCTGAAAGCACCGCATCGATGTTGCCGTCCCTCTTATGGATTTCCCCTGCATACCGCAGGCCGGACTGGCGGGTGTACGGCACAAACACATTGGTGGAATCCGCATATGCGGATGCGTGATCTCTGTATTCAACCTTCGCACCGAGCAGCATCTCCGGGTTGTCGAGCGTCGCGTAATCAGGAGCACCCTCTTCAAAGCTTGACATGATGTATTCCGTCGCGCAGATATAGAACGTGTCAACGTCCTTTGTAATCTCCGGAAGCTGATACCAGCATTCCTTCCTGGAATAGTCGGGGGCTTTATTTGATTCCTCCGCTATTTTCTTTGCAGCAGCCTTCAGCTCCTCCTGCTTCTCCGCACTCTCGATTTCGGAAGCGATCTCCGCGGCATCCATACGGGTAATGGTGATCTGGAATTCCTTCAGCATTGCTCCAAGCGCGGTTTCATCATCCTCCTCTGCCATCAGCAGCAGGGCGGTCTCCCCGTCTATCAGGCATTCGCTCGCCTTTGACAGCAGCTCAGACTTCTCTTCCAGCTCCTTTAAGTCCATAGAATCGCCGATCAGCGAGCCGATACCGCCGCCAAGCAGAACGCCTAATGGTCCGGCAAGCAGCCCTACCAGGCTGCCGATCAGACCGCCGGTCCAGCCGCGCGCCTCTGTCGCGCCGCCGCCGATAAAGGCATCCTCCAGAGAAAGGTGACCGGCATCCTTCTTCACGACAGCCGCCTGGGAAATCGTAAAGCTTTCATTGTCATGGTTCTGCCGCAGCACACTCAGAATCTGATATGCCTCACTTGGTACTTTGCAGTTTACGATGATAACGTTTTCTTTCATAGTATTTAATTCCTTTCTTTATTAGAATAGCATAGACTTTGTTTTCTGTTTTCCGTTTACAAAAATCCTGTTAAAGCATGAAGTATTTGGAAAGGAAATAACTCCTGTCCCAATCGACGATCTTTACCTCGGATTCCTTCGCCGGATGGATGTCAAACTCATCGAGAACCATTACCTTCTTATCCTCCAGGTCGTAGAGCGGCCACACCTTTTCCTTGCCGTCCGGGGAGATGTCCGCGGAAAGCGACGGGTTGCCGGTCTTTGCGAACTGTACCCACATCTTGCGCATGGTCTTAGAGAAGGTTGCGTCATACGGCTTAATTTCGGTCATTTCCGGATGGCAGAATACGATTGGAAGCTCTTCTCCATGTCCGCTTTTCAGGATTGGCACAGCAGCTTCCACCCTGTAGTAATAGGTATACGATCTGCCGCCTCCCTTTGTCTGGTTCTCCGACATCCTGACAGCGCCCTCGATAAACCAGCTCTGTCCGAACAGACGACTGTCAGGCTCCCAGTCTTCTTCTGTCCCTTCCTTGCAGAAGCTCTCGATCTTCTCCTTCTCTTCATCAGTAAGAAGTTTTTCGTACTTATTTGTCTTACGGTCAGCCGCCCACGCTTTGAAACCATCCGCTCCCAGAACAGACACGAAGAAATTCATCTCATCCTTGTTGCAGCCCTGAAGAAACGTAATATCCTTTGCCGCTCCGTTTGCGTAAGCCTTATACGGATCCAAAGGCAGATGGGATCCGTCTCTTACGGGGAATATGCGTAATAAAAGCACTTCTCCCGCAGTATCCACCAGCTTCCTGGCATCGACCTTTAGCAGGTCGGCAACGGTCTTGCAGCCGAGAGCTTCCATCAATTCATTCGTGCATTGGGTGGCCTCTTCTAAAGAATTCGTCTGCGTAGGCGAGCCGCTCTCGGCGATGACCTTCTTGAAATACTGCTGGGAGCCTTTGATCAGCGGAAGCATGGTCACGCTTGCGGCACCGGCGGATTCACCCCAGATCGTCACGTTGTCAGGGTCGCCGCCAAAGCCCGCGATATTCTCGTGAACCCACTTCAGCGCCGCAATCTGATCCAAGAGCCCCAAATCCTGTGCGTCGGGATAGTCCTTGCCATCTGGCAGGTGTGACAGCTGCATGAAACCGAGGATGCCGAGCCTGTACTGGATGGTAACGACAATGACATCCGGATTCTCTTTAATAAGATTGGTGCAATCAAACAACGCCATGTCCGCTCCGCCACCTACAAACGCACCGCCGTGAATCCACACTATGACCGGCTTCTTTTGATCCGACGCATCCTCTGTTTTCCATACGTTCAGATACAGGCAATCCTCACCCTGATGGTCGCTTAAATCCTTATCCTGACATGCGGTTTTACCGTAGTGGTACGCCTCGTATACGCCATCGTCAGGGGTGGCGTCCACCGGAGCCTTCCAGCGCAGTTCCCCAGTCGGCTGTTTTCCGACAAACGGGATACCCTTGTATACAATGACCTTCTCTGTCTTTTTGCCGACGAAAGTGCCGTTTACGCACTTGACCGCCAGTGACTTGTCGTAAGCTCCGTCCGTGAGCTTTTGATTCTCGCCGTACTGCGTGATTGTTTTCTGCTGCTCTTCCGTCAAACCCAGAGTTCCCGGTACCGTATTCATTTTACTCATTTTCTGTTCTCCTCTCTTATACGTTGCAGAACTACTCGTCATCCACATAGACGAATTGTTGTCCTTATTATCTTTTCCTTCCCAATGAAATTCAATACAACATTCCAGAATGTCAAGTTTTTATTTTCCTGTATGCTTGATTTTAATATTGTGCTTGATTATCATTTGGTGTAAAGAAGGATGGAATAATACATGAACACTCTGTTTGCGGAAACATTGAAAATACTGAGAAAGGAAAAGGGGCTTACGCAGCTTCAACTGGCAACAAAATTGTTTGTCAATCCTTCCACGATCGCCCGCTGGGAAAATGGAAGCCGTCTGCCGGATGCCTCCATGATTACTCGCCTCGCCCGGGTCCTTGAAACAGACATTGGCACACTACTCTCTGCCGCAGCCGAAAGCAGCGAAGCGCCGAACATTATCATAGTGGACGATGACAATGCTATCCTCATCGACAGTCTGCTCGTTCTGGAAGAAGTTATGCCGGACGCTACGGTCACGGGCTTTAGCAGACCGCAGGAGGCGATCGACTATGCGAAAATGAATCGGATAGATCTGGCCGTTTTGGATATCGAACTGGGAACGTCAAGCGGTTTGGCTCTCTGCCATGCGCTGCTTAAAATTAATCCCTGTACCAACGTGGTCTATCTGACCGCATATCCTGACTACGCCGTCAGAGCATGGGATACCGAGGCGAGCGGATTCATGATCAAGCCGCTGACCCCAGAAGGCGTCCGTAGACAGCTGAAAAAGCTGCGCTATCCTTTTTCAATGGGAGTCTCGGGTACGTGAACT
>JAFTFD010000048.1 GCA_017449745.1 Lachnospiraceae bacterium
AACTCCTCTGATTCGTATAGCTTCTCGACAACGCAGGGCCAGTTTCGAGAGCAACGGTATGACGAATGCCATTAAAAAAGGCACCCACAAGGGGTGCCAGGGGTGTTATCCCCATGTCCTCCTTGCAGGTACCAGTGTAAATCAAAGGATCTTGCGGGAGTTTTTTGATACATGGGTGATACATGGGGACAGGTCCCGTGTATCATAATTCATCATCAGCAATGCTCTGGAGATATTTGGCGAGTCTTAAGAGTGTGTTGTTGCAGTCCTTGAAGCTTTCTTCTGCTTCGTTGAAGGTTTCTGCGTCAAAGGTCTCCCCCTCAAAAGTTTCGTGATAGAGTTTGCGGGAGGCGCTCATCTGCTGTGCGGCCTGTTCAAGGAGTGTTTTCGCGTCCGGAAACAGATCAGGGGGATCCAGAACGGTGGCGTCGGAGATGATACTGGTCAGCATGTCTACAGCACTCAGGAATTCCTGTTCCGCGGTTTCGGAAGAGGTGTCAATGCTGCGGATTCGTTCATCCATGGCGGAGACTTTGTCAAAGAAGTCTTCCATCTGTGTGCGGTATTCCTCAAGGGCCTCAGTTTCCTGCGAATACCTGCCGCAGCTGCTTAATAATAGAACACAGAAGAGCAAAAGGAATGACAAAGCTTTTCTTTTCCCAATTTCAGGATAGATTGATTTCATATTCAGATCCTTTTCTATTTGTATCTGTTCAGAACCTCCGAATCCTGTACAGATACATTTTTTTATTATCTCAGGTCTTTCTCTTTTTCTTCTCCGGCTAAGTATTGTTTTGGGGAACACCCGTAATAGCCTTTGAATTTTTTGTTGAAGTGACTGGAGTCAAAACATCCGATCTCCTGCGCGATCTCCGTCAGATTCATCTGGGTTTCCTTAAGGAGTCTCGCTGCGGTTTCCATCTGCAGCTGCAGGATGATGGCATTGAAGGTTTTTCCGGTATTGTCATGAATCGTACGGCTGAGGTACGAGGGGGAATATCCGAAAAATTCCGCTGTTTTGCTGAGCGTAGTCCGGTTGTAATTGACACTTAGGTATCCGAGGATCGCTACGATCAGATCATTTTGCGCATGTGTGGTGGCGTTGGGAACTATGGCCGTCATCTCATATTCGCGCACAAGATGAAGAAGGAACTCGCTCACCAGAAGCCGGATCGAATATTCGTGGGCGTGAGGCCTTAAGCGATACTCCGTCAGCAGATGCTGGGCGATTGTCATTAGCCAGGGGTCAGAGCCGGTGGGAAACAGAATATAAGGGCTGGTCGTCCTTTCATAGAGAATTCCCTCCAGAAATCCTGCCAGCAGATCACCGCCCCGCAGGATCGCAAGGAACCCCTGATCAAAAAACTGCCGGTTCACCATTATATTCAGAATACAGCTTTCATCATTGGTGCAGGAGAGAGCATGCATGGCGTTCGGAGCAAGGATGCATACGTCACCGGCTTTCATTTCGAAGGAAGTATTATCCAGAAAATGTGTACACTGTCCCTCTGCGACATAAATCACCTCCACATAATCATGGTTATGCAGGACAGGATAACTGTATCGTTTATGGACGGTGACATCAGCATTGGAGACGCTCTGAACAGGTTCTACGGTAACGCCAAGCCTGTCTTTGGATCTGTCAGCATATAAGTGGCTGTTTTCGGAGAGAATGATCCTGCCGTCTTCCACGCCGTTTAAATATTCCGCAAAGGTCATCGGAGAAGCCCACAGTCTTCCTCCGTCTTTTTCATATGCCTTTTTAAAGATCAGCTCATCCTCAATGGATAATGGCCGGTTTTTGATCTGTTCCAATCTCATAATCTTAACGATGTCCGGCAGTTTGTTTTGGCGTCAAATACCCGCAAATTGAGCCGCCGGAATGCAAATATTCATTTGAATACGATCTGCCAGGCGATCCATGCTGCCTGAACAGCAGTATTGGTACTTAATTTACCATGAATTGCCGCAGTGGTCAAAAATTTACCAGGTTCCTGTGAATAACTTACAATTTCCGTTTTCCGCTTTCCGATAAACTCAGAATTACAGAAGTTACTCAAAACTACAGAAGATACTCAGAATTATATAACACCTGGGACTGCTGGATATAAGTTTTAACACAACCGCTGCTGAAGAACACGCGGTGTCAAAAAAGGAGGAGAGGATTTATGGCAGATAATCATATTTTTCCGTTTCTTTGGATGCGGGGAGAAACAGAAGAAGTGCTTCACACGGAGATGGAAAAAATTTACGAGGCAGGGATCCGTGCAGTCTGTCTTGAGGCAAGACCTCATCCGGATTACGTAGGGGAAGGATGGTGGCATGATGTAGATATCATCATTGATGAGGCGAAAAAGCGCGGAATGCAGATCTGGATCCTGGATGACGCCCATTTCCCGACAGGGATGGCAAACAATGGCATGAGCCGGCATGCGGATAAAGCGAGGAGATTTCTTTATACCCAGTTTGTCGATGTGACAGGTCCTCTCCCTTCCGCGCAGGTAGATGTAGATCTGCTGCTGACCAAGCAGTTTACCTGGATGGATATCGGCAAGCCGGTCACCCCGCCTCTATATGATGAGACGAGATTGTTTTCTGTGACAGCATCCCGGATCTGCTGCGGGGATGTGACGCAGGAGGAACCAATCGATCTGACAGCCATGGTAAAGGACGGGTATCTGACTGCGGATATCCCGGAAGGCACCTGGCGGATCAATGTCAACTTCATCACTACAGCAATCGGTCCCAAGCCTGAATATATCAATTACATTGAGGAGGATTCTGTAAGGGTCCTGATCGATGAAGTTTACGAAAAGCATTTTGAACGTTATCACAATCTGTTTGGAACAACGATTGCAGGATTTTTCTCGGATGAACCCGGATTCTACAACACAGATACCTATGACGAGAACTGTTATGTAGGGTTGAGGATGCCGCTTCCGTGGGGCAGAGAACTGGAGAGCCTCCTGAAGGAAAAATACGGAGAGGATCTGGAACGCGATATTACCTATCTGTTTGCGGAGGATGAAAACGGCGCACACAGAAAACTGCGTGTTGCTTATATGGATGCTGTCAGTTATCTGTACGGGAAGAATTTTAACTATCAGCTGGGAGACTGGTGCCGCGCTCATGGTGTGGAATATATCGGACATGTTGTGGAAGACAACTGCGGGTACATGCGCCTTGGCGCCGGAGTGGGACATTATTTCAGATCTGTTGCCGGACAGGATATGGCAGGGATCGACAACATCGGATATCAGCTGATGCCCGGAAACGATATTGCGAACCGCCATACCGGATTCCAGGATATACATCCTGATTTCTATCATTATGCGCTCGCCAAACTCGGCGCATCCGCTGCTGCTTTTGATCCGAAAAAACGCGGAAGGCTGATGTGCGAAAATTTCGGCGCTTATGGCTGGCGTCTTGGCGTACGCGATATGAAGTGGCTCGTGGATTACCTGGTCGCACAGGGTGTCAATTATTTTGTGCCCCACGCATTCTCGATGGCCGAATATCCGGATGTGGACTGCCCTCCGCATTTCTATGCCAGGGGCAATAATCCGCAATTCCCGTATTTTTGCGAGCTGATGAGATATACAGATAAGCTTTGCAGACTGTTTTCCGGAGGTATCAGTGTTCAGCAGGCAGCGGTTCTGTTTGAGGCGGAATCAGACTGGGCGGGAAAAACCATGCGCGGTTATGCAATCGGCAGGGAACTGATCACACATCAGATCGATTTTCTGTTTGTGCCGACGGATGTATTTACGAACGGACAGCCCTGCGGCTGCACTGTGGAGAATAATACGCTTTCGATCAACGGTAGAACGATGCAGGTCCTGATCGTACCCGAATGTGAATATATTCCGGAAGGAGCCGCGGCATTTATTGCATCTCATCCGGACCTTACGGTCCTCTATGTGAACAAATATCCAAAGGGGATCGCCGGACAGGAGGGTGAGAGCGCAGAATGCCTTCTCGAGAGCGCCTCTGCAAACCGCGCAGTTGTACCGCTTGAAGAACTGGGCATGTACCTGAGAAATAACGGGGTCATGGACGTTCTGAACACAGAGAAGACAGACGGCAACCTCCATCAATATCACTATCAGAAAGACGGCAAAGACTATTACCTGCTGATGAACAGCTCGCTGAGTGAACATGTTGATCTTGAGTTTGTCCTGCCGCAGGGAAAAAATTACGGCGTTTATGATGCATGGGAGGAAAAGACAGTAAAGATCAGCGGCAGCACTTACCATCTAAAGCTTGCTCCGTACCAGTCCGTCATCCTGTGCAGTGATCCCTGTGATGCGGCATTGCAGGGACCGGAATTCGTAGAAACGGGAAGAACCGCTTTAGAGGATTTCTCCCTGGAACTCAGAGAGATCGGAAAGAAAGAGACGGAAAAACTGGAGCACTTTAAGCTGCGGCCGATCTCCTCAATTAACAGAGATTTCTCCGGCACAATGACCTACAGGACGAACCTGACGGTCGATAAGGTTCCCGCAAAAGCAGTCTTTTCCGCGCAGTATGTTTTTGAAGTGATGAAACTTACAGTCAACGGAAAATCCTGCATGCCTGTCATTCATCCGCCTTATGAACAGGACATCGCTGCTCTGCTGAGAGAAGGCAAAAATGAGATCGTCATTGAAACTGCCTCTACAGCACTCAGGAACGCAAATACAATGCCCGGTCTGTTCGGAAAAGAAAGAACGATCATTGAACCTACGGGCATGTTTGGAGACACAAAGATCACATTCTATGAGGAGGCCTGCAGATGAAATTCGGTAAAATTTTTCACCTTGGCGTAGTTGTCAGAAACGTGGACGAGGCAGTGAGGATCTATGAGGAGGAACTGGGATACAGTCCTTTCGAGATCACAGACGGTTCCTTTTTTGACGATAAGATCATCAATGGAAAAACAGGCCCCGGCCTTCCGATGAAATGTGCAACTTTCCGCTGCGAGGATTATGAGATAGAGCTGATCGAGCCGACAGGCCCCTCCGTGTACATGGATTTTCTGAAAGAAAAAGGCCCCGGCATCCATCATGTCATTCTGGAAACAAAGGAAAAATATCAGGATGTCGTGGATATGGCGGAGAGGGTCTCCGGCAGGAAGCCCAAGCTGGAGACAAGATTTCCCGACGGAACGCCGATCGTCTCCTATGTGGATCTGCAGGAGGAGGCAGGCCTTCTGATCGAGATCGGAAACTCTCCGGAATGATGCTCGGGATTTACAGATAAGGCAGGTAAAAAATATACCATTCTGCAGTGCAAAACATACAATTTACCAGACATCAAAAACAGTATTCTATGCTTATAGCAAACGCCTATTTATGGAGGAGGAATGAAGAATGAGCAACAAAAACACACCGGAAAATAAACAAAAACTGAATATGACTTCAACGATCGCCTATGCAATCGGCAGCTCAGGAGCTAACGCAAGTTTTTACATGATCAATAACTATCTGATGCTGTTCTATACGGATATCGTAGGCCTGGCAGCCTCCGCTATTTCCCTGATTATGCTGATCGCCCGTATCTGGGATGCGGCAAACGATCCTATGATGGGCATCATTGAGGACAGGACAAAAACAAAGCTGGGTAAATTCAGACCCTGGCTGATCGTCGGTCCTCCTTTCCTTGCTCTTTTTAATCTGCTCACATTTACAGTATTTCCGCTTCAGGGAACCGCAAAGGTCCTGGTCTGCGGTATCTGCTACATCGGAGCAGGTATGGCCTATACGGTCGTTCAGGTCGCA
This sequence comes from Lachnospiraceae bacterium, assembly GCA_017449745.1. Lineage (GTDB taxonomy): Bacteria > Bacillota > Clostridia > Lachnospirales > Lachnospiraceae > CAG-791. Next base: position 5,760 of record JAFTFD010000048.1, read on the forward strand.
ATTAATGGCCTGGTCAACCGCATCACAGATGACTCCCAGGCAAAGATGAAGGTCATTTCTATCGCACAGATCGCCAACCAGCTCGGGCAGGTGGCCATAGCTGCGGTATTGATGCCGGTCATCCTGCATTTCTCCGGCTCTGATGTCGCAAACGCAAGAGGATATTTCTGGGGAACGCTTTTTGTCTGCATCGTAACTGTGCCCATGATCTGGATCTCCGCGTGGAAGTGCCGTGAGATCTCTACGGAAGAGACACCTGTACAGGCAGCAGGCACAAAAGAGAAGAAATCCCTTCTCAAGTCCCTGAAGCTTACCTTCAGCAACGACCAGCTGGTTGTGGCAGTCGCATCCACTTTCCTTTCCTGCGTAGCCATCATCGGAAGGTTTGCCCTGCTCAGCTATTACATCATTTATGTAGTTGGTTCCTATACACTGATCGCACCTGTTTTCTCCATCATGAGTCTGGCACAGATGGTCGGCAACGTTCCGCTTCCTTATGTAACGGCAAAATTCGGTAAAAAGAAGACTTATATCGTCTGCAACCTTATTACCGCATGCCTGCTGGTCCTTTTGTTCTTTGTTTCCTCCGCACCTTCAAATGCGGTCATTATCGGGATCTCCGCTGTGATCGGATTCTTAAGTGCCTGCAGCAGCATTACCTATTCCTTTGTGTGTGACTGTGTGGAGTATGGCGACTGGAAATACGGTATCCGCGATGACGGTCTTGCTTTCTCTATTATGTCCTTCGGAGTTAAGCTTGCAACCGCTATCACGGGTGCGATCGGGGCTCCGCTGCTGGTCGCAGCCGGTTATGTAGCGAACCAGGCTCAGGCACCGGGGACTGTGACCGCCATTAACGGCATCGTCAATCTGGCGCCGGCAGTGATTCTTGTGATCGCAATGCTCCCGCTGTTCAGATACAAGCTCGACCAGAAGATGATGGATCAGGTGACGCAGGAACTCATTGTCCGCAGAAGCGGCGCGAAAAATGAATGAGAGCAAGGAGCTTAATGCTATGAAAATACCTGGATTGGATAAAGAACTGGCGCCGATCATGATCGGCACATCCTCAGCTCTTTTTACAGATGAGATGACACCCTGGATCCACACGGACCTGACAAAGGAAGAACAGTTTCAGGTCATCGATGAGCTCTGGGATATGGGGCTGCATTGTTTTGATGCAGCGGCGGGATACGGTGAGAGAGTACTGGGAGATTATCTTCGCTGCAGAGGCAGAGAAAACGAAGCAGTCATTCTCACAAAAGGCTGTCATCCAAACCAGTACCGGAAAAGGGTCACGGAGTTTGACCTGCTAAGCGATTTTTATGATTCGCTTGCAAAGCTTGGCAGAGACTATATTGATATCTATATGCTGCACAGAGATGACCCGGAAGTTCCGGTCAGCAAGATCATTCCTGTTCTCGACAGACTGCAGAAGGAAGGGAAAATCAGGATCTACGGCGCCTCTAACTGGTCTATGGAACGTTTCCGTGAGGCAAATGATTTTGCGGCCCGGAATGGCATGGACGGATTCAGGGCCATTAGCCCGCATTACAGTCTGGCCCATCAGATCGCGGATCCCTGGGGAGGGGGAGTTTCCATTACGGGTGAGGAGCATGCAGAAGACAGAGAGTGGCTGATCGCACAGCAGATCCCCGTATTTGCCTATTCCTCTATGTCGGGAGGCTTCATCTCCGGAATGTTTAAAAGCAGCGACAAAGAGGGAGCAAAAAAACTGCTTTCGCCGCCGGCAATGGCAGGGTACTATGCAGAGGAAAATTTTGAGCGTCTTGCAAGAGCGGAAGAACTGGCGGGAAAATATGGTGTCTCCGTGGCTCAGATCTCCATGGCATGGCTGTTCAACCAGCCGCTTAAGGTCATTCCCCTCCAGGGAGGCGAAAATGCACAAATGTATGCCCAGACACTGCGGGCTGCAGAACTTAAACTGATGCAGGACGAAGTGAAATGGCTCAACTTGGAAATTTGACCTGAATCGTTTCCACGAATATTTCAAATATCTGATTCCTTTCATTTGGAAAAGCCGCCCGTCCGGGCGGTTTTTCCTGTTTATTGAAAGAGATCGCGATCCGTGATACTATTTAGAAACCAAAATGTCTGTAATGGAATTGTACAGCATTAACTAAGGAGGGATTCATGACAGGAGCGGATGCCATTGTCAAATGTCTTGTCGAAGAAAAAGTGGAGTATGTCTTCGG
>JAFTFD010000049.1 GCA_017449745.1 Lachnospiraceae bacterium
ATCAATGACCTGATCCTGCAGTATCAGATGATGATCAACCATCAGACGCAGGAGCATGACCGCTATATTGCCGCGGAACTGCCCAGAGCTTTTGAAAACGGATATGATATGAATATGCAGCGGATCCTGAGTGAGGAGGCTGCTATGCAGGCGTATTTCGGAGAGCACTACATCAGCGTCAGGCAGTTTCTGAATCAGAACGGACTTGCGATGCTTGGATTGACGCCTACCGCTGAGGATACGCAAAGGATCGCGACCGGACAGATCCCTTCAAGCATAATGAAGGAGGACAAGGTGCATCTGCTGCAGACAGGATACCTTGAAATGGCAGTCATGTTCTATGGGAAAATGGATTCCCTCGGATATTTTGACGGAATAAAGGCTTTAAGGACGAATTAGAATCATGATACGGCTTATTTAAGTTACATGTGAGGTCTGTTATGAAAGCTGAAAGCATACCAACTGACGTATTGAACAGAGAGAGGATCTATGCGGCAGACCTGATCCGCTGCGTTTCTCTTTACATGGTCATCGCGTGGCATTTTTTTTCTTACTCAGGATATAACGAAGAGCCGGTGAACAGCAAGCTGTTGTATCTGATGACCGTGATCCGGGTCGTGGTGAATGCCTGTGTGCCCTCTTTCATGACGCTTTCGGGGTTTCTGATGTGCAAAAAAAAGCTCAGCGCGAAATACTATACGGGGCTTATCAGGATTCTCGTGATCTACATAGTCTGCGGATTAATGTGCATCGGATTTCGGATCGTGTGCCTTAAGTATCCGTATACCGGGTTTCAGGTATTCCGTGAACTGATCGGTTATTCAGCGGCACCTTACGGGTGGTATGTCGAAATGTATATCACGATGTTTCTGCTGATTCCGTTTTTCAATGTCCTGTATAATAACCTGCCGGATCAGAAAACAAAGCGCATTCTGATCTGGACGCTGATTTTTGCGACTGCAATGCCCGGAGTAGTAAACACCTTTGAGTGGCAGACCCCGGGGTGGTGGCTGTACCCGCAGTATTCAGGAGACCATGTGAAGATGATTCCCGGATGGTGGATCAACTCTTTCCCGATCACCTATTATTTTCTCGGGTGCTATTTGCGTGAGTTCAAATGGAAACATGGGCGTCTTGTCTCTTTGTTTCTGGCGGTCGCCAGTTTTATTATAACAGGCACATACTGCTGGTACAGAAGTGGGGAATTCCCGCTCCGTGTCGGGGACTGGCTCCAGTATGAGTCACTGATCATTCTGGTAAATATAGTCGTTATTTTCGGCTTTTTCCAGAGCCTTCATTACGAGAAGTGGCCCCGCTGGCTGCTGAAACTGGCCGAGGTGTCCTCAGAATGCTGCTTTGCGGGTTTTATGCTCTCATGGATCTTTGATTTCCAGCTTTATACCTGGCTGAATCAGAATATTATGATCACACATGAAAAGATGTTTTATTTTCCTCTTGTCACGATCACATGCTTTATAGGATCGCTGGTGCTGTCGTTCCCGGTTACCTATCTGTATAAAATTGCGGATCGCAGAGTACGGAAAGCTTTTGCCGGAAAACAATAAACAATCGGCGGTCTGGTGTCAGAACCGGTCTTCTTTTCAGTTCAATGAGTTGATATTAAGGCCAGAAGTAAGAATTACAGAGTTATGACCTTAAAATCATGTTTTAGTATCGATTGGAAAACATATGCTGTTTAATTCACTTTCATTTTTGATCTTTTTCCCTGTAGTAGTGCTGCTGTACGGCATACTGCCCAAAAAGCTGCGTGCGCCGTGGCTGCTGATCGCCAGCTATTATTTTTACATGAGCTGGAACGCAAAATACGCGGCTCTGATTGCCCTGTCTACCGCCACTACGTGGCTGTGCGGACTCATTATAGGAGATTCCACAAAAAAAACGAAGAAGGATGACGATGCCGCTCCTGTAACGGCAGTGCCTGCTATACGGCGCAAAGCAGCCTTAATAGCGGTGATCGTGATCAATCTGGGTATCCTGTTCTTCTTTAAGTATTTCGGCTTTGCAGTCGATACACTGAATGGGGTCCTCGGGTTATTCCACGCAGCGCCGGTGACGGCATCTCTGAATGTGCTCCTTCCTGTCGGTATTTCCTTCTATACATTCCAGGCGCTGGGATATACCTTTGATGTCTATAAGGGCAGGATCGAGCCGGAGAAAAGTTTTCTTCGATACGCGCTGTTTGTATCCTTCTTTCCGCAGCTCGTAGCAGGACCGATCGAGCGATCAGAGCGCCTTCTCAAACAGATCGACCATGTAGAGGAGATCCGGTTCTGGCAGTATGACCGCATCGTTACCGGACTCATCACGATGTGCTGGGGACTGTTTATGAAAATGGTGATCGCGGACCGCATTGCGATCATCGCGGATACGGTGTTCGACGCGCCGTACGGGTTCGGCACTTTTGAACTGATTGCCGGGATGCTGGCCTTTACATTGCAGATCTACTGTGATTTCAACGCCTATTCGACGATTGCGATCGGCGCCGCAAAGGTCATGGGATTTTCTCTCATGGACAACTTCCACACACCCTATTTTGCCGAGACGATCGCGGACTTCTGGCGCAGATGGCACATTTCGCTCAGCACGTGGTTTCGCGATTATGTCTACATTCCCCTTGGCGGCAACCGCTGCAGCCGTACGAGAAGGTATTTTAACCTGATGGTAACGTTCCTGGTCAGCGGCCTGTGGCACGGTGCTTCCATGTCCTTTGTCGTCTGGGGCGGTGTCCACGGGATCCTGCAGATCGCAGAGGATCTGCTGAAAAAGCCTCTGGCAAAAGCGGAAGACCTGCTGCATGTAAACAGGGATAATTTCAGCTATCACTTTGGAAAAATCATGGTGACTTTTTCTCTGGTCAGCATCGCATGGATCTTTTTCCGGGCACAGACGCTGAAGGATGCTGTGTACTATATCCACAGGATGTTTACGCGCTGGAATCCCTGGGTGCTCTTTAATGAGGGGATGTACCAGATCGGGCTGGACCGGTTTGAGATGAATATCCTGATCGTCTCCCTGGTTGCCCTGCTGCTGGTGGATCTGCTCTGGTATTTCAGGCAGGTCGATCTGGCAGCGTTCCTGATGGATCAGGGATTGTGGTTCCGCTGGGCGGTGGTGATCGTACTGATTGTCTGCATCCTGGTATACGGGATTTACGGCGTGAACTTTGACTCGACACAGTTTATCTATTTTGATTTCTAGGTACCGCTGATCGTTTATTAGCACTTGTAAGTATAGTGATTCAGGGTGCCTTAACAGTTGTTCGCGGAAAGACAAGCAAGGATGAGAGTGAAGAGGATCATACAGAATATGGCAAAAATACTGGCGTTTGCAGCTGCCTTGCTGCTGGTGCTGCGCAGCGTGACATTTCCGCTTTGGCTCAAAGACGAGGGATATTCCTCCGAGGTTTTCAGAAGCTTTTATGCCCTTCCGAAGGAAAGCATCGATTACGCCTATATCGGGTCGAGCGCTGCCAGAGAGTATTTTTCACAACCGGAGGCATTTCATGCTCTCGGCGGAGCCGGGTACGCCCTTGCGACCAGCAACCAGCCTTTTATTGCCGCTAAATATCTGATCGAGGAGATCGAGAAAACGCAGTCTCCGAAGGTGTATCTCATAGAGATCCGGGAGCTGACCAACACAGGGGCGATCCGGGAAGGAGATGTTCGCAAAGTCACGGACAGCATGCATCTGACGTCGACCCGCAGCAAGGCGGTCAATGCTCTTCTGGAAAATCTCCAGTATGAAAATCCGGAGATGGAGATAAACAAGTGGGATTATTATCTCAGCCTCAGCACATATCACACCAGGTATAAAGAACTGACCGAGGGGGATTTCACAGAACCGGAGGATCTGCCTGTCTGGTCAGGGTTTGACGTAAACGCGTATATTGAGCCATATGAATATTACGGAATGGGTGATGCAGCACCTGAGCCGCTGACCGGCTACAGGGAAACCTCTTTGTATCAGGTGCTTGAGTACTGCAGCACTCTTGATGCTAAGGTCATTTTTACCTGCACACCTGCTCTGTATGATTTTCAGCCGCCGAAAGCCGGGCGCGTCAAATACATTCAGCAGATCATCGAGAGCGCGGGATATGAGTTCTGGAACATGAATGAGCCCGCTGTCCTCCAGGAGATCGGACTGGATTTATCCCATGATATGAAGAATGACATGCACGTAAACGTGTATGGCGCGTTCAAAGTGACGGATTATATCGTGAGACGCCTGCAAAGCGAATACGGGATCCCGGACAGAAGAGGAGATTCCAGGTATGATTTCTGGCTGCAGGAATATGATGAGATGATGCAGGAGGTCGCAAGACAGGAGGCCGAGTTTGCGGCACAGGCTGCAGCAGCGGCTGATGCAGCTGAAGAAGGGAACGCGGGAGAATAAGCGAAAAGGAAGAATTATTGAGAAATAAAGAGAGTTTCAGGGAATAAAAGAGGAAACGGCAGGCACTGCTCACCACAGCGGCCTGCCGTTTTTCAAAAATGCGGAATAAATGATCACAGAAGATCTGAAACTATATTCTCTTTTCCGGCAATGTCACCCAGTCCCCGAGCGTTTTGTTCCACTCAGGCGGAGTAAACTCGATGAAACCTGCCCAGGTGTAGAAGGTCATTTCTCCGAAATAGACATGACCGTTATGAACGTAGAAGTCTACGCGCACCTGGGGGATGCCTTCGCTTAATTTCTCAGCAGCGGCGATGATCTCATCCTTCTCAGGCGGCATCGGAACCGGAACCGGGGAATTCTTATAAAAGGCATAAAATGGCAGAATGTTGCCCTCACGGTCATAGTGATCATTTGTGCGGACATCCAGAGAATCATGCGCAACGCCGCGGCAGACGGTGAACATTTTCATTTTTCCGTCACAGCAGGTGAGCTTATATTCGATGGAATCCGGTTTTCCAAGGGAATCCAGGTAAGGCTCAGCGATGATACGGGGCTTTATATTCTTGTATACCCATTCTCTGTGATAGCGGAAATAATTCATAGAGAGACATCTCTCTATTTTTGCTTTGGCAGCCGCTTTATCAAAAGTGGATTTATCTTTGCAGACCACGAACCCGCCGCTGTCGTGCGTACATTTTAATACGAACTGGTCGGGAAGAGCGTCAAAATCAATGTCGTCAAAGTGCTCCCAGACACCTAATGCCGGAAGCACATAGTTAGGTCCGAGCTTCTCTGACACATACTGTTTGACCTCATATTTATCCGCCATACGGATATATTCCGGGCGATGGTCATACAATTTGAGCCAGTTGAGCTTTTCCGTGAAAAGCGTAGGATTCTCAAGATCAGGCGTTTCTTTGAGATTCGCCTTGTAGAGCTTGATGATCAGCTGCTCATCCGTCAGGTTTTTGTAGAAATTCTTGCTGTTGAGAAACAGGGTGCGATATTGAATGTCGGTACACATCTTATATAAAAAACGAAAAGGGTTCGGCATGGCAGATCCTCCTTGATCTTTCACAGTGCTAAATACCGTAAGTCGAACAGAGTGCGTTATGTTGATAAAGAACACAGTACTGTCCTGCAGTTAAAATATTTTACGTTAAACAGTCCGCAGATGCAATGACGATAATGTGCTTTATTTCTTTATACTTTATAAATGACGGCAGATTTAGTATACTTTGTGTGGCATGGACACTAATTCAAAGACTGCTGGAATTATGATATGGCAGATGCGTGGAAAAATAGCAGGATCTTAATAATCGCAGCTGCGCTGATGACCGGCCTGGGACAGATACTGGGAATGGCGTTGATGCGCATGAGGGAGGGAATGCCCGTAAACGACGGCGCATATCCCGCTTCTTTAGTGCTGCAATTTATCATCTATAGTCTGGCAGCAGGTTTTTTAGTTTTTGCTCTCTGCCTTCTGATCAGAAAGGTAGATCTTACAGCAGCTGCGGAGGGCAAAGAAATTCCGGAACGAACCGCTCTGGCTGAAAGACCGGCCGGCTGGCTCACAGGCTTGTTTATCTTCCTTTGCTGGCTGCCGTGCTGGATCGCGTATTTTCCTGCCATTTATTCCTATGACGGAGAGCCGCAGCTGATCCAGTATACGACGGGAGCTTTTGATAACCACCATCCTGTTTTTCACACACTGATCATGGGGTGGTGCTATGATTTGGGGCAGTGGATCACAAAATTGCTTCCAGGGGAGTCCTATCTGGATGGCATGGCAGTTTATGCACTGATCCAAAGTCTGTTTCTTATTTTGGCATACACGAGAGTGATCCGTCTTGCGAAATTACTGGGAGCAGGTAAAATATTTTCGACAATGCTGATTTTGTGGTTTGCGCTTTTTCCTGTGCATCCGCTTATGGCAATCACTACGACAAAGGATACAATGTACACAGCAGCCCTTGTTCTGTTCCTGTGCGCATTAAGTGAGATCCTCTTTTCCGTCGGAAACAGGCTGAGCCTTCTGGAATTTGCATTGAGCGGAATTCTGATGATGCTGTTTCGCAAAAACGGCCTGTATCTGATCGGCGGGCTGCTCCTGGTGCTGGCTTCTTTCTTGATGGCAGAGCTGACCGCTCAACAGAATCCTGTTTCCTATAAGAACAAACGACGTATTTATTGTCTTCTTGCGGCAATGTGCATCGGCTCGATCGCTCTGGCCTCATTAGCTGAAAATGTGATGATCCGCGCAACAGGTGCTGTGCAGGGCGAGTCTGCGGAAGCGCTCAGTATACCTTTGCAGCAGCTCTCCAGAGCTTACAAGAGCAATACCGATGACTTCACAATGGAGGAGCTGGAGACAATTGCAGAGTATGAGTCCCTGGTGGGACTCAATAACTACCGGCCGTTCATCTCAGATGCTGTTAAACAGGGCTTTAATAACGAACATTTCCGCGAGGATCCTGCCGGCTTTTTTAAGCTGTGGTTTCGTTATGGTCTTAAATATCCGGGACCTTATGTAATGGCTTTCCTGTATCACACGATGGGGGCCTGGTATCCGGAGGACATATCCCACACGCTGGTTTACGAGGACTGGTGGCGCGATCGGACGGGATATTTGATCACAGATGCCATTCCTGTTTTTGCGCAGAGGTATGTGATCAAGGAAAATTTCTGGCCGTCATGCAGAGATTTTTATGAGAAAATAGCTACGGAATGTGCCTACCGTTCTATACCTTTGTTGAGAAGTTTATTCTCGCCTTATCTGTATTGTGCAGGAACTGTGCTGCTCGTGCTTGCCTGCATAACAGGAGGCAAAAAGGAACGACGAAATAAGCGTGCCGTTTTGCTGGTCGCAGTTCCGCTGTTTGTTCATTACTTGATGATCCTTGCGGGACCATGTGTGATCGCGAGATATATTTTCCCTTTGATGGCGGCGCTTCCGGTGGCTCTGATTGCTGCCTGCTATGGTTATAGATATAACCCCGGAATGATCCGGGAGAAAGGAAATCCTTCCACATAGAAGGGCTATAGATATTTATATGGAAATCAATATACTGTTTCCGGTGCTGAATGAACACTTGCGCCTTGAAAAAGGAATCCGCAAGGCCGCGGAATATATGCGTGCGGAGATCGACATTCCGTACAAATTGACGATCCTGGACAATGGGTCGGATGATGATACTCCGGAGATCGGAAAGCGGCTTGCGGAGGAGTTCCCGGAGGTCGAATTTGTCCGAATTGAGGAGCGCGGCGTAGGCATCGCCTTCAAGACAGGCGTGGAGCGCAGCAGCGCAGATATCGTCGGATATATGGATATTGATCTGTCAACGGATATCGCGAATCTTAAAAAGACGATCGAACTGTTTGAGACGGACCCGGAGCTACAATACGTGAATGCCTCGAGATTTCATCCGGATTCAGACACCCGGGGACGCAAGTGGTACAGGAAGATCACTTCTGCAGGACTTCTGGTGCTGCTGAAGGCATGTTTTGGAATGAAGGCAACAGATGCCATCTGCGGGTTTACTTTTGTCCGCAGGGAGACGGCTCTTCAGCTGGTGCAGGAATGCAGTGACGATAAAGGCTGGTTTTACATGATCGAGTTCCTGCTGCGAGCCGAGAGAGACGGGATCAGGATCCTGGACCTTCCGGTGAAGTGGACGGAAGATTATGATACTACCGTAAATGTGTGGAAGACGATCAAAAATTATCTTAAAAATATCTGGAAGCTGAAAAAAGCATTCCGGATGGAAGATCGCAGGAAACATTAATTATTATTACGGAAAACATGAGGATATATGAAGATATAGTCCGATAAATGCGCATAATCTCAAAATGGAAGAAGGTAATACTATGTTGAAGAGAATAGATATCGGAAGAGATTTCAAAAGACATAAGGAAGAATACATGCAGGCAATCGAGAAAGTCTGTGAGGAGACCGCATACTCGGGCGGCAAATATGCGGATCAGTTTGCCGCGGAATTTGCCCGCTACCTTGGCGTTGCGGCAGCGACCGGCGTCAACAACGGAACCTCAGCACTTCAGCTCGCCATGCTGTGTCTCGGGATCGGAGAGGGCGACGAGGTGATCGTCCCTGCAAACACTTATATTGCAACCGCATGGGGTGTTACCTATACAGGCGCAAAACCGGTGTTTGTCGACTGCACCGCAGATACATGGGAGATCGATCCTGCCCGTATTGAAGAGAAGATTACGGAACGCACGAAGGCGATTATTGGTGTTCATCTCTATGGCCAGCCGTTTGAATTCAAGGCGGTCAAAGAAATCGCAGACCGTCATGGGCTCTATGTGGTAGAAGACTGCGCGCAGTCTGCCGGTGCGAAATACGAGGGCGTAATGACCGGAGGCCTTGGAAATATCGGGTGTTTTTCTTTCTATCCCGGAAAAAATCTGTATGCTTTCGGTGAGGGAGGCGCTGTGACGTCCAACGATCCGGCTTATATAGACAAGGCGGATGTATTCAAGAATCAGGGATGCCGCGTCCGTTATTATCACGAGGTCGTCGGTTACAATATGCGTCTGGAAGGGATCCAAGGCGCTGTTCTGTCTGTGAGTCTCCAGTACCTGAACGACTGGAATGCGCGCAGGATCGAGATTGGAAAGCGCTATGACAGAGAGATCACAAATCCTCTGTTCAAACTCCAGTACCATCCGGAGAATACGCAGCCCGTTTATCACCTTTATGAGGTTCAGGTGCCCGATCCGGATCATTTCCTCAAATATATGGCTGAGAAAGACATCGAGTGCAACAGGCACTACCCGGTCCCCTGCCACCTGCAGCAGGCATATCAGGATCTTGGTTATAAGAGGGGAGACTGCCCGAATGCAGAGCAGCTGGCGGATCACTGCGCGACCCTGCCGCTGTTTCCTGAGATGAGGGACGAAGAGGCCGCGATGGTTATTGCAGCCTGCAATGCATATCAGGGATGAAAAAGGGGGACAGGGGACGGTCCTGTGTCTCCTTCCCTGTCCCCTTCTTGTTTCGGTAAAAACATGATTCAGAAAATCAAGAGTTTTATACATTCAGAGCTGTTCAAATACTGCATCGTCGGCGGGACCACTACGCTTGTCGACCTTGCGGTATTTTATCTGCTGTGCGAAGTGGGCGGCATGAACGCCACGCTCAGCAATGTCATTTCTATCTCCGTGTCGATCGCGTACGCTTATGTGGCTAATAAGCTGTTTGTTTTTCAGACGCATTGTCCGGATGTGTCCGCTTTGATGGGAGAAATAGGCAGATTTGTCAGCGGTCGTCTTGGAACGATGGCCCTGGAAATCGGCATGGTCTTTGTGCTGTGCGACCTGTTCGGAATGGATGGATTTGCGGGCAAACTCACGACACAGGTAGTCATCTTTGTTAGCAATTATCTGCTGAGTAAATTCTGGGCGTTTAAGAGTAAGTGATTTTGAGTATGACAGTCATGGAATTATAAATCTGGCAGGGCAAAAGGTATAAGGAATACAGGAGAAATGAGTCACAGCAAGAGTCAGGCTAACACAAAAAGATTCCATTATAGAAACATCAGTGTTCTGAGGGTACTAGCCTGCTTTGGTGTTTTCATGTGTCATCTGGTTCCTCTTATGGGAATCGGAGGAGCGGAAGCTGCGGGGCTGGAGGCGTCGGTCGCCAGGTTCGCCAACTTCGGAGCTTCCGGCGTTTATCTCTTTTTCATTATCAGCGGTTTTCTGGTTTGCGCTTCCGATGAGAAGCACAGACAGAAGCCGCTTGCTTATTATAAGGGGCGGGCGCGCCGGATCCTGCCTCAATACTATCTTGTTATTCTCTACGAATTTCTTTTCCACACTTTCATAACTCATAATGCGACACCGGACCCCCAGGGGCTTCGCTGGTTTCGGTATCTTTTCATGACCAGCGCTGTCATCCCGGCACCGGATAACTTCTGGGGGAATCTGGCTCTTTCCTGGACGATCCCGCTGTTTGTTTCTTTTTATCTGTTTGCACCGTTATTTTTGAGGCTTATGCGCGGTATAACGCCAGCTCAG
>JAFTFD010000002.1 GCA_017449745.1 Lachnospiraceae bacterium
GAACCTGATCAGTCCCTCCAGCAGAGTCGTATTCGTCAACGACGGATCGAAGGATGGGACCTGGGATCTGATCGCCGGGCTTCATGAGGAGGACAGCCTTTTTTCCGGCGTGAATCTTTCCAGGAACCGCGGACATCAGAATGCGCTGCTGGCCGGACTTATGACGGTCAGAGCATACGCGGACATGGTCATCTCCATGGATGCTGATCTGCAGGATGACATCGATGCCTGCGATGATATGATACGGTGTTATTACGACGGAGCGGACATCGTCTACGGTGTGCGTTCTGCGAGGACGACAGATACTTTTTTTAAGCGGTTTACGGCACAGAGCTTTTATAAGCTGATGCACTGGCTGGGAGCGAATACTGTCGCAGACCATGCGGATTACCGGCTGCTGAGCAGGCGTGCGCTGGACGGGCTCTCAGAATTTCACGAGGTGAACCTGTTCCTGCGGGGAATCGTCCCGATGATAGGATATCGGGAGGAGATCGTCTATTATGAGCGCGCGGAGCGTTTTGCGGGTGAGAGCAAATATCCCCTGAAGAAAATGCTGTCCTTTGCGATGGAAGGCATTACCTCGCTTTCGATCCGGCCGATCCGGCTGATCACCGGCCTGGGGATCTTCATCTTCCTGGTCAGTATCGCAATGCTGATCTATTCGCTTGTGCGGCACGCCATGGGAGCGACCATAGTCGGCTGGACATCCATGGTGATCTCCATCTGGGCGATCGGAGGGCTGATCTTACTATCATTGGGAGTCATTGGGGAGTATATCGGAAAAATATATCTGGAGACCAAGGAGCGGCCCCGCTACATCATTGAACAATATCTGGATTCCGAGAACGGATTTCGCACGAGATAGATACGACTGTGGAAATGAGACACGGGGACAGACCCCTTGTCTCATTTCCAATGAATTTCTGTCCCGCCTTTCAACTGGAGCATAATGGAACTATTATCATTAAAATACCTGCTGTTTGTCCTGATCCTGCTGATCCTCTATTATGGTCTTCCTTTACTAAGATCTTCCGTGAGGAAATATCAGTGGATGGTTCTGCTGGCAGGAAGTCTTGGCTATTATGCGATGCAGGATGTACGCCACATCCTGTTTCTTCTTCTGACATCTTTTACTGTATGGGCCGGAGCAGACAGGATCGGGAAGATACAAGAAGTTTATAAGACCGAAAAGAAGGCAGCAGGCCTTACCAGAGAGGAAAAGAAGGCACTCAAGAAACTTTACGACACAAAGAGCCGTCGTGTCCTTTTTGGCGTATTGTTCCTGAATTTCGGCATTCTCGCTTATCTGAAATACTGGGTCGTTCTGCTAAATGCACTGCGCGGCGGAGGGGCAGCATCCTTGATCCTGCCGCTGGGCATTTCTTTTTATACCTTTCAGGCAACTTCCTACATTCTCGACGTTCACGGCAGCAAGTACGGGCCGGAGAAGAATTATGCGAAATTCCTCCTGTTCGTGAGCTATTTTCCGCAGCTTCTGCAGGGACCGATCGGAAGATATCCGCAGATTGGAAACCAGCTGACAGAGCAGCGCGCGTTTGACAGAAAGACAGCCGGGGAAGGCGTGCTGCTGATTCTCTATGGCTTAATGAAAAAGTATGCTGTAGCCGACATGCTGGCGCCGCTCATCGCGGAGGTGCTGGATGGACCGGTAGACGGCATCCCGGGCAGTATGCTGGCTTTTATTATCCTGTTATACTCTGCGCAGCAGTATGCCGATTTTTCAGGAGGGATCGATATCATTTCCGGTGTATCACTCCTGTTCGGGGTAAGACTGGCGCCGAACTTCCGCCAGCCGTATTTTGCCACAAGCCTCGGTGATTTCTGGCGCAGATGGCACATCAGCCTCGGGGCATGGATGCGGGATTATGTTTTTTACCCCTTTGCCCTGACAAAACCGATGCAGGAGCTTGGGAAAAAAATCATTGCAGCGGGAAACTATGAAGAGAAAGCAAAAAAGGAACGCGCTAAGCATCTGGGGCGCGTTATTCCGGCTGCCATTGCGAATATTCTGGTATTTTTCCTTGTCGGGATCTGGCATGGAGCGGAGCTGCATTACGTGCTGTGGGGACTGTATAACGGTATTGTTATTGCGCTGAGCGATATTCTCGAGCCGGTATGGAAGATACCCGGATCTACTTCAGCAGAAAAGGGTGCTGCAGTGAATACGGAGAGAGTGCTGTCACACGTTTTGCGGGTTTTCCGGACCTTCCTGATCGTCAATATTGGCTGGTATTTTGACAGGATCACAGATGTGCATAAATGCTGGGACAGTCTTAAGGCTACATTCTTCCGGTTTGCGCCTTACGCTTTCAGCGCGTCCTTCCGGCAGGAACTCTTAACGACCAGAGATGCATTTACAGTTTATGGATCCCTGGCGCTGGCAATGATCTGTGTAATGGCGGTGTTCGTAATCAGCGTCCTGCGGGAGCGCGGCAAAGAGCCGGAACTGTACCTGATGAAACATCCGGCTGCATATGCATTCAGCGCATTTGTGATGGTCACACTGACAACAGCTTCCTTCCTGTTTGCAGAAAGCGCGGGGGGATTTATGTACGCGAATTTCTGATAAAAGGACAGGCAGAGGAATTTTGTCTGTATCCTTTTTTTGTTGAGCCCGGTATCATCTATATGACGAATTATAAAGAGAAACATAAAACTCTATTCACGGCGGTTCTGCTGCTGATCCTGCTGATAGCAGGAAACGGTATTCTTTCCTTACTGCTCGAGCCTTACATGGGATCTTCACAGGAAATGTGGGAGAGCTATGCCGCGCATGAAGCGCCTGAGCTGATCTGCCTTGGGACAAGCCAGGGACTGTCGGCTGTGAAACCATCCGTGATCGAGGCTAAGCTTGGTGTGACTGCATACAATATGTCCACCAATATGCAGTCGCCGGCAAATTCTCTGGCAGCGCTGGAAATCGTACTGAAAGATCAGAAAAAACGCGAAGCGGCAGGGACGGATACAAAAAGAGGCCTTTCCGGCGTTATCCTGATCCTGGATCATGAAGTCTTAAGAACTAAGAGAAGTGATAACTTTCGCGCGGACGCCAGTTTCTGGCATGGAAGGGCTTGTGTTGCTTCAATTAAGGAGCGCATGACAAATGCAATAAGGTTCATGACTTCGCAAGCTTTCTTTGGAAAGCCGATTTCTCTTGTTTATTTCGCGCCGTGGACATATAATCGATCAGCCGCTGTACTGGACAATATCAGACGTAAACTCTCATCGGACCCTGACAGGACGAGAGATGCGGATGGCTATGAAGCATCGTATGACATTGTGGATCAAAGCATTCCGTTTGTCCCCGCGTCCGGTGCGGAGCGGTGGAGCCTTGATCATACAGATCTGATCCGGCCGTCTTTACTGAAAGAGAACAGAGAAGTGCTTGAAGAGATCTGCGTCATATGCAAAGATAACGGGATCGTTTTGTACCCGGTCGTTCCGCCTTATCCAAACTGTTACAATATTTATAATGTGGAGGCATACAGGAACATGAACCGGGACATGGAGCAGCTGTTCGATGCGTACGGTTATCGCTTTATTGATTTTAATGCCGCTGAGTATGAAGGGAATCCGGAGCTGCCGCGGACGGATGAATTCAAAGACGTTGGGCATTGAATGATGCCGGTGCGGAGAAATTCTCCGCGTATCTGGCAGAATATGTTTTAAAGTAGGATCAGAGAGAAAATCTGCAGCTTCACAGAAAGGAACACAGCGCAAATGAAAAAAGTTGTGGTATTTGGCGGAGGAACAGGTTTGTCCTGCCTGTTATCCGGACTCAAATTATTCCCGCTTGATGTGACGACAGTCATTACAGTCAGTGATAATGGCAGTAGTACAGGACAGCTTAAGGAAGAACTGGATATCCCCGCAGTCGGAGATCTCGGAAAGGTCATGCTGGCAATGGCGGGCGCGGATGAGGATCTGGTGAACCTGATGGGCTACCGGTTCAGCAAAAGCGGTTCGCTCCATAATCACCCGGTGAGGAACATCATGCTTGCTGCCTTGATCGATATCAAGGGAAATCTGCTGGAAGCCACCCGATATATGTGCAAACTCCTGCAGATCAAAGGAACCGTGCTGCCGCTTACGGAAGAGAAGGTCGAACTCGTAGGAGAGACGGCAGGAAAAAATGAAAAGAACATCATAGGCGAGGAGGCTGTCAGCCAGAACATCCGCAAGATCCGGCGCCTTTCCTACGACCATGACATTCGGATCTGCGAAGAGATCAAGGGGAGGATCGCGGAGGCTGACCTGATCATTTTCAGCTCCGGCAGCCTCTATACCAGCATTCTTCCGCATCTGCTCTCCAGCGAGGTCACAGATGCCCTGAAAAACGCAAAAGCGCCGCTTATGTACGTCTGCAACCTGGTCACACAGCCGGGCGAGACGGACGATTACACGGTCAGCGATCATGTGGACGTGCTGAACAGCTATCTGGACGGCCGCACCATTGACATCGTACTGGCCAATAACGCGGAGATCGACAAAACGGTTATGGAGAAATATCTGACCTCGGAGAATAAGAAAGTCGTTCCCGTTGATCACAGGCGCCTTGACGCGCAGGGAACGCAGATCATCGAGAGTGATATCTTCAGTATTGAGGACGGGCGGATCCGCCACGACGCGCTCAAGACGGCCTACATCATTTTCTCTTACCTGATGGAGCAGGGATAAAATACGTAAGTCACCGGATCCATTCC
>JAFTFD010000050.1 GCA_017449745.1 Lachnospiraceae bacterium
AGCAGGTAGCCCGCGACCAGGACGCCGATGCGCCCTGCCGTTCCCAGCATGTAGCCTAGAATGTTCAGCTTGTACATCCCCTTAAATTTGGCAACCAGCACGGGCGTAAAGAGAAGGCCTATGATCATGGGAATGTTGATCGCCCAGGCGAAAACGCCCAGCAGGTTCTCGTTTTTGAGTACGTACTTCATGAAATAGATGCCCATGTTCAGTGTGGCGGAGTAGATCTGCATCAGCAGGTAGCACGCGCAGATCATGAGGAAATACTTATTGCGAACCAGAAGACGGAAGGCATCGACCAGGCTGTATTTTTCCTCAGGGGCATCCTGGGCGGTACCTTCTGTTTTGTCTTCCAGTTCTTCGGGGGATAATTCCTTGACGGAGAGAACGGAAACCGTGTTTGAAATAACACCTACGATCGAGTAAATAATAGCGACAGTCCTCCAGGCTGCGGCGCCGCCTCCGAAATAGGCCACAAGACCCACCGTGATCGTCTGGATCAGCATGCTGGTGCCGAAGGCGAACATGAAGCGGATGGAGCCCATCTGCACGCGCTCCTGCGTGTTTTTGGTGATCAGCGCCGTCAGGGCGGAGTAGGCGATATTATTTGCCGTGTAGAAGCCCGCATTCAGCAGGGTGTAGGCAATAAAGAACCAGGCATACTGGGCGAAGGAACTGATATCCGCCGGAATGCAGAAGATGGCGACCAGACAGACGGCGCAGCCAAAATAGCCGTAGAGCATCCACGGACGGGCCTTGCCCATTTTGCTGTGCGTCTTGTCGATCAGCGCGCCGAAGAAGATATCGCTGATGCCGTCAAAGAGCTTGGAGACGGCGATCAGTGTACCGACGATACCGGGGTTGAGGCCTACGGTATCCGTGAGGAAGATCATGACAAAGGCGGAGAGCAGTGCATATACGACGTTGCCCGCAATATCGCCCGATCCGTAACCGACCTTGTTGTACCATTTCAAATATTTCTTTTCTTCCATTTTTGCTCCTTTCCTTAAGCCGAAGCGTTTCTGTGATGATTATCGATTCCTCAATTAGCATGGTTTCACCTTTTGTTCCGCCGGCATCCTGTATCTGAAATGCCGGCAGAAAACAAGGCGATCCCCGCATTCATATAATGCTTTGACTGTTTATTCAGGAATCAGTTTCAGGTCAAAGTCAAACTCCGTCTCAGAAAACAGGTATTTTTCCTGAGGGCGCGGCCCGCAGCTGTTTGAGCCGATGCCGTCCTGCCTGTAATCGAGGTTCAGGACCGTGCAGCCGTCGGGGATGAGCTCATAGTTGTGCGCCTTGAGCGTGAGCTCCTCCTGGGTGTACAAAGACGCGTTGAAGGAGAACGGCCTCTCAGAGACGGCCGTGAGGCGGCGTCCCTGGCTCTCGACAGTGACATAATCGCAGTCATCGTGACTTCCGTTTTCCTGGGGACGGATATAGTCCTCGTGGAGGTCCTGTACCTCCGCCTTAAAGATCCCGTGATAATCGGATCTTCGCTTGTCGGGATAGCTCTCATTCGGGCCAAGGCCGCAGTAGGTGACCCTGCTAAGCGACCTGTCCAGAAAGAGGCGGAGAGAGAAGCGGGGCAGCTCCGGGAATTCCGGGTCTTTCTGCACGTGCATACTGATCCTGACGGAACCATCCGCGAATACTCTCCAGAGCGCCTCAATGTTCAGGATCCTCTGGATGGAAGGCGCGACCATTCCCAAGGTGCAGGAGAGAACAACACTTCCGTTGTCCTCATCAGCTGAGATCCCGGTGCTGTACGCCCGGACATAGGCGTGGTCATAAAAGGCTTTCTGCCACTCCTCGCGGATCCGGATATCGTTGTCCGTCGGAGCCCTCCAGATGCTAAGGTCCATCGACCTGTCGAGAAGCTCTGTGCCGGCGAAGGTCATACGGGTAAACATTCCCGTGCATTTATCAAAGTGATAGTGGAAATCCGTGCCTTCGATGTACACTGTTCGGCCGTCGGGGCATTCTCGGATGCTGCAGGCGGCGTGGCCGCTCTGTGTTTTTCTGCCTGAGGCAGGGACAGATTCCGTGACGCTCGTCGTGGCACTCGTGCCGGCAGCAGGAGCAGCCGGTATGCCGCAGTCCGTGAGCATGGCAGCCGCCGTCTGATTCCGCCCGTCCTCATTTAAGAGAGGGATCTCATCAAATCCGAGGAAGCATCCCCGCTCCGGCAGGCGGTGCGCCTGGCGGGAATAGTAGAATACTTTCAGGAAGCATTTTCCTTTTCCGGGGACATTGAGATGCAGAGCGAGGTCCGCTGACTGGTGCGGCGGGATGGAGAATCCGGCGGATGCGCTCCCGGCAGAGTCCGCGGCAGCGGCATCACCGGAGGGTCCCCCTGAGAAGGAGCCCGCAGCGATCGCAGTGCCATCGCACGTCATCTCCCAGCTGATGTCCGCATATTCTGCGAGATCCAGAAAATTCATCTCATTCCGGATCGTGAGGATCCCGGCCTCCTGATCATAGGCGGTGACCCTGCCCGGGCGGTGGACATTCCGGAATTCCAGAAGCCCTGTGTGCG
>JAFTFD010000051.1 GCA_017449745.1 Lachnospiraceae bacterium
TATGAGAGCGATCGTCACCTGGACGCGCAGATGCATCATCATCGCCTGTGTCTCGCTTGTGTTCTTTGTCGCCCTGCAGTTCACCGGACTGAAAGTCTCCAGCATCGCAAGCTTCGGCCTTCCGATGATCCTCTATGTGGCACTGGCCCTGATCCTGAACGGCGCAAAGATGTGCGTCACGACAGGCAGCAACTCCTTCATGGCCGATATCATCGACTATGAGCTTGACCGCAGCGGAAAATATATTCCCGCCGTTGTCACCGGCACTTACAGCCTGATCGACAAGCTGATCTCTTCTTTCGGCACTCTGGTCGCCGGCGTCGCAGTCGTGGTCGCAGGCTACTCCGGAACAGCACGTCCCCAGCCCGGCGATCCCGCGACAAGCGCTATTTTCTGGGTCACGATGACGGTCATGTATGTCCTTCCGATCATCGGATGGGTAGTCACCCTGATCGCCATGAAGAAGTGCGATCTTACCAAAGAGGCTATGGTCGAGGTCCAGAAGAGGATCCAGGAAGCAAAGGCAGCTGCCCGCAAGGAGTAAGGGAGTAGTTTTTCATGAGAAATACGATCATCTTTAACGACAACTGGTCATTCACCAAAGAGAATGTGAAGGAGTCTGTCCGTCTTCCGCACACCTGGAACGCAGCGGACGGCCAGACAGGCCCTGCGACTTATTATCGCGGACAGTGCCTCTACAGCAAGAAGTTTTTAAGGCCCGTGACAGAGGAAGGGCAGCGCGTTTATATTGAATTCCGCGGTGTTAATTCCTCCGCAGTCGTAAAGGTAAACGGGCAGGAGGCTGTCTCCCATGACGGCGGATATTCCACTTTCCGTGCGGATATCACTGACATGCTGCAGGAGGAAAATACTCTGGAAGTGCTGGTCGACAATGCGGCAAACGACAGGGTGTATCCGCAGCGCGCCGATTTTACCTTCTACGGCGGTATCTACAGAGACGTTTATCTGCTTACCGTGGATCCCTGCCATTTTGACCTCGATTACTACGGCGGCAGCGGCCTGCAGATCACTCCGAAGCTGGAAGGAAAGGATGCGCTCGTCAGCTTTAAGACATGGGCTGTCGGCGGCGCGGATAAGGTCGTCGTTTCCGTAGCTGGAATCGGAGAGACAGAGCTGACGCTCACGGAGGAAGACGGAAAAATCTGCGGCATCGGCGAGATCAGGATCGAAAACGTGCACCGCTGGGACGGACTCGCAGACCCTTACCTCTATCAGGCGGAAGCGACTCTGTATAAAGACGGAAGGGCAGTCGACCAGGTGTGTGAGCGCTTTGGATGCAGAGAGTATTCCTTTGACACAGAGAAGGGATTTTTCTTAAACGGCAGGAGCTATCCCCTGCACGGCGTGTCCAGACATCAGGACCGCCTCGGGGTCGGCAATGCCCTGACAAAGGAAATGCACGAGGAGGACATGGAGCTGATCCTGTCCATGGGAGCAAATTCCATCCGCCTTGCGCATTACCAGCACGATCAGTATTTTTACGATCTCTGCGATGAGAAGGGCATCATTGCCTGGGCGGAGATCCCCTACATCACCGTCCACATGGACGGCGGCAGGGAGAACACGATCTCCCAGATGAAGGAGCTGATCACCCAGAATTACAACCACGCATCGATCATCTGCTGGGCGCTCTCCAACGAGATCACGCTCCAGGGCGTGACGGACGATCTGATGGAGAACCACAGGATCCTCAATGACCTGGTCCACACCATGGATCCGACGCGCGTCTCCGCGATGGCGAACCTGTTCCTCCTCGAGACGGACAGTCCGCTGGTGCAGCTCCCCGATATTCGCGGCTACAACCTGTATTACGGATGGTATGTGGGAGACATGACGGACAACGACACATGGTTCGATGACTTCCACGCAAAATATCCGGATACGCTGATCGGCCTTACGGAATACGGCGCAGACTCCGTGATCACGCTCCAATCCCCGAAGCCGGAGAAGGGCGACTACACGGAGAGCTATCAGGCGGTCTACCACGAGCATATGCTGGAGATGTTCTCCACAAGGCCTTACATCTGGGGAACCTACTGCTGGAACATGTTCGAGTTCGCGGCAGCCGGCAGAGATGAGGCGGGCGATCCCGGCAAGAACCACAAGGGCCTGATCACCTTCGACAGAAAACAGAAAAAGGACGCCTACTACATCTATAAAGCGTGGTGGTCAGATGAAAAATTTGTCCACCTGTGCGGCAGCAGGTATCACGACCGCGTCGAGGATGTGACAGAGATCAAGGTCTACTCGAACCTCCCGGAAGTGGCGCTGTACGTAGACGGAGTGCTCTTTGGCACTCAGCAGGGCAGCCACGTATTCAAGTTCCAGGTACCGATCTCAGGTGTACATAAGATCAAAGCCACCGCAGCCGTTCAGGGCGGTGATCCGCAGGCGGTATACTCGGACGAGATGGAGATCGAAAAGGTCTCTACACCGAATCCTTCTTATTTCGCCTCCGCGGACCAGGTCAGGAACTGGTTCGATCCGCCGAAGGCAGACCCTATGGACAAGGAGGGATTCCTCTCCATCAACAGCACGCTGGGAGAAATCGGCGCGACAGAAGAAGGCGCGAATTTCCTGGCAGGCCTCATGAGCCAGGTGCCCGGCAGCCAGTCCGCCGCGAAACAGCAGAATCCCGCCATGCAGGCGATGGTGGCAAGACAGCCGCTCAAGAAAGTCCTGCAGCAGGGCGGATTCAAAATGAGCGAAGAGCAGCTGGAAGCACTCAACGCCAAACTGAACATGATCCCGAAAGCGTAAGCGGAGGTGGGGAGACAGGGGACGGTTCTGTTTCCCCGGACCA
>JAFTFD010000052.1 GCA_017449745.1 Lachnospiraceae bacterium
CAGTGACGAGTTCAATTGCTATAGCCACCCGGACATACTTTTCGAGGCGTTTTCCGCGCTTCGACCAGTCAGTCTCGCCAAAGGTGAAATGCTCGTAAAAGTGCTTAAAATAAAGGATTTCTACGAGTTCAACTTTTGTAGCAACACTATAGTCTCGATGTGCACAGTGTGCGGGAAATTATCCACCGGCTGGACCGTCTTGATCTCGTACCCGCCTTCCGTGAGAATTTTCAGGTCCCTGGATAAAGTAGCCGGATCACAGCTGACATAGATCAGTTTTTCAGGCTGGACTTCCAGAATGGTATTAAGGCACTGCTCATCGCAGCCCTTTCGGGGCGGATCAACGATCACAACATCCACAACAGGCCTGCTGCCTGTTTCCGATGTGATCTTTTCAACATAGGTCGGGAGGACTTCTTCTGCTTTTCCTACCTGATATTCCGCATTCGTTATGCCGTTTCTGCGCACGTTTTCCCTTGCATTTTCAATAGCCTGAGGGATCACTTCGACTCCGTATATCCTGCCCGCATCCGATGCCAGGAACTGGGAAATGGTCCCGACTCCGCAGTACAGATCCCACACGATCTCCCTGCCTGTCAGCGCCGCGAAATGCCTTACCAGGCTGTATATTTTCTCCGTCTGCTTCGGATTGACCTGATAGAACGAGAGCGGAGAAATGCCAAACGTGACCTGCTGCCCTGTGTGTGAAAATACCGGACACTCTGCCTGGTCTTCCGCCGGATATTCGACATCCAGGATATGCAGGCTGTCTTTGATATTTTCCTCTCCCCACAGCACGCTTGTCTCTGTACCCATGATGACATTGGTCCGGCGAGTATTGACATTAATACTCACGCTGGCCATCCCTTCGATCTGGGCAAGCCTCCTGACCAGATCATCCGCTGCCGGCAGATGCTTCGCATTGATCACGAGACAGACCATGACCTGGCCGCTGTAGATCCCGTTCCTGATCAGCACATGGCGAACGATCCCCTTTCCTGTCTCCTCATCATATGCACTGACTTTGTTTTCCTCCATAAAGCCGAGGACAGCCTCCATGATCCTGCTGCAGACAGGGGCGCTGATCGGACAGGAGGTCGCCGGGATGATATAGTGTGTGCGGCCCGCATAAAATCCCGTGATCGGTTTTCCGTTTTTAGATCCTACAGGAAACTGGGCCTTATTCCTGTAATGATAGGGTTCTTCCATTCCGATGACAGGGTGAAGGACTCTTCTGATGGTTTCCTCATCAAAACCTCCGATCCGGAGAAGGTCATTGCGAACCAGTTCCTCCTTCCACCTGAGCTGGGCGGAATAGTCCATCTGCTGGATCTGGCAGCCTCCGCACTGCCTTGCGATCGGGCAGACCGGCTGTGTTCTGTCGGGAGAGGGAGTCTGGATCTCCAGGAGACGGGCGTATGCGAAGTTCTTCTTCACTTTCATGATCTTGGCTTTTACAACGTCGCCGATCAGCGCATCTTTGATAAACAGCGTAAACCCGTCTGCCTTCCCGATCCCTTCGCCGCTGCTGCCGATATCGTCGATCCGGACAGTGACGATATCGTCCTTATTGAACATCGTAGTTGATGATTTCTGCATAATTACCTCGTTCGAGTCGTGATGCAGGTCCCCAAATATACCAGAGCAGGAATGAGTCACTTATGTTACATCTCTGTTTTGCGGATATTGGAATCGAGCAGGCTCTGCCATCCGAGCCAGGTCGCATCGTTTTTCTGCTCCAGGAGCTCACGGAAGATCTCCAGCTTGGCATCCGCATTGTCGGCGAAATTCAGCGCAGCTGCCTCCGCGATCGCCGGCTTTTTCGGCGAACCGTACTCGAGTTCCCCGTGGTGGGCAAGGATGCAGTGCCTGAGCTCTCCCGCCAGTACGGGAGGGAATCCAGGGATCTCCTTGATCTTCTCATCGATCATCTCAACGCCGATGATGATGTGTCCGATCAGCTGCCCTTCGTCTGTATAATCGTTCTGCGGGAAGCCGGAAAGTTCTTTGGTCTTTCCTACGTCATGGAAAAGTGCAGCTGTCAGCAGCAGGTCCCTTTTGAGGAAGGGATAAGCCTCCGCCATATAGTTGCACATTTTCATGACACCGAGGGTGTGCTCGAGAAGGCCTCCAAGGAAGGCATGGTGCACGGATTTAGCCGCGGAAGACGTCTGGAACCGGCGGATAAATTCCTTGTCATCGACAAAGAACTTAATGATCAGCTGGCGCAGATTCGGGTCCTTGACTGTGTTGGCCAGCTGGATCAGCTCGGAATACATAGTTTTGAGATTCTTCTCGCTGACAGGGACGTAATCCTCCGGATTATACTCCCCGTCACGGCATTTTCTTGCACGCTTGATATTGAGCTGCAGCTTCTTCTGATAGACGGTGACGTCCCCGATAATGTCCACATAGTCCATTTCGGAAAAATCTTCGATCCCGACGCTGCCCGGATCCCAGATCTTCGCATCGATCGAGCCGGTCTTATCCTGCAGGATCACACTCTCGTAAGGGCGTCCGTTCTTGGCCACGAGAGAGCTCTTTTTCTTGCAAAGATAAATATCATTAACACTGTCACCTTCTTTTAGATCCTGAATAAATTTCATTCTTTTCTCTTTTCTCCATACTGCGGTCCCGCAGCAAAATCAATTATACGATCCTTCCCGGATTTACTCACCTTCCGGGAATGTCAGCCTCGGCAGGCCGCTTACTTCGATTACCGCCTCGGTATACCCGTCCATTCCCTGACGCAGGATCGTCATCGGGTAGTTTCTATCCGGTTCCGCCCCTTCGAAGAACTCCATCAGCTCCTCACACCCGCTGACCGGCTTCCCGTCGAAGGATGAAATAATATCACCGCTCTGCACGCCTGCATTCATTGCCGGTGAATCCATTTCCACACGCCGCACATAAGTCCCGATCGGAACTCCCTGCTCTTCATGGACCTGGGCGGGCACATCCGCCCCGTGGATCCCCAGCCGCGTCATCTGCACCCGGTTGGACATATGCTCGATCAGCGTCTTGATCTCCGAGATCCCGATCGCGCTGATCAGGTTCGCCGTATCGATCTTATTATATCCCATATCGATCCAGCCGATCACATTTCCGGCTGTATCCGCAAGGATGCCGCTTGCCTGTGTGCTGCCGTAAATATTCGTTGTGATCAGCGTATAAGAGCTGTCGGAGATATCCAGCTGCACTTCCGCATTTGTGATGATCCCATAGCTGACAGACCCCTGCGTTCCCATAGGAGACCCGACCGCCAGCACCTGCCTGCCCAGGAGTTCCTCCCTGGCACTGCTGCCCAGTGTTGCAGGGATCTCGGTCAGACGCGTCTCTTCAGGGATCAGCTCCCTGTCGACCCTGACAATGGCCATACTGGTGATCTGGTCCTGCGCCTGCAGAGCGCCTTCGCAGACAGCTCCGTCCGAAAAAGTGATCCTGATCGTTTCGGCACCTTTTAAGTGTTTTCCGTTTACCAGGATCAGCAATGCCTCTCCTGTATCTGCAACGATCAGGCCGCTGGTCCTGCCGCTGTTTTCAAAGATCTCTCCGGTCCAGTCGACCCCGGATTTGATACCTGTCACCGTGACAACAGAATGGAGCACCTGCCTCATGGCATTATCCGGCGGTTCCTCTGAGACCTCAGGAACCGATCTCTGTGCCTCTTGTGCCTCCATCTGGACGGCGATCTCCTCCGAGATCTGTCTCTGCAGTTTGTGAAACAGATCCTCCCGGATACTGTCCTCGATCTGGCTGGTGTTCAGCTTGGAGATATCCAGCTGGGAAACAGCCTGGTTGACCGCCTCTTCCGCCTCTGCTTTCTGGAGATCTTTTTCCGCCGCGATCATCTCTTCAGGTGAGAGCTCTCCCTCCTGTGTTTCAGTCGGAAAAACCACAGGGTTCGGGGTCTCTGCCGGATACAGCCATGAATTCAGGACCGGTTCCAGCAGCAAAAATACCGCGCAGGCGATCGCGCCGAATAGAACAGCCAGAAAAGAAGTCGTCACAGTCCTCCTGATCAGCCGTTTTCTGTTGACAGGTCTCTGGCGGATCTCTTCGACCATGAAATCGGTATTGACTTCACCCTCGGCCAGTCTTATTCCGGTATCTCGTCTGTCTTCAGCCATTCCGCACTCCATTGAAAAACAGGATCATACACTTCCAAAATGCGCCGTAAAAGCCGCAAAAGCAGCAGGCAGCAGTCGTTCCGATTATAACACACCCCTGAAACTATATGATATAATACCTTTACTATGAATGAAAAAGTTTTACGTATTTGTGAATACAACAAAATTATTGAAATGCTGGCCTCCCACGCCACCAGTGCCCCCGGCCGGACGCTGTGTATGTCCCTGGAGCCGATGAGCGATGTCGAGGATATCAATAAGGCGCTCGATCAGACCGATGCCGCCCTGGGTTACCTGTTCCGGAACGGGTCATTGAGCTTTGGCAATACGAGAGATTTCGCAGGGACCCTGAAGGCCCTGGCCGTCGGAACGAGCCTTTCCATACCGGAGCTCCTGCATATTGCTTCTTTCCTGGAAAATGTCTCCCGGGTCAAGGCAGCGGGCGTCGCGGACGAGGATTCTCCCCTGTTCGACCTCTTCGACTGCCTCTATCCGATCACGCCTCTGCAGACAGAGATACGCCGCTGTATCCTGGCAGAGGACCAGGTAGCCGATGAAGCCAGCAGTGAACTTCGCAGGATCCGGCGCGCAATGAGCCAGACGGAGGACAAGATCCACGCGCAGCTCGGCCGCATGCTGAATGTCACCTATTCCTCCTATATCCAGGATACGGTCATCACCATGCGCAATGACCGCTACTGTCTTCCGATCAAATCGGAATATAAATCCCAGGTCCGAGGAATCGTCCACGACTCCTCCGCTTCCGGTTCCACCCTGTTTATCGAGCCTGCGGCGATCGTAGAGCTCGGCAACCAGTTCCGGGAGCTCCAGGTCCAGGAGAAAAAAGAGATCGAGCGGATCCTGGCAGAGCTGTCCGCCCAGGCATCGGATCATATTATTGAGATCCGCGACGATGCCGCCAATATGGCGCAGCTTGATTTTATTTTTGCCAAGGCATCCCTTGCCATGGATATGAATGCGACCAGGCCGATCTTTAACGACCGGCATTATGTCTGCATCCGCAAAGGGCGTCACCCCCTGATCGATCCCAAAAAGGTCGTGCCGATCGATCTGTCCATCGGCCGGGACGATGCCGGTTATGACATGATCATCATCACCGGACCGAACACGGGCGGCAAGACCGTCACGCTCAAGACGGTCGGACTGTTTGAACTGATGGGCATGGCGGGACTTCATATCCCTGCTTCCGACAGGAGCGAGCTGTCTGTTTTCCGGGAGGTATATGCGGACATCGGCGATGAGCAGAGCATAGAGCAGAGCCTCTCGACGTTCTCCTCCCATATGACCTCGATCGTCGATATTTTAAAGCGCGCAGACAGGGAATGCCTGTGCCTGTTCGACGAGCTGGGGAGCGGCACGGACCCGACGGAGGGAGCAGCACTTGCTATTTCCATCCTGAATTTCATGCACGTGCGAAAGATCACTACCCTTGCGACAACGCATTATGCGGAGCTTAAGCTCTTTGCCATGCGCACGGAAGGCATCGTGAACGCCAGCTGCGAATTCGATGTGGAATCCCTGCAGCCCACTTACCGCCTGCTGGTCGGTGTCCCCGGAAAGAGCAACGCTTTTGCCATTTCCAAAAAGCTTGGCCTGCCGGGCTATATCATTGAGACAGCCAAAGAGCAGATCAGCCAGGAATCCCGCGGCTTTGAGGAGGTTCTGGCAGATCTGGAAGACACCCGCAGGGAAGCGGAGCGCGCAAAGGAAGAAGCCCAGCGCCTGAAAGAGCAGCTCGACAAGCGGGAAAAGGATATCCGGAACAGAGAGAACCAGATCGAAGAGAAAAAGCGCAGGATCCTGGAGGCCGCCAACGCCCAGGCAAGGGATATTCTTCAGGACGCGAAGGATACTGCGGACAGGGCGATCTCCGAGATCCGCAGGAGCGGGAAAGGAGTCGACATCACCTCCATGGAGCACACCCGCACCGCGCTCAGGGAACAGATCTCCGACAAGAATTCGTCCCTGCAGCGCAAAGCTCCCAAAGAGCACCACAAGCAGCTCCGGGCAGAGGATCTTCAGATCGGCAGCAAGGTGCGGATCGTCTCCGCCGGCATGGAAGGGATCGTCGCGAGCCTTCCCGATAAATCCGGCAGGCTCTCCGTTCGATGCGGTATCCTGCATACCCAGACGACGCTCAAGGATCTTGTTTTTGTCACGGACGAAGAGGATCTGTATGGCAGCTCCGCAAAATCTACCAGGACCAGCGCTGTCAAAAAAGCCTTTGCGGGCAGCAGCGGAGCTTCAAAGAAGATGGACCTGTCCCGCTCCATGGCGATCTCGCCCGAGATCAATCTGCTCGGAATGACGACGGACGAGGCGATCATGGCACTGGACAAATATCTTGATGATGCGCGGATGTCCCATCTGGACAGCGTCCGCGTCGTACATGGAAAAGGTACCGGCGCCCTGCGCAATGCGGTACAGAATTATCTGAGAAAACAGAAATGGGTCCGTTCCTACAGAGCCGGAGATTTCGGTGAGGGGGACGCCGGCGTCACGATCGTTTATCTGTAAATTACTAACATCGTGCCCTGGCACAAAATGACAGGGCGCGGCATCTGCAGCATCGGAATGGATAACGGAAGCGTTTCAGGCGCTTGGAAAGTGTGAAGTCATGGCTGTGACAAAACAAAAGATCCTGATCGTCGATGACGACAGTAACATCGCTGAGCTGATCAGCCTGTATCTGACCAAGGAATTCTACGAGACAAAAATAGCCGAAGACGGCGAAGAGGCTATCCGGCTGCACCAGGAATGGCAGCCCGGCCTGGTCCTGCTGGACCTGATGCTCCCCGGCATCGACGGATACCAGGTCTGCCGCGAGATCCGGGCTAAATCCCAGACACCGATCATTATGCTCTCAGCCAAAGGCGAGGTATTTGATAAGGTCCTCGGCCTGGAGCTCGGCGCTGACGATTATATTGAAAAACCGTTTGATCCGAAAGAGCTGGTCGCCCGGGTAAAAGCTGTCCTGCGACGCTACAGCCGCCCCGCGCCTGAGCAGAGCCAGGAAGCGCCCGCCGACAAGATCGTCCGCTACAAAGATCTGGAGATCAACCAGACCAATTACGCCGTGCTCTATATGGGGAAGCCTGTGGATATGCCTCCCAAGGAACTGGAACTGCTGTATTTCCTGGCTTCTTCGCCAAACCGCGTCTTCACCAGGGAACAGCTCCTGGACCAGATCTGGGGATATGAGTATATCGGTGATACCAGAACAGTCGATGTCCACATCAAGAGGATCCGGGAAAAGATCCACGACAGTGACAACTGGAAGATCAGCACGATCTGGGGGATAGGATACAAATTCGAGACTAAATAGGGCTTGCAAATGCGTAAGACACTGTATCTGAAATTTATATTTGCATACCTGCTCTTCGGTATTTTCGGATTCATCGTAGTTGCGACTTTCGTCTCCAATATGACGCTGGACGCCTGCAAACAGGGCGCAGCCGGCAATCTGTACCGGGAGGCGACGATCATCGCAGACTCTTATGCCGCCGATCTGTACAACTCCGAGGTCTCCCTGGAGACAGTTCACCAGCAGCTGACAGCTCTGGCCGGCTATACGAATACCGAGATCTGGATCATGAACCCTTCGGGACGTCTGGTCGTCAGGTCAGGCGAAATGATCCCTCCCAATACGGAGATCTATGTGAAAGGGTTCGATCCGGCTGAGCTGACCGGCCAGCTCTATACCATCGGCTCCTTCTGGGACAGCTTCAGCACAGAACAGCTCTCCGTCATCGCCCCGATCACCGGCAATTACCGGACCAACGGCTACGTCGTTATGCATCTTCCGATGCAGGCCATCCTGAAAGAGGCAAACGGACTGCTGAATATCTCTTACATCGAGCTGCTGTTCATTCTGTTTCTGTCGCTGATCATCCTTATTTTCTTCACAGAGATAGTCTACCAGCCTTTGCGCAGGATCACAAAAGCCACCGAGCAGTATGCCGTCGGCAATATGCGCTATCCCCTGACCGTAGAGAGTAATGACGAGATCGGTTATCTCGCCGCCTCCCTGAGCTATATGGCCGGTGAGATCTCCCGGGCTGAGGACGACCAGAAAAAATTCATCGCCAATGTATCCCATGACTTCCGCTCTCCTTTGACCTCGATTCGGGGATACCTGACGGCCATGCTGGACGGGACGATCCCTCCCGAGCTGCGTGAAAAATACCTGCAGCTGGTCCTGAACGAAACAGACAGGCTGACCAAGCTCACAAACGGACTGCTGACCCTGAACAACCTCGGGACCAAGGGAATGCTGCTCTCCAGAACGGATTTCGACATCAATAACCTCATCCGCTCCTGCTGCGCCATGTTTGAGCAGCAGTGCCGGGATAAACAGATCACCCTGGAGCTGGTCCTGACAGGCGAGGAACTCTACGTCAATGCAGACCGCGATAAGATCGAGCAGGTTCTTTATAACCTGCTGGACAATGCGATCAAATTCTCGCACAGCGATTCTTCCGTCAGGGTGGAAACGAACGAAAAGAGAAACAGGATCTTTGTCTCCGTCAAGGATTCCGGAATCGGTATTCCCAAGGAGGACCAGGGGCAGATCTTTGAGCGGTTCTATAAAACAGATCTCTCCCGCGGCAAAGACAAAAAAGGGACAGGCCTTGGCCTGTCCATCGCCCGCGAGATCATCCGCTCTCACGGTGAAAATATCAATGTCATCAGTACAGAAGGGGTCGGCAGTGAATTCGTTTTCTCCCTGCCCCGTTCCGAGCTGAATGACCAGATCGAAGAGTGAGAAATCACTCTGCAATCAGCAGAAAACGCCTTCGCGTATTTCTGCTGTGCAATGCCTGCGCGCAAAGCGCTGCGGCATCATCGAAAGAATTAAGAAATTTAGTATTCCCGGATCTCGGCTTCTTCCGCATCGAGAGCCGGGACTATTTTTCTGATGACCAGCTCGTAGCTGTACTGCGGGTTGACGCGCACCTGTACCTTGTCGCCAGCTTTATGATGCAGCAGCGCCTTGCCGATCGGGGACTCCACACTGACAAGATTGTTCAGCGAGTCCTCGCGGATCGTAGAGACCAGCGTATAGGTCTCCTCCTCATCGTCTTCCGGAATATAGACCGTGACTGCTTTGTTGATGCCTGCCTCGTCTTCTCCGGCGGTGTCTTCGATGACCCTTGCCGTGCGTATCATTCTCTCCAGAAAACGGATTCTGGATTCGTTCTGGTTTTTCGCGCGCTTGGCCGCATGGTACTCAAAGTTTTCGGACAGATCGCCATGGGCTCTCGTCTCCTTGACCTCTTCCAGCAGCTGAGGCCGCAGGACCAGCTTTCTGTGGTCGATCTCCTCCTGCATCCTGTCAATATCTTTCTGTGTAAGCTGATTATTCATGATCTCTCCTTATGGCTTTTCGGGTCTTTTCGGTCTTTTCGGTTTTTTCGGTTTTTTCCAGTCTTTTCCGGCCTTTTCCAGCTTTTTACGGCTTTTTCCTGTTTTTTTCGGTCTTTCAGAACAAGATGACTGCCTCGCCGCGCTTGTTTTTTTACCCGAATATAATATAATAAAAGTTTAATGGAGGCTTGTCAAAATGAATCTACACAGCAGAAAAACAAAGCGGATCATTGCCGCCGTGATTGCGATTTTGCTGGTGATCGCCCTGATCCTGCCGCTGGCTCTCTCCGTGAGTGCCGCGCAGACACAGGAAAGCGGATCCCGCAGCGCTCTCACGTCAGACACCGGTTATACCGTGCGTTCAGGGATCACCCTGAATGGCACGGATATCTCCGGCCGCAGGATCAGTGATGTGAAGGCTTCCATCGAACAGGAGCTCTCGGAAAAACAGGGCGCTGTCATCACACTGCT
Organism: Lachnospiraceae bacterium; assembly: GCA_017449745.1. Classification (GTDB taxonomy): domain Bacteria; phylum Bacillota; class Clostridia; order Lachnospirales; family Lachnospiraceae; genus CAG-791. The sequence goes on from JAFTFD010000052.1 coordinate 9,990, forward strand.
GGGCGCTGAGGAAGGGCAGGCAGTTACTGTCAGCGCCGGGAACCTTGGCCTTCGCTGGACCAATCCGGAAGTGATCGACCAGATCTCCGGATATGGGCGCGGCGCCAATATCATCGCAAGATACAAAGAGCAGAAGGATATTGAAAAATACGGTGCGAACTACTACGTTGAGACGAGTTTCAACGAGGATATGATCCGCACTTTCATTGAGCGGAACTGCACCGCCTTCGACGTGAAGGGAACGGAGCCGACGCTGGTCCGTGAAAACGGTGTTTTTCATGCGACCGACGGCACGAACGGCATGATGGTCGACGTGGATGCCTCCACCGCGGATGTCTACAGTTATCTCACCAATGAGTGGGACGGCAGGGACGCGTCGCTGGATCTTGACGTCGATATTTTTGAGCCGGCGATCACCGCTGCGGATCTCGAGAGCCGCATCGCGATCCTGGGCACCTTTACGACCAATTACGGCTCCTCCGGGCAGGAGCGCAGTGCCAATATTGCCAACGGCTGCCGCCTGATCAACGATCACACGGTTTATCCCGGCCAGGAATTTTCCGTTCTGAAAAACATTACGCCTTTCACCGAAGAGAATGGTTACTATCTCGCCGGATCTTATCTCGGGGATGAAGTGGTAGAGAGTCTCGGCGGCGGCATCTGCCAGGTCTCGACGACTCTTTATAACGCCGTGATCCGCGCTGAGCTCAAGGTGACCGCAAGATCCAACCATTCCATGATCGTCAGCTATGTACAGCCGTCCGAGGACGCCGCCATTGCGGAATCCGCCAACATGGACTTCCGTTTCGTCAATACACTGGATTATCCGATCTATATAGAAGGAACCACCTACAACAAATCGATCACTTTTAACATTTACGGTGTGGAGACCCGTCCCGCCGGGCGCCGCGTCTCCTTTGAGAGCGAGACTCTTGAAACGATCCCCACCGAGGGCACGAGGGTCAAGACCGATCCCGCGCAGCCGGTCGGCTATGTGAAGACCGCCGCTGGTCACACCGGATACAAGGCTCAGCTCTGGAAGGTCGTCTCTGAAAACGGCGTCAGCCAGACCAGGGAGGTCTTTAACCAGAGCACCTACAATATGACGCCTATGATCATCACCGTCGGCACGGCAGGGACCGTCACGCCGGAGCTGCAGGAGGCGATCGAATCCAAGGAAGCCAGCAGGATCCAGACCGCCGCCGCCAATGCCAAGCTCCGCATGGATGAAGCTGCCGCCGCCGAGGCTGCGGCGCAGGCACAGGCCGCCCAGGAAGCTGCCCAGCAGGCGCTTCTGGAAGCACTTGCGAGCGGCGAGGGGACAGGAGCTGCCGTAGAGGCCTCCCAGAACGCCGCCGATGCGGCTGTTGAGACCCCTTCCTCTGAAGTTCTGACCGCCGAGGAGCAGCCATGATCTTAAGAAACGGCACTCTCAAAGCTTCCGTTCTGGACCGCTCCGTATATAAAAGATTGGGAAATATCCGCAGACAGCAGTCCCCTGATACGGGAACCGTTTCGGGGACGGGGATCGCCATGGCATCCTCTGCCTGCACGTTAAAAACGCAGTACGCCGCCTTACTGTCCGTCCTGCACTCTGTCAACAGCCTGGCCGCACAGGGAGCCGTTCCGGAACAGATCGAGACAACGGTACTGCTGCCGGAAGGTACACAGGAACAGCTCCTGCGTGATCTCGAGGACCAGATCCGCGAGGCTGCTCTCATGACCGGGGTCCTTGTCAGCGGAGGACATACAGAGGTCACGACCGCTCTCAACAGCCCCATCGTCAGCGTTGTTTGCAGCGGGCATTACCGCAATATCCCCGGCTCTCCTGACCTGGCGCTTTCCTCTACTTCCAAAAATGCAGCCGGCATGGACATCGTGATCACAAAGTGGATCGGCATGGAAGGCACCTGGCTCCTCTCGGAGGAAAAACAGCAGGAGCTCCTTGGCAGATTCCCGGCGCGTTTTTTGTACCGCGCGAAGGCAATGCGGGATCAGCTCTCTGTTGTCCGGGACGCCGAGATCGCCTTTCGATCTTCCCCCGATCCCGTTATGATAAGTGCCGGTACAGGCGGTATTTACGCTGCTCTCTGGCAGCTGTGCAGCAGGCTGCACGCTGGTTTTGAGATCGACATACACTCGATCCCTGTTCTGCAGGAGACGATCGAGATCACCGATCATTTTGAACTGGATCCCTATGAGACCGGATCCCTTGGTTCTCTCGTCATTGCCGCACGCGGCGGGGCCTGCCTTGTCGAAGCCCTTCAGGATGCCGGCATTCATGCAGCTATAGCCGGCAGGCTGATTTCCGACAGGGAAATGCGCATTGTCAACGGCGATGAGATCCGCAACCTTAATATGCCTTCCGCGGATGCCCTTGTGAAGATCCTCGGTTGACAGATAAAAAAACTATTTCGATGGAGGCAAAATGAACACCTTAAAAGAACGTATCCTTACGATCATTGAGAAAAACAGCCGCATGGATATCAGCGAACTGGCCATAGTTCTTGGCACGGAAGAGATCGAGATCGTCAACGCATTACAGGAAATGCAGGATGAGGGGATCATCTGCGGCTATCACACGATGATCAACTGGGACAAGACCGGTATCGAAAAGGTAACCGCGCTGATCGAAGTGCGCGTTACGCCCCAGCGCGGCCAGGGCTTTGACTCCATTGCCGAGCGCATTTACAAATATCCGGAAGTCAACACAGTCTACCTCATGAGCGGAGGATATGACCTGATGGTCATTCTGGAGGGCAAGACCCTGAGAGAGGTGGCCGGGTTTGTGACAAACAAGCTGTCAACGCTTGAGACCGTGATCGGCACGACGACCCACTTTATCCTGAAAAAATACAAGGATCACGGCACGATCATGGCTAAAAAATCTGAAGACCAGAGGGAGATCGTCACACCATGAGAGAAGATCTGTTATCTGCAAAAACCGTAGGCATCAAGCCCTCCGGGATCCGCAAATTCTTTGACATCGTCGCGGAAATGAAGGACGCTATTTCGCTCGGTGTCGGAGAACCGGATTTTGATACTCCCTGGCATATCCGCGACGAGGGTATCTATTCCCTGGAACAGGGCCGCACCTTCTATACCTCCAACTCAGGCCTCAAAGAGCTGAAGATGGAGATCGCTGCCTATATGCAGCGCACGCTTGGCGTCCAGTACCACTACAATAACGAGATCTTCATCACGGTCGGCGGTTCCGAAGCCATCGACCTGATGATGCGCGCCCTCGTCAATCCCGGCGACGAAGTCCTGATCCCCCAGCCCTCCTATGTCTCTTATGAGCCCTGCGCGGTGCTGGCCGGGGCAACGCCTGTCATCATCAACTTAAAGGAAGAGAACCGCTTCCGCCTCACCGCCAGGGAACTGGAGGAGGCGATCACGGACAAGACCAAGATCCTGGTCCTTCCCTTCCCGAACAATCCGACCGGCGCCATCATGGAAAAAGAGGATCTGGAGGCTCTCGCCCCCATCATTGAAAAACATGACCTCTATGTGCTCTCCGATGAGATCTACAGCGAGCTCACGTATACGGATGAGAACGCGGACAACGTTCATGTCTCCATTGCTTCCCTCCCGGGAATGAAGGAGCGCACGATCGTCGTCAATGGATTCTCCAAGGCGTTTGCCATGACCGGCTGGCGTCTCGGGTATGCCTGCGGTCCCTCTTTGATCATCCAGCAGATGATCAAGATCCACCAGTACTGCATCATGTGCGCTCCGACGACCAGCCAGTATGCGGCGGTCGAGGCGCTCCGCAACGGCGCGGAAGACGTGCGGATGATGCGTGAGTCCTATAACGAGCGCCGCCGCTTTGTCCTGCATATGCTCAAGGAAATGGACCTGCCCTGTTTTGAGCCTCAGGGAGCCTTCTATGTATTCCCCTGCATCAAGGAATTTGGTATGAGCAGCGATGAATTCGCAGAACAGCTCCTGCGTGAGGAAAAGGTCGCGATCGTCCCCGGAACTGCGTTCGGTGACTGCGGAGAGGGATACCTGCGTATCTCCTACGCGTATTCTATCGACAACTTAAGAAAGGCGCTGGTGCGTCTGCAGAGCTTTGTCAACCGCCTTCGCAGCAGTAAATAATACGTCCTAAAACACATGCTCCGACAGGAGCTGCGCTTACTGATCCGCTTGCCGTTTCAGGCATCTCCTGTTTCCACAAAAACGAATTCTTATCATCCGCCAGGATCTCCCACTCACCATCAGGAAGGTTCCGGCGGATCTTTTTATGCGTGCTGTTGTAAATGACCAGAAGCTCAGGCCATCTTTCTGAAGGACTGTTGTCAACGGTAAACATGACTACGCCTGCCGCTGCTTCCAGAATATGAATTCGTTTGCAGGCCTCCCCGGTGGGATCATAGAGCCCGGGCAGATGCTTCCGCAGCCCGATCAATCCGCGGTAGTAGTCCACGGTATCCCGGTTTCTCTCAGGCAGCGCCCAGTCGATCCTGTTGATCTCTACCGGCGCATCATAAGAGTTGTCCAGCCCCTTCTTGGTCCTTAAAAATTCCTCTCCGGAAAGTAAGAAAGGGATCCCCTGGCAGGTCATGCAGATCGCCGCAGCCAGGCGGTTCTGGCGAAGACGCAGCTTACTATCCGGCGTCGTGATCGTAAGCTTATCCCACAGGGTGTGGTTATCATGCGCGGAGACGTAAGTGATCGCCTGCGACGCCGCCTTCAACTCACATGACAGTGCTTCCAGGGAATCTTTGGAATCTATAGAATCTTTGGAATCCATGGAATCTATATACCTGCCTGCCGCAGCGCCCTTTGCGATCCGCTCTTCCAGGCCTTTGCCGCCATTCACAAATCCGCCGCTTTTTGCATTAAATACACTTCCCTTGACCGCATCACGGATGTCACCGTTGAACAGACCGATCCCACGGTCGACAGCTGCGAAATTGCTTCGGTCCGCAAGGAGCGTATTCTTTCCTTCCACGGCTGTCATTCCCGCCGCCCAGGGTTCCCCGTACAGGATCTTCTCTCCTGCTCCGAACCTCTCATCCAGCGCTGCGCGGATCCTGTTCATGACCCGGACATCTATCAGCCCCATCAGATCGAACCTGAAGCCGTCGATATGATATTCCTCAGCCCAATAGATGACGGAATCCAGAATATATTTCGCGCACATCGGCCTCTCGGATGCCGTGTCGTTTCCGCACCCTGACCCGTTGGAGAGCTCCCCTTTTTCATTTGTCCTGTAAAAATACCAGGGCGCTGTCTGCTGCAGCGCTGTGTCCAGGCTGTAGGTGTGGTTATAGACGACGTCCATGACCACTCGCAGTCCGCATCTGTGAAGAGCGCGGATCATCTCCTTGCACTCCCTCACGCGCACCTCTCCGCGATGGGCATCCGTGGCATAGGATCCCTCGGGAATATTGTAATTTACAGGGTCATAGCCCCAGTTGAACTGCTCCCTGCTGCCGGTTTCATCGACCGATCCGAAATCATAGATCGGCATGAGCTGCACGTGGGTGACGCCCAGTTCTTTCAGATACTGCATGCCTTTGCTGCCGGAATCGGTAAAAGCGAGGTATTTTCCCCTTAAAGGTTCTGAAAATCCCCCCGCCGGGTCCCAGGAGAATTCCTTTACGTGCATCTCATAGATGACCGGTGCCGCCGGCTGCCCGGGCGCGCGGTCCTCTTCCCAGCCCTCAGGATCTGTCTTTACAAGATCAACGAACATATCCCTCACGCTGTTGGCTCCGCAGGCTCTGGCATAAGGATCTCCGGCCTGCTGCTCTCTGCCGTCTGTTAAGACGGTAAGATCATAGTAAACTCCGTGCAGGCATTCCGGCGTGCTGAAAGTCCAGGTGCCATTCACGCCCTTCGCCATATCTATAACTTCGAAAGGTTCTCCTGCGGCATCCGTGTGGTACAGGTTCAGCCGGACACTTTCCGCCACGGGGCTCCACAGGACCAGAGAGGTCCCGGCAGCAGTACAAACGGGCCCTAAAGGCCCGTTGTACATGTACTGTTCATGAAATTTCTTTTGTTTGTACAGCTTCCTGTACTTCTTTGCTGTTTCCGGTTCAGGTTTCATATCCCTTTATCCCTTCACGGCACGACCTTTGCCATTATCCCTTCACAGCACCGCCGGTGACGCCTTCCACGTAGTACTTCTGCAGGCACATGAACAGGATCGTGACAGGGATCGCGACCAGGATACCGCCCGCGCAGAATCTGGTGAAATATCCCTGATAGTCATTTGTCCAGACCCATCTGGTCATACCGACAGCCACGTTGTAGCTCTTGTCATTTCCGAAGGCCACATAGGATGCAAAGATGTAATCGCACCAGGGAGCCATGAAGGCTACCAGTGCCGTATAGATGATGATCGGCTTGGAGAGCGGAATGATCATCTGCACCATGATCTGCGCTCTCGTCGCGCCATCGATCCTGGCGGCCTCATCCAGGGCCTTCGGCATGGTGTCAAAATAGCCCTTGCATACATAGTAGCCCATGCCGCAGCTGGCCACAGAGACCAGGATCAATCCGGGAACCGCGCCAGCCTGTGTCAGGCCGAACTGTTTCAGCAGGAAGTACAGGCAGATCATCGTCAGGAACCCGGGGAACATGCCCAGGACCAGCCAGAACCGCATCAGGAAAGTTCTCCCCGTAAAGCGCATTCTGGAGAGCGCATAGCTCACGCACAGCACGATCAGGGTCTGCAGCACAGCGACAAAGCTGGCGATGATGACCGTATTTTTGTACCACTGCAGGAAGTTCGTCTGATTGGAGAGGACGAACCGGTAGTTATCGAGCGAAAACTGCTTGGGAATGATGTAGTTGACCATTCCGCCGTACTCCGTGGCATAGGAGCGGAAGCTCTGCATGACCAGGCCGAAGAACGGGAACAGCCAGATGATACTGATCAGGATCAGAATGATGTAGGAGACTGCATTCCCGATCGCTCTTTTTTTCGACATGGAAGCGTATTCTTTCTCTTTCATTACTGGAATCCCTCCTCATCTCTGACCGACGGCAGCATATTGTAAACGACCAGGGAGACGACAGCGGTCACAATGAAGACCATAATGCCGATGACGGCTGCCATCTTGTAGTTCGTGTCCGTGACGGTCATCTTGTACAGCCAGGTGACCAGAAGGTCTGTGTAGCCGGCGTTTCCGGTCAGCTGCATGGACTGCGGCTTGCCCTGCGTCAGCAGGTATATGACATTGAAGTTGTTCAGGTTTCCCGTAAACTGCGTCAGCAGGAAAGGTCCGGTGACGAAGAGCATGTAGGGAAGCGTGATGCTCCAGAACATCTGGAAGGAGTTGGCGCCGTCGATCCTCGCGCTCTCATAGAGGTCCTCCGGAATATTCATAAGGAGTCCTGTCGCGATCAGCATCAGGTAAGGGATACCGATCCAGATATTGACGACGATGATCGTGATCTTGGCCAGCGTCGGATTCGTCCAGAACGGGATCGGGCTGCTGATCCACCCCCACTTCATCAGATAGGCGTTGACGATACCGTCATTTGCGAACATTTTCATGATGTAAAGAAGGGAGACAAACTGCGGAACCGCGATCGTCAGGACCAGAATGGTCCTCCAGAGCTTCTTAAAGCGGATCCCCTTCTTGTTGATCAGCATGGCGACGGCAAGGCCCAGGAAATAATCGATAAAGGTCGCGAAAAATGCCCAGGTCAGCGTCCAGATCAGTACTGTCACGAACGTGGAGCCGAAACCGTTTGTGCCGAAGGAGAACAGATTGCGGAAGTTCTCAAGGCCGACCCATGTAAACAGGTTCGTCGGCGACTGGTGGTTGGCATCGTAATTGGTGAAGGCCACGCAGATCATGAAAATGATCGGCAGGACCGTGAAGACAAAAATGCCAAGGCACGGCAGCGCCAGCAGGGTCTTGTCAAAGTTGCTGTCCAAAAGCGAAGCCAGGAACTGCCTGTTGGTAGGCAGGCTCTTTCCTTTTTTAAGGCGCTCCTCCTCGACATGGTTCTCATGGATATTCATGACCCAGACGAGGATAAATGCCGCTATGATCACGATCGTCAGGATACCGAACAGAAGGATCAGGAAGCTGTTGTCTCCGTAGACGGTCTTTCTCTTGATCTTCTGGGTGGCAATGGTTCCCAGTGTGGAGAACTTGCTGAAATATTTTCCGCCGAAGGTGATCATGTAGACAAAGAACAGGATCTCGGAGGCCAGGAACGCGAGCCCTTTGGCGATCTGTCCGCGCATCAGCGGGCCGAACCCGAAGATCACATAGGAAAGCTTTGATTTCCAGTCGCCATGAACAAAGGTCGTGCCGATCTCTTTGATACTGTTCCCCAATGCTTCAAAAAATAATTCCGTAGGCGTTTTGAAATGCCTGCCGGTTTTCGCTTTTTTTTCTTTTGCCATACCTTTTCCCCTCATTTCCATATGCAGCCATGCGATAAGCTGCTGTCTGATCCATACTGTCTGTTCCGATGAAACGGCGGCCGCAAACAGCCTGCCCGCCCGGATCTCCGGGAACAGGAAAGCCGGCAAACTGAATTTGCCGGCTTTGCGTGCCCGCATCTGACCAATTGGCAGATCGTTGCGGTTGGTCTTAATAAATGATTACTGAGCGTAGGAAATGCAGGTATCCTGGAATGTCTGCAGTGTTGCAAGGATCTCCTCATCACTGCTGTCTGTTGTCAGATTGCCCTGAATGACATCATCACCAAGACCGGTTGCAAGGCTCCAGTAATCGCCGGGATACTGACCCTGAGGGATCGTGTAAGCCAGCTGCTCTGCCAGAGCGGAAAGAGCTGCGTCAGCCTTAACAGCATCAGACTGCTGAGTCTCAAGGTTGGACGGGCCCCAGCCTACCTCGTTGTAACGGGCAAGCTGAACTTCACCGCTGGACAGATATGCTGCAAGTGCGTCGCAGACTGCCAGTTTGTTCTCATCTTCCTGGGGCTTTACGCCGAGGAGCTTGAATCCGCCGAAGCCGGAGAGCTGATATGTTTCTCCGTCAGCACCGGTGAAGGAAGGAAGCTTAGCGCATGCATAGTTGTCGCCGAAGAGTTCCTGAACAGTGCCGGAATCCCATGTGCCGTCTACGATCGCTGCCAGGTTCGTGGTCTCGCCTGCTGCAGATCCGTTCTGGAACGCAGGGGAAGCCTTCAGCTTGATCATTTCTTTCATAGCGACGACGCCCTTATCGGAAGCGTAGTCAACATTTGCTGCTGTGAAATTGCCGGCGTCATCTGTCTCATAGGAGAGATTGCATCCTGTTCCGAAGAAGAATGCTGTCTGATACCAGCCGGAGTTGATCTCCATGTAGAAGTTCTTGCCTGCTGCCTCGCAGTCCGCAAGGATCGCATCCAGATCGGAAGGATCTGTGACGACGCTCTTGTCGTAATACAGGAAGTATCCGTTATCGGAAGTAAGAGGATATGCATACAGTGTGGAACCGACAGTAGCGGCACCGACTGCACCGGCATCGTTGTCGTTCATAACGGCATCAACGTTCTCCGGAGCGACCTCTTCAAGAGCACCTGCGGAAACAAGACGTGCGATCTGGTCCTGAGCAAATCCGTAGATGTCAGCGCCTGCCTCAACGTCTGTGATCATGTTGCCGGCTGCATCGCCCTCACCGACGGGCTCGACGGTTACTGTGTAGCCCGCGAATTCCGGATGCGCTTCCATAAAGGATGCGACCTGGCTGTTCGTGAAATCCACGATGTTATCTGCGACCCAGATCTTGATCTCGCCTGTGCCGTAGTCGACATCTGCGGGAGCTGCCTCAGCCTCTGCCTCTGCTGCGGGAGCTGCCTCCTCAGCGGGAGCCTCTGCCTCTGCTGCAGGAGCCTCTGCCGGTGCCTGTGTGCTGCCGCCGCAGCCTGCCAGCATAACAGATGCGAGAACGCCTGCTGTCAGAATGGAAATGATTTTCTTTTTCATGGTATCCTCCTCTATAAAATGAAAAACAATAAGACTCAGTTCCTTCGTCTGCATTCCCGTTTTACCTTTCCGTTCCGGAAATGTGTTTCACAAAACGGCGTTCAAGCGGGAAACAAACTTTCGTATTTTTTCGTCCTACAAAAATAAAGATACCGCTTTTCTGTATTAATTGTCAATAGTTAGATAAAATTTTTTGAAATTATGTTCATTTTGTCTCTGCACAAACATTAATTTCAGTGGAATATTTTTCGTATTTTTTCGTTAACAGCTTGTTATTTCCACAAATAACTCCTATACTGTAACTGTTCCTTTATTAAGTTGCGAAATATATCCCCTGATTGAAAGATACCTTCCGGTTTCGAAAGATATCTTCCGTTTTCGAAAGATACAGAAAGGAGAAGCTCATGGCTACCATGCGTGATATAGCACAGCGTCTGGGCGTTTCCGTCGGAACTGTCTCAAAAGGCCTTAACGGCGGCACGGATATCAGCGAAGAGCTGCGCAGATCCATCCTGGATACCGCTGTGGAGCTGGGCTATACAAACCGGCGCTCTCAGAAAGAGGAACACCGCAAGCTGGCTGTTTTTATTGAAAATATGGACTATCAGAACGTTGAGGATTTCGGATATGAGATCATTCTGGGTTTTAAGACCGCCGCAAACAGGGATCACTGGGCGGTTGATATTATAGAAGCGGACCGTGATTTTCAGAACAGGGAAAAATACGAGACCTGGATGCTGCAGAAGGGATACAGTGCCGGTTTCTTTCTCGGATTCTCTCTGGAGGATCCCTGGATTGAGCAGTTTCATGAAACTTCTATGCCGACAGCACTGTTGGACAATTATATCCTTCTGAATCCGCACGTAGCTATGGTAGGTACAGACAGCGAAGAAGCCATGGATCTGGCGATCGGCCATCTGCGCAGTCTGGGGCATGAAAAGATAGCCTTTCTCAATGGTTCCGCACATTCCTATATTTCCGACCAGCGAATGATCTCCTACCTGAGCAGCATGGCGAGGCACCATCTTCATATTGATCCTTCCATCGCTGTTTATGGTTATTATGTCGCGGAAGCGGCCGGATACCATGTCCCGGGCTTTTTGCAAAAAGGTGTGACCGCGATCCTGTGCGGAAATGACAGGATCGCGGAAGGCGTCATCCGATGCTGCAAGGCATCCGGCTATAGTGTCCCGGAAGATATCAGCGTAGTCGGATTTGACGATATTCCTCTGGCACAGCGGCTCGATCCGCCGCTCACAACGATCCGGCAGTCCCGGTCCGAGCTGGGGCGCTGCGGATATTACACGCTGTACTCTATGATCAGCGGTGTCGCCGTGAGCCGCAATCTCCTCCGCCCCTCTCTGGTCGTCAGGGAAACTACCACAATCGCCCGCCCTCGTATTGCAACAGGACATCCGGAAGAAAAAGATTCCGTTCTAAGTGTAAATCCGGATCTCTATAAATCTTTCGCGATTCAGCGGACTCTATAACTGGACTGGTTGAAAATTCATATTTTGGCACTTGTTATAAGGCCACTTCTATTTATAATAGGTGTATCTGCATCATAGGCGATTCCAAAGGTAAGAATGCTTTATAAGAGATCAGCGATACCTGATGGAAACGCACATCGTGCGGAAATTTACCCTGGATGGAGGAGGAACCTGAAAATGAGTACTGGAACAAAAAATTATGCTGAGAGAGGAGCAAACACCTCGGAAAGGCAGGCGGAGTCCATACGCAAGCTGGTGTTTGCAGGAGTTTTTGCCGCGATCACCTATGTCGTCTTTACCTTTTTGTCGATCCGGATCCCTACCCCCGGAGCCGGGCAGGTCTCAGTACATCTCGGAAACGCCTTTGTCGTGCTGGGGGCACTGCTCCTGGGCAGCCTGTATGGAGGGATCGGCGGCGCGATCGGTCTGACTATTGCGGACCTGATCGACCCCGTTTATATTGTGGAAGCTCCGATCACTTTTGTGATCAAGTTCCTTCTGGGTCTCATCGTCGGCCTCATCGCCCACAGGCTGGGGCACATTACAACAGAGACGGATCACAAAAAGATCCTGCGCTGGGTCGTGATCGCCACAGTCGCAGGACTTGCCTTTAATGCCGTCTTTGATCCCCTGATCCGGTATTTCTATAAGATCCTGATCCTCGGAAAGCCGGCGGCAGAGGTATCCTTTGCCATCAATTTTGTTGTAACTCTGATCAATTCTGCAGTCTCCGCAGTGATCGTTGTAGTCCTATACCATGCGCTGCGCATACCTCTTAAGAAAATAGGACTGTTTTTTGAATTGTGATCTGTAAGATCAATACCACTGCATATTTTTAAGATATTTGATCTCTGCTGACGGCATCTCATCTTCTGAGATCCGGAGCAACGCATAGCTGCATCTGGGAGGATCCTGATGCGGCAGGGCGACGCTCCCCGGATTGACGAAGAGGATGCCGTCTTCTGTCTGTTCTATCTCCGGCACATGAGAATGACCGCACAGTACGACGTCGGCCAGCTTCCGGCGTCCCGCTTCCAGGATCTGCTCATTCGTATATTTCACCCCGTATTTATGTCCGTGCGCGACAAAAATATTATAATAACCGATCCGCAGCAGCAGATCCTCCGGATAAGCTGTCCCATAATCCATGTTTCCACGGACCGCCTCCAGCTCGTAGTCCCTGCCGCTTCCGAGGATCGCTTTCAGGTCTGTCTCCGAGTCCCCGCAGTGGATCAGCATGTCGATCGGCATCTCCTGTCCGATCGCCTTGCGCAGCAGATCGTTATTACCGTGAGAATCACTCACGACCAGTATTTTCCATTCCTTTTCCATCTGTTTCTCCGTTTCCGGCAGGCTGCAGCCGCCTCGCTGATCATTGCCCGTCCGTTCCCGACAATCTATAATAATGCTAAGGTTGCGGGAGCTGCTCCGAAATGAAGCAATCCGGCATCATTTACTTTTTGACCCATATCATTATAACCCAGCGTATGGCGAACAAAAAATACAGAAAAAACAAATATAAATATGGAAGTACCCGAAAGGCTGCCGCCAGAACGCGCCGCCTGAGGAAGATGCGCCGTTTTTTCCGACTCCTGACCTCTGTGATCGTCCTGCTCCTGCTGGCTGCCGTAACTATATGGATGCTGAGGGATTCTGCCCGGAAGGAAAACTATGCCCGTGAACAGGTCATGCTCTCTTCTCCCGGGGAAGTTCCGGACGCTCCCGTACGTGTCTGGTTCCTGGATGTCGGGGAGGCGGATGCCGCGCTGGTCCAGTGCGACGGAAAAGCCATGCTGATCGACGCGGGAAACGTGGAGGACGGCCCGTTTGTAGCCGAATTTCTGCAGCAGCGGGGCGTCCGCTCGCTGGAATATATAGTGGCAACGCATCCGCATGAAGATCATGTTGGCGGTATTGGAAATATCCTTGGAAAGTTCCCTGTCGGAGCAGTCCTGTCTCCTGTGGACGAAATGCCTGTTCACGACGCCTCAGAAGGAAACGAAGACACCTCCTCCCAGCAGCTGAATATCTCAGCTTACAGTGTTCTGCGCAGACAGCTCAGGCAGAACAGGATATCTGTGTCCATTCCGGCTCCGGGAAGCCATTATGCCCTCGGAAACGCGGACATCGAGATCCTCGGACCTGTCAGCAGCGAGACAGACAACCTTAATGATCTGTCTATCGTTCTGCGGATCGTTTACGGCAACGTCTCCTTCCTGTTTACCGGCGATGCGGAATATCAGGAACTGCAGGACATCACGGAGAGCGGAGCCGTTCTTTCTTCCGACGTCCTGAAAGTCGCTCACCACGGCAGCACAGACGCTGCCAATTTTTCCTTTCTCGAGGCTGTGTCGCCCTCCTGTGCTGTAATTTCCGTTGGCGCGGAAAATGAACATTATCACCCTACAGAGAAACTGCTGAGAATGCTCGAAGATGTCGGCGCCAGGATCCTGCGGACAGACAGGCATGGCACGATCTGCGTCACCAGTGACGGGAAAACGCTTCAATATCATATCACTGCAGATGATTCTGCTGCGTATGAATCTGCTGCGAATACTTCTGCCGTGGCTGACTCTGCCGCGCCTGCGTCACATTCATGATCTTTCATCTGCTTTTATCAGGATTCATGACCTGGTACCGATTGGAGTGCAGAATAGAAGATAGCCGGAATCAGACAGCAGACAGCTGCCAGCATCAGGATCCACATACCGTTCTCACTCTCATCTGCGGTCACAGGAAGCGGGCGGTCCGCCTTTCCTGCTGATGAGCCGGTATTTCCTGCTGCGGCTGTTACCGCTACAGCGGTTCCTGTCGATCCGCCTGTACCTCCGCCGGAAGGAACTGCTGCCGGATTGCCGGAAACCGCATTTACAGCGGTTTCTGCATTATTATCTCCACCCCGGGTCTGAATCGTATTTCCGGAGATCGTTACCGGCGTGCTGGTGCTGGTATGTACTTCAAACACAGGCTGTGCAGGCTTTACTACTGTATTGATGACCACCGGTGTCTGTTCTGATTTTTCTGACGCTGCCTGCGGTTTTTTCTCTTGTTCTTGTGGCTCCTCTTTCGGCTGTTTTTGTTCTTCGGACTGCTTTTGCATTTCCGGTTGTTTCTGCTCTTCCGGTTGTTTCTGTTGTTGAGTTTGCTCCGGTGTCTTCTGTTCCGGATCCGGCAAAGGCTCCGTACCGGTGTCAATGGACTCTATGCTCTTCAGCTTCACCTTAGGGATCGGGAAATACGCCAATGCCTCTTCCTTGCTGTCATTTTCATAGACGCCGGATATTTCCGCATTTGTGGGGACCCACCCTTGAGAGGTGCTGTCCGGCTTACGAACTATATCAAACAAAACAGCCAGCTTATTTTCCCTGAAATCAAATCCGCTCACTTTAACGGTGTCTGCAGAAGACACCACTTTCAGATCTTTCTCTTTGTATGCTCCCCAGGCTGCAGCTGTCTTTGTTTCTGCACTTTCTGTTCCGGATCCGTCAGAACTCCCGCTGCCTCCTTCTGTCCCGCCTGAGACGATCCTCTCAGCAATAAATGTCCTGATCTGACTGCCTTCCTTCACCTTAAAATCTTTTGCGATAATATCCCTCACCTGGGAATTTTCTGTAAGGCAGGGATCGTAAACAGGTCTGCTGCTCACCAGCCCTGTGAAGATCTGTGTCAAAGAAGCCATATCCTGCGCCGTAAGATAATAACATGTGCCGTCTTCCGCGATCGTTCTGCCTTCCGCCCCGCGATCTGTAACGTCTGGCAGGTCCATGGACATTGCGCGGGGATTATTGGAAGAGATCAGATGCATGAAGCGGTCTGTCATTGCGCAGGCATTATCAATAGTAGTATTAACAGCCGGCCCGCCTTCATAGGAGACCTCCTGCCACATGTAGAGAAAG
Source organism: Lachnospiraceae bacterium (assembly GCA_017449745.1). GTDB lineage: Bacteria > Bacillota > Clostridia > Lachnospirales > Lachnospiraceae > CAG-791. The sequence goes on from JAFTFD010000052.1 coordinate 25,289, forward strand.
TTCTGCTCTGTTCCGTCTGCCGGATCTTTTTGGTATGCCGGAAGGGGACTGCCTGCGTTGACATTTGCACGGTTCTCAATACTCACAGCATATATGCGGACGCCTGCTGTTTTCAGCCTTGCAGCGCAGGCCAGAGCCGCATTGGCTACGGAAGGCTGAAAGCCATCCTGATCATTAGGCTGTCCATCTGTAAGGAGAATGACGATCTTATCCCGTTCATTCGATTCTGCAGCGATCAGCTGCTCTGTATACAGCATACCCAGATCCGTTCTTGTCAGATGGCTGCATTCCAGTCCCCCGACCGCGGTCTTCAACTGTTCTGCTCCTGCTGCGGTCACCGGGGTAAGTCCGCAGACAACGCCGGAATGCTCCGCATCCGAAAACCGGACAATGGCGATCCTGCTCTGTTCCTGCTCCGCTGCCGACGGATTCCTTGCCGCCGCCATTTCTACAAACTCTGATGCCGCTTTTTTAAGGGCCCCGAAGCGCTTTCCGTCCGGTGAATCCGGGTAATCAAAATAGCTCATGCTGGTGGAGACATCCAGAACCAGATAATAGTCCGCCGGTCTTTCATAGTCACTGATGCCGCTGTCAGCATATGCCTCCAGCATAACGGTATATACCCCTTCGCCCTGAGGGAAGATCTTTTTATCCAGATGCAGGCCTTTTCTGCCCTCTCCGGGAGCATCTTCGTACAGGATTTCTTCATCAGTTTGTGATACAATCGGTTCCGGAGCGGTCTCCTGGGCCGCGGCTTCCGAAACGGAGACCGACATGCACAGAAAGGCTGCCGCAATCACAACGGACAATATTTCTCCCATTATCCTGTAACCGCTTCTAATAGTTCCTGGATGATTCCCACTACGTCTGAATATCTTATCTGTTCTCATGATATTTCCCCTTAGATTTGATGATAGATGTGCTGCTCAGAGATTGCTCAGAAGTGATGCATGCGCTGACCGCATGTTATAGATTATAGCGACCACCCTGAAATAGGAAAGAGCTCTGGCACGAAATGCAGAAATCAGGCACGAAATACAAAATCATGGGGGCATGGAACCTGTCCCCACTTACACAACGAGGAAAAGCCTTTGAATTTTAAAACCAGCAATCAGAAAAGAAAGATCCGGAAGGTCACTGTCAACGATTTGGATAGAGAAGAGACCTACAGACTTGCACTGCAGCTTCATGCCAGGATGCGGTCGAAAGGAGAATCTGTAAAGATCCTCATTAACGAGAATACGGACACATGCAGGCCGGTTCTGTATTTCCAGGTTTCCGGAAGTAATTCTGAGATCTGCATTCCATACTGCAGGATCCTCAGTATCGTCTCCGACAGACATTATGTTTTCGTGCGTTGTACCGGCGGCATCCAGAAAAAGATCCGGACAACTTTTCGCTCTGTCACAGAACAGCTCCTTCAGCCGGTTACTTTCCTGCCGGATCAGTTCTCACCGGAGCTGTCACCATCGGAGCATCAGGGAAAAGGCTCTTTTCTGCTGGTCAACCGTGGCGTACTGGTGAATATGGACCATGTCAGGAGAATTGATAAAAGAACTCTTGTCCTGGATGACGGCTTCTGCTGCACGATCCACTCCCGTTACGCCAAAAAAATAACGGAGCAGTACGAAATGTATCTGCTCCGTAAATAAGTAAAATTCTGGCATCCCGCATGGGAGGCATATTTATTCCCTTACTCCACCACGATCGTTTTGATCTTCTGTTCCTTCAGGGGACGGTCGCTCCAGTCGGTCCTGACGCCTGCGATCTCATCGAGGACATCCAGGCCTTCCGTTATTTTTCCGAATGCTGCATAGGCACCGTCAAGGTGCGGCGCATCCTGGTGCATGATAAAGAACTGGCTGCCGGCGGAATCCGGGTTCATGGACCTTGCCATGGAAAGAACGCCGCGAGTATGCTTGAGATCATTTTTGACGCCGTTCTGGGCAAACTCACCCTTGATTGAATAACCGGGACCGCCCATGCCGCTTCCCTCCGGGTCGCCGCCCTGGATCATGAATCCTTTAATGACGCGGTGGAAGATCAGCCCGTCATAGAAATTCTCATCGACAAGCTTTTTAAAATTATCAACGGTGATCGGGGCAACATCGGGATAAAGCTCTCCCTTCATGACACCGCCATTCTCCATTGTGATCGTAACTGTATATTTCTGATCCATTGTATCCTCCTGATATATCTGGTCTTTTATTCCTCGCGGGCGTATCCGCAAGTGCCTATATCATATCAGAAACTCCTTTTTATGAAAAGTGGGACAGGGGGACAGACCCCTTTGTCCCGTTCCTTGACAGGCAAGCCGTGGCAGGTGTCTGCCGCATCTGCTGTGAATGAGTGCTTAGATCTACTTCATTTGTCATGAGTGTAAGACAGGATAAGGGGCAGCGTTTCACGCTGCCCCTTAAAGCCGACTGTTTGAGTATCCGCGCATCAGCGCGGATGCGAGTTTGGAGGCTGTGCCTGCCTGTAACGAATGATAAATGTTAGTAGATCTTGCGCGAAGAAACCGCAGATGCGGCAGACACCTGCCACGGTTTGCCTATCAAAAAATGGGACAAAGGGGTCAGTCCCCTTGTCCCATTATGATTTAACCCTTTACAGCACCCATCGCAAGTCCTTTTGCGAAGTATTTCTGGAAGAAAGGATAGATGATCAGGACCGGCAGGATGCCTACGAAGGCGATCGCCATACGGACCGTCGTTGTCGGCAGGTCACCGATGTTGACGCCGCCCGTGGCATTGGATGCCAGGAACTGAATGTTCTCATTGATGTTGTTCAGGATGTTCTGGATCGTGTAGAGCTGCTTGCCCTTTGCATCGATGTAGTACAGTCCGTTTGTCCAGTCGTTCCAGTAGGAAAGACCTGTCATCAGGCCGCTGGTTGCCAGGATCGGAACGGAGAGCGGAAGCGCAATGTGGAAGAAGTTGTAGAACTCGCCTGCGCCGTCGATGCGGGCTGCTTCATACAGCTCTGCGGGTACACTGTTCTCGAAATAATTGCGGACCAGCATGATCATGAATCCGCTCATGAGGAGGTTCGGAATGATCAGTCCCCAGATCGTATTCTTGACGTGGAAGGTCTTGACATACATGACGTAGGTCGGGACCACGCCGCCGTTGAACAGCATCGTGAAAACGATGAAGAAGTTCAGCAGTTTTCTGCCGGGGAGCTTCTTCTGCGAGAGCATGTAAGCCAACATTGCCGTAAAAATAACGGACAGGGACGTGCCGATCGCTGTAACGAGGATCGTCATCATGTATGCGCGGCCGATCATCGCCCACTGCTGTGAAATGTATCCGAATGCCGCCGTAGAGAACTTTCTCGGAAAATAAGAGAAGCCGTCTGTTATGGCTACCTGTTCATCAGTGAAGGACGCGATGATCAGCAGGATAAAGGGAAGGATCGCCAGAAGCGAATTGATCATCAGGATCACATTGGCAGCCAGCTGCCATCTTTTCTGAGACTGTGATTTCATATGCTGATTCCTCCCTTCTTAGAATAATGAGCTGTTTTCGTCCAGCTTTGATACGATCTTGTTTGCAGTTACAATAAAGATAAATCCAACCACGGACTGGATGAAGGAAGCAGCTGCGGACATACCGACATTGTTGAGCTGCATCAATGCTCTGTATACATAGGTATCAATGGTTTGTGTGACCGGAAACAGAGGCGACTGCATCATAGGTACCTGGTAGAACAGGCCGAAGTCGGAACGGAAGATCTGTCCCATATTCAGGATCAGAAGCATCAGGATCGTAGGCTTTAACAGCGGGATCGTGATGAGCCGTATCTGCTGCCACTTGGTTGCGCCGTCAAGAGATGCTGCTTCATAATAACCGGGATCAATGCCCAGCAGGCTTGACAGATACAGGATCATACCGAATCCGATTCCTCTCCACTCGTGTACGAAGGTCAGGATAAACGGCCAGAACTTGGGCTGCTGGTAGAACTGGATCGTGTTGCCGGTCAAATGCTCCAGCCCCTTTGTGATCAGTCCGGAGGAAGGGGACAGGTAGGCATAGACAAGGTAGGCGATGACGACCATGGACATCAGATAAGGCAGCAGGATCGCTGTCTGATAAAATTTCTTTGCGATCTTATTATTGACCTCATTGAGCAGAATGGCTGCACCGACACCGATCACCATGCCGATAAAGATCCATGCAATGTTATACAGAAGCGTATTGCGGATTATGATAAAAGCATCCTTGGATTTGAACAGGAACTCAAAGTTCTTGAACCCGATCCACGGGCTGTCCCACATACCCTTTGCATAGTTAAAGTTCTTGAATGCGATCTGCAGGCCCGCGAGAGGCATGTAGTTGTTAATAAAAATATAAATGAGTCCCGGAGCTCCCATCAGGTAAAAAGGAAGCCAGTGCAGAAAAGCAGCACCAAACGACTTTTTGTTCCCTGTGGGAGATGTGTTTTTCTTTTCAGATGCCACGATATTTCCCCCTTTGCGGATAGTTCAGAAAACAAGCCGCCGCCCGTATCTGCAATGAGATCAGAGCGGCGGCCCCTATCTATAAATCTTCAGCTTTTCATACAGCCTGACTGTTTTTACTGTGCCAGATATGCATCCAGCTGCTCCTGGTTGCCTGCGATGACATCGTTGATGCCAGCCTGCTCCAGAGAAGCAACGAGGTCATCCACGCCTGCCTTTACATCGGAAATCTGTCCTGCATTCAGCATAGGAAGCTTCTCCTGCAGTACTGCGGAGATAGCAGCGGCTTCTGTCGGATACATTTCCGCGTTGAAGGAGTAGCCAAACGCCTTGGAGCGCTTTGCCTCCTCATTGAATGCTTTCAGGTCATCAATATAACTGTCTGTGAGAGGTGCAAGGACATATCTCATTGTAGGATCGCCAAAGTGTGAGAATGACGTATAATATCCGCTGTGATCCGCATTCGGAGTGCCCTCGTATGTAATAACGTTCTCTGTTCCTTCTACTCTCGCGTAGTCAAGTCCTTCGACGCCATAGTTCAGAAGGTTTGCCACATCCCTGTCGGAATAGATCAGGTTCAGCAGATCCATGCACTTGTCAGGTCTTTCAGATGTAGCCGCAATACCAAGCATCATTTCAACAACGCCGCCCGTCATGGTGATGCCGTCAGCCATCTTGATAATACCCGTCTCGAAGTCCGGTGAGAGCCATACTGCGATCTGATCCGGTGTGTAGGCTGTAGATGTGCAGAAGACCTGCTGGTTAGCAAACAGCTGCTGAACAGATGTGGAATCCGTCATCTGATCCGCCGGAAGATATCCGTTGTCAAACCAGTCTTTCTGACGCTCACAGAATTTTTCGAAAATATCGGAAGCATAGACATTCTCAATTGTCGAACTGTTTGCGGGATCCAGGATAACGCCGTAGTCACCGGAAGCTCCGAATACATCAAAGCCGGACTCAAACTTGAGGTTCAACTGGCTGGAATTGCCGTACTTTGTAAAGTAAATGCCGTGCTCCTTGCAGATCTTGGCAGCCTCGGTCAGTTCATCCCAGGTCATGTAATCATGCATATCGATTCCCCACTCTTCCGCGAGCGTTTTATTGTAGGCAAATCCGCCGGTCATTGCTGAGTAGGGGTAACCTGTCAGGGCATATGTCACACCATTGATTTTCTGTGCTTCCGCAACATCTGCTGTCACGGCAGCAGCGGCCTGTCCTCTCTCTGCAAGAAGGTCATCCAGAGGCAGCAGGACACCGTCAGAAACAGCATTGCTCATGGAATAAACAAGACCTACCGTAACGATATCCATCTTTTCGCCGCCGGCGATACCCATTGTTGTCGTTGTGCCCATGTCGCCGATGAACAGTGGCTGGATATCAACAGTTGCATTGATTTTCTCAAGAGTGATCTTATTGAGTTCTTCCTCAACCTTGTCGAGGTCATTATTGGACTCATTCAGTCCAATCAATGTAATGGCGATCTCATAGGGATCCTCGTCGAAATTGATAACGGATGCCTCAGCTGCCGGAGCGCCCTCCTCTGCGGGAGCTGCCTCTTCAGCCGCTGTCTCTGCCCCTGCAGCAGGTGCGCTTGCTGCGGGAGCTTCTGTCTTTCCGCCGCAGCCTGCAAGCATCATTGTGCTCATTGCGCCGACGAGAACCATACTGATCAGCTTTTTCTTCATGTTTTCTCTTCCTCCTTTTAGCAGGTCCGGCTCTTTCTCTGCCACTTTTCCTTTGGAATAATCCCCGCAAACAGAGGTCCGGACTTTACAGGTTATCACCCTCTACGGGCTCAGTTTATGCTAATACAATAACAGGTGAGGATGTCCAAAAATAGAACAATCCTCACCTGAAATAGTTCGAAAATGACTTGCCGCAATTCTTACGTTTTATCATAATCGGAGCAAAACAGCCGTCTGAACCGGTAAGATCCGACACGGCGGATACGCGGCGGATCTTACAGCTGCCCCTGCTCCTGCCTGTATTTTTTGGGGCTCATCCCGGTCGCTCTTTTAAAGATCTTTGTAAAATAGGAATAATTTGCGTATCCGACCGAATCCGCCACCTGGTTGATCGGATAATCCGTCTTAAGCAGGATCTCCTTGGCCAGTTTGATCCTCTCGTCCGTAATATACTCGAGAATGGAGACCCCCATTTCTTTCTTAAAGAGTCTCATCAGGTATTGCGCGTTCAGATGGACTTCCTCCGCAATATCATCAATACAGATGTTTTCCTGGATATGCTTCAGGATAAAGTGCTTTGCCGAGTGAATGGATGCATTATGGGGCTCACCCGCTTCCTGGTTCGCGATATCCATCCGGATGTTTTCCGGGATCTGAACCGTCTCCGCAGTGCTGCGGTTCAGCCGTCCGACCAGTTCTGTCAGGATCTTATCCATCTCATCATAATCGATCGGCTTCAAGATATAATCCGCGCTGCCAAGGCGCATAGCCTCTCTCATGTAGTCATACTCGGGATGGCAGGTAACATAGATGCACTCCGTGGCAGGATAATACATTTTGACCCACTCAAACAGTTCAATGCCATTTCCCTGCGGCATTTCCACATCAGAGAGCATGAAGTCTATTTTCTCTTTCCGGAAGATCTCCTGCGCCTGCTCCATGGACCCGGCGGTAAAGACCATATCTACACCATATTTGTCCCACTGGATCCGGCGGTTCATAGCATTTACGACGACCGCCTCATCGTCTACCAGTAATGCATGCAGCATTTATTTCCTCCTGTTCTGCCGATACCGAAACGCGTCCGGGCGAAGATATCTGTCCGCCTATTCTTCATCGTCTTCCCCAAGCTTGAGCGGGAGCACGATCTCTACCCTGGTCCCATGCGGCTGGTCCCTGGAGATCTCAAACGAAGTATCTGCCCCATAGAGAACATTCAGCCGCTCGATCGCATTCTGGATACCAACGCCGAGGCCTTCCTGCCTGATCCCCGTTTTCTGGAATACAGCGATCTTGTCGATCAGCTCCTGATCGATTCCCTGTCCGGTATCCAGCATGCGGACCCTTATTTTATTGCCTTCGTACTGCTGGGCTATTACAAAAATATTGATATGATTGCCGATCTTAATGGAATGCTTGATGGAGTTCTCAGCAAAATTCTGAATCAGGAGCGGCGGCACCAGGCAGTTCGCGATCTCCTCATCATACTCGACAAAGGAAAAGAAGGTGTCCGGATATCTCGCCTGCTGGATCTCAAAATAGTTCCGGATATGTTCCATTTCTGCCTTCAGCGGCACCTCATCCATATTCGCGTTGACGATATATCTGAAATATCTGGACAGGCACAGGATCATTTTCTGGATGAGAGGAAATTCTTCCTTTTCATAACTGTACAGTATATTCAGCGTATTCAGGATAAAATGAGGCTGGATCTGCTGGCTGAGAAATTTAAGGCGTATATTCTGTTTTTCCAGCTGCTGCTCATAGACATCGATCTTGAGTCTGGAGACATCCTCCATCATGTGATTGAACTCCCGGTTCATCCTCTCGAATTCTGATCCCCGCAGTCCCTCTTCGATCCTGAAGTCCATGTTGCCCTGGCTGACCTGCTCCATGGCATCGTTGAGTTTCTGTACCGGCCTGATGATCCACCTTGTCATGTAGTACAGAATGATCGGCAGCGCAAACAGTCCCAGCAAAGACATGATCAGCATGATACGCAGCATTACAGGAAAAGCATTCAGGACTTTTTCAAGGGACAGATAACGGGTGATCGTCAGCCCGCTGGTAGAAGAAATAACACTGGTCCTCTCATATCGTCCACTGGCGTTTTCTTCAATGGAAAGTTTCTGTGTCTCCTCTTCCCCGGCGAGTGCCTGCATTGCCTGGGACGCATAAAGAATACTGCCTGTTTTATCTGCAAACGTGAACAGTTCCTCCCCATTCTCTATTTTCAATGCCTTGACCAGATCGTTCAGATCGTACCAGACACCATAGTAACCGTTCTTGAACCGGGACATGTAAAACAGCATGGAGCCGTCTTCTACCGTCATCGTTTCCCATTTGTTCAGAGATCTTTCGTCCTGTATTCTGCTGTCCAGGTATTCTTGGAAAGTCTCCCGGTGTTTTGAAAAGCTGTATTTACTATCTGCGATGACCTGATCCCTTTGCTGCGGATAAACAGCAAACATACCAGCTGCACGGGAGTTCTCTTTCAAATAATCTCTATAGGTATTGGAAAGCCTGATGATCGCCTGCATGTCTTTATCCTTAGCCGCCTGTTTTTCCGGCAAACGGCTGGCCAGATGAATAGAGTCTATGCTGTCCTGGCAGATAAAAGTACTTCTCGTTGCCGCGCTTGTCAGAGCCGCATCGATCTGACTCATATAGACGCGGAGCGTTCCTTCGGTATTCTGTTTCATCTGGGATACCAGCCCCTGGACTGCCATGGCGCTCATGATCAGTGTGACCAGATTCATCGGAATGAGCAGACCAATAATGAGCATCATCGTTCTGACCGAATACATGGACTGTTTCTTTTTCATTTCTGCCTCCGCATAGCCTGCCGCAGGTTCCCCACTATGGAGGTAAGTATACCAATGCGGATTTTTCATTTCAATGTCGCATGGAAGGATTGGCAGAATTGTGACAGAATCTGTCATTATCGTCTCATTTCAGAGTTTTTCAATATGATATAATGCAGAAAGCAGCAGCATCTTTATGTATGTGTTTTGGCAAATAAAGATTTAGAAGGGCGGAAACAGAATGAAAGATATCGAAACACGAGTCCGTGATCTCATGGATAAAATGACTCTCGAAGAAAAGATCGGACAGACCAGGCAGTGCGGGCCTTCTCTGGTCGGTGCTTTTGAAGTGGATTTCAGTGAACTGCTGAACATGATGTTTGACGGCAGGATCAGCAAGGAAAAATTCGACGAACTGATGGCAGGAGCCCATCAGGATCTTAAAGAAGACGATATCCGCGCCGGAAAAATAGGGTCTTTTAATGGTGTAAAAGGAGCGGAGCAGGTGCGCACGATCCAGAAGATCGCCGTCGAGGAATCCAGGCTCGGCATTCCTCTGATCATAGGAAGCGATGTTATTCACGGCTACCGCACAGTCACGCCAATCCCGCTGGGTGAGAGCTGCGCGTGGGAGCCTTCCCTCTGGGAACGTACCGCAAGGATCTCCGCGGAGGAAGCAGCTGCTGACGGAATCAAATGGACCTTTGCTCCCATGGTAGACGTCGCCAAAGATGCCAGATGGGGACGTATTTCCGAAGGCGCCGGGGAGGACGCCCTTCTAAATGGTCTTTACGGTGCTGCCAAGGTACGCGGTTTCCAGACCGACGATCCCTCTGCAAAGGATTCCATCGCCGCCTGTGTGAAGCACTTTGCCGCATACGGCGCAGTAGAGGCCGGCAGAGATTACAACCGCGTCGATATGTCCGAACAGAAGTTAAGAGAAGAATATCTTCCGTCCTATAAAGCTTCCGTGGAAGCCGGTGCTCTGACCGTCATGCCCGCATTCAACGATATCAGCGGCGTTCCCTGCTCCTGCAACTCCATGCTGCTGACGGATATCCTCCGGAAGGAATGGGGATTCAAGGGAATGACCATCAGCGATGCAAACGCCATCGCTGAACTTGTCAATCACGGGGCTGCCGCGGACAATGCGGAAGCAGCTGCAAAGGCCATGGAAGCCGGCATGGACATGGACATGACTTCCGAGGCCTATATCGAAAATCTCGCGGAACTGATCCGCAGCGGCGCTGTCAGCGAAGAGGCGCTGGATCGCGCTGTTGCTGATATCCTGCGCGTCAAATTTGAACTCGGCCTGTTCGATGATCCTTACTATATGGCAGAGGATGATCCGGAAAACCATTTCCTGAAGCCCGAATACAGAACCCTGGCCAGAGAGGCGGCGCAGAAATCCATCGTCCTCCTGAAGAATGAGAACGTCCTGCCCCTTAACCGCGGGATCCGTCTTGGTATCTGCGGAGACCTGGCAGGTGAGCGCGCGGAAATGACCGGAACATGGTCGATCAACGCAGTCGGGGATGACTGTGTCAGCATCACCGATGCCTGCGAGGCACAGGCACTTCCTTATACCTGGTTCAAGACAGATCTGACAGCAGAGAGCGGCTCTTTTGAGACGCTCGCCAAAGATTGCGACGTCTTTATCGCTGCGATCGGTGAGCGCAAGGACGAGAGCGGTGAGGCCGCGAGCCGCACCTCCATCGAGCTGCCCGCAGAACAGATCCACATGCTGGAGAAGCTCATCGCCACCGGAAAGCCGGTCATCGCCGTTGTCTTTAACGGCCGTCCTCTTGCCCTGACGTGGGTGAATGATAATGTTCCCGCGATCCTGGAGGCATGGCATCCCGGCGTGGAGGCAGGAAATGCTATCCTGGATCTTGTTTTCGGAGATGTAAATCCGTCCGCCAAGCTGACGGCCTCCTTCCCGTATAATGCCGGCATGTGCCCGGTCTACTATGACCACATCAACACCGGACGCCCGGGCGGCAGAGGCAAATTCACCTCCAAGTATCTGGATGCTCCGCTGACACCGGTCTATCCTTTTGGCTACGGACTTTCCTACACCACTTACGAATACAGCGATCTGCAGGCAGAAGTGACCGCAGAAGGCATTCAGGTATGTGTCAAGGTGACCAATACCGGAGCGTGCGCCGGTGATGAGATCGTACAGTGCTATTTCCGCGATCCGGTCGCGGAGCGCGTCCGCCCCGTCCGCAAGCTGGCCGCCTTCGATAAGATCACGCTGCAGCCCGGCGAGACAAAGGCTGTTTCGTTCCTGATCAAAAAGGAGCAGCTCGGCTACTGGAACTCGAAGATGCAGTTCGTCGTTGACAGCGGCGACATCGAGGTCTATGCCGGCGGATGCTCCACAACAGAGCTGAAGGCTGTCGTGACTATCTGACAAAATAAGAAGACGGAGCGTGACCGACAGGATGTCACCTCCGTCTTTTGATTTCAGTTCTTGTTCCCGGCGTTCAGCAGCTTCGCAAGCAGGCCCCGGCACCCTTCCTCTACATCCCGCCATGTTGCCTCAAAGTCGCGGGTATACCACGGATCGGCCACGCTCCCAGGCCTCTTTGTATAGTCCATCAGGAGCGAGATCTTATGCTCCGGATCGCCGCCGCAGATATACTGCATATCAGAGAGATTCTCAAGATCCATTCCTATGAGCATATCGTAGTGATCATAATCCTCCCTGCGCAGGAGCCTGGCTCTCTTTCCATCGCACCGGATGCCGTGCTCCGCCAGCTTTTTTCTCGCCGGAGGGTAGACCGGATTGCCGACACCGCCCCAGATCTCCTCCGTTGTAGTTGCTGCGGAGGCGATCTCAAAACGGTCAGCGGCACCTGCCTTTTCGACCATGTCTTTCATAACAAATTCCGCCATCGGGCTGCGGCAGATATTGCCGTGGCACACGAACAGTATTTTTATCATCTCTTCATATCCCTTCAAAAGCCTTGATTTTAAGCCATTTTTCAGCATTTGCTCTTGTACGCTCCGACGTAAATCTACGTATTTCTACGCCATTTTACGCCAATTTGGCGTAGTAATTGGCGTAGTAACCGGCGTGCTTTCCTGAGCCTTTTTGACCAGGCGCAGAAGCTGATCTGCCGCATGGTCATAACTGGAATGAGTGTAGATGTTCAGTGTGACTCCCACATCCGAATGCCCCATCAGGTACTGCAGATTCTTCACATCCATACCAGCATTGGCCATATTCGTGCAGAACGTGTGCCGGAAGACGTGAGGTGTAATATGTGGAAGTTTAATATCCGGATGAAGCTTTCTGAACTTCTTCAGTGACCAGCGCATCTCATTCTCGATGTGGAGCGCCACCTTCGGCTGATGCTTCTTATCAATCAGAAGAAACCCGGAATAACCATCGACCTCCGGTTCCTTCGCCAGTTTAGGCCGGTTCCTCACGATAGCACGCAGGCTCTCATAAACCTCGTCGGTCATGGGAAGATAGCGGATACCACTTCTTGTCTTGGTCTTCTCTACATAATACTTGCCGTTTCTCTCCCTAACCAGCTGATGATCGACCCGGATCCTGTGTCTTTTGAAATCCAGATCGCTCATGGTAAGTCCACAGAATTCACTGACTCTCATACCAGTACCCAGAAGCACCACAAACTCATTATAGTATTTCCGATAGGTCCGGTCTTCCCGGATGAATGCCATCCAGATCTCCTGCTCTTCCAGAGTCATAGCATCCCTATGTTGCGAATCATTGATGACTACGTCACTGGTATTAAACTGGAACGGATTCTTCGTCAGGATATCCTCGTTGCAGGCCATCTGGAATGCCGGCTTAAGAACTCCTTTGATGGATGTGATCGTGCTGTAGCCTTTACCTTCCCGCTGGAGCCGTACGAACCACAGCTGCGCAGCACCCTTCCTTTATTATCTTTCCTTCGTGTCCCTGCCACCTGTTACTCTCCTTTCTGACAGCAGCAGAGCTCCGATTGACATACCGTTTTTATAACATACCGGAGCTCTTTCATCTACCATCTTTTACAAAAATCAGACAGAATAGCAGCTCTCGATATACTGATCAAACAAGCGCCGTTTGATCAGGCGCTTATTCCCGACCCAAAGAACGAATCGGCATTTTTTATCATTTGTGATCTCCCTGATCTTCCCGATACCAATGCCGGAATAGGCTGCAGCCTCCTCCAGTGTCAAATTGCTCTTTTCCCAAATCGGAACTTCTTTCATCCGGTGTTCCCTCCTTTCCGGTATGTAAAGTTCCGGCATTGGCTGCGGGTCAGTCGTCGTCCTCGAAGAAATCAGCAAAATACATCATTCTAAACATTTCTAAAGACTTCATACAGGAGCCAATCAGATACTTCTTTTGCATTGGTGTAAGATTCCTTCTTCCAAGCTGATTCCGACAAATCCAGTTCAAAGCTTCCCCCCGGTTTGCAAACTCCATTTCCTTCACTGAATACTTGAGCTCCGGATGCTTTTTCAGAATGTTATAACGATTGTGTCCATCCACAACTGTTCCATTCCAGACAATGATTGGGGAGTACATTTCTCCTGCCGCCAGAATGCTCTGTTCAAGATTCCGGAATTCTTCTTCAGTAAGCGGTGGTATCTTTGTCTCAAATTCATGATCAACTCTTAGTTTCATTATTCAGCCTCCAATTCACTTCTGAACTGTTTACAATATAACAGTTCATTTCCGCACTGTCAATAATCTTTGTAGTGTTGTGAAGGATTACATTTCATTTCTGCACTGTCCATGGTATGCTATGAACAGAACAAAAACGAACGGAGGCTCGAAACATGTTTGACAGTTATGAGAGCAGCATAGGCGAAAGAATCCGCTACTATCGAAAGCGGAATAATATGACACAGAAGGCTTTGGCGGAAGCGTGCGGCATCACAGAGCCGGCGATTCGCAATTATGAACTAGGCAACCGTATTCCGAGTTTTGACACTCTTGATGATATTGCCAATGCCCTTCATATCAATTACTATGCTCTGGCAGAACCGAATCTTGCGGCTTACGCCGGAGTTATGCAATGCTTTTTCCGCCTGGAATATGCACATGGTCTTAAGCCGGTTGAACTCAACGGGAAGGCTGCTCTGATCATCGATTCAAAACAATACGGCACTGATAATTCTTTATTGCAACAACTGCTAAATTCCTGGCTCGAGGGCAGAACCAAATACGAAAGCGGCGAATGGTCGCAAGAAATGTATGAAGACTGGGAATGCACGTATCCGCCAGCCGACCCTAAGAACAAAATTACCTCCTTCAAACACAGTATTCCTGAAACTGAGGATTCTCTCATTAAACCTAAACAGAAACGGGGCAGAAAACCGAAGAAGAAGGATTGACAGAAGAAAAGAAGAACAGGATGACGGAAATCATCGATCCTGTTCTTCTGCTTCATTTTATTGAATAATATTAACCATATATGATATATTTCATAAACATGATGCACTGTGATTATATTATCCTGAACAATTAGAGAATAAATCTTGATCGCCTGTGCGCCTGTTGGGGAGTTTCCCCAAACCCGGATCACACTTTGTGTGAGCTGCGCGTTTTCACGCTTTCATTTAGTCATAAAATCAAATATTTCAAGCTTTCTTCAGTGGAATCCAGATATAGCTTATATAATCATCTGGATTCTCTGTTGGCGGTCCATACACTTCAAGGTTATACTTTCCTGCAAGCTCATATCCCTGTAAGGCCGGAAGCCATTCAGACCAAATTTTGGTATTCACACTCTGCAGACTGTCTGGCAGTGCGCCTTTACAGATGAACTGAGCCCATAAGCTTCCGGGGATCTGATAAGTGCCGCAGCCTTCCGGAATGTCTTCCCACGGCTTATATAGATCTGCGATCCAATAGTCAAAGTCCTTGTCACCCATGTCAACGCAAACACCAAAGGTTCCCATGATCGGACACTTCTCACCCTGTCCCATGTATTCAGCCCAGAACTCCGGTATCTCCTGATAACTTGTGTCCGAATTGAAACGTCTCTTGGTGCCGACAATAGTAAAAGGAGCCTTTTCAACAATACGATAATCTAACATCGTTCCACCCTCCATCGTGATTTTGATATGCAGTGGAGCAAATGATCTGAGCGGTGCACCTGCTTCCCGTGCCTGTGATGGTGTGATTCCATGAAACTTCTGGAAAGCCTTAGTAAAGCTGTCCGGTGATTCATAGCCATATTTAACGGCAACATCAATTACCTTCACATCTTCACGGCTTAGTTCCTGAGCTGCCAACGTCATCCGGCGTGCACGGATATATTCACCGACAGTCATACCACACAAAGCTCCGAAAATGCGTTGGTAATAGAACGGAGACAAAGCTGCCTTGGTTGCGATATCCGCAGTGTCCAATTCCTCTGTCAGATTCTGTTCTATGAAATCAATAGATTCCTGAAATCCTTCAATCCAGCCGCGCATCTCGCTCACTCCCTTCGCTCACTGTACTGTCAGTATATCAGCCACGCGAATTAACACCCGACATTCTGTGCTCTCTTAGTCAGAACAATTTTCTTTCTGTCACTAATTTAGTCCATCCGCTCACATCAGCCTCGGATAGTACCTTAAATCCATTTTTCTTAAAGAAATGTGAAGATTGCGGGTTACCTTTATCTATTGCAAGTCGAATCGATGTCTTTCCTGCTTCTTGTAAATATTCAACAACCTCATCAATAATTGCAGTTCCTATCTGCTTTCCCTGATACTTCGAATTCATCATAAAAAAACCAATATACGCAACCTCCTGAGTTGGGTACCCATCTATCAGATCCATAATAGCTACCAGTTCCCTGTCATTAAAAAACCAAAATAGTATTTATCTTGCATATCTATTCCCGGCGGAGTTGCCAGCATATCATCAAGAATGTTTTCCTTGGTTGGGTGTGCTTCGGTATACTCAAAAAAACTGAATTCTGTTTACAGATCTCAACAAGCATTTCTACGTCCAAATCTTCCAAAATACGAACTGAATACCTCTTGCTAAGCTTAGAAATATCGATCATAGTGTGTATAATTCTCCCATAAAATACTGTTCCTGAAAACTAATTGCCTCCAGAATATCCTCCGTCTGAATTGTTTCTCCGCTTAAGCTAACGATCCACTTATCTTCGTTATCATTCAGGCGATGATATACAGCAACGACCTTGCCAGTATATTTTTCCAGTGGCTGATCCGTCCCAAATACATACACATCCTGCTCAGCCCCATCCCCGGCAAATACTCCATCAACATATCCATAATTGATGGGATATATCATCTCCGGATGTTTTGGATGTGCACTTCCCAGTCGCCTGTCAATCGTTCCGCTCACTGTGGTTCCAAGTACATCACTATAATCCAATGAGACAATATCCGTTTTATATACACGACTATCTTCTCCACTGACATCTTTCATTATTTTCCAGAAGCGGTATCCATACTTTTCATAGAGTCCTGTCTCACACGTGGAGATATAGATATGCTTATGCCCTTCATTCTTTGCAAGTATATAAGCATATTCCAACAGCTTTCCAACACGCCTTTTTCTTCTATACTCTGGGAAAGTATACACAAAGCCGACCCAAGGCGTCATTGATGGCTCTCGCACATCATCCTGTTCAGCATATGTACAGAAGGACAACAATTTGTCTCCATCAATAAGTAGAAGCACTTTGGTTGATTCACCGCATAGCTCCTTCAGTTTCTGATCGCAAAGCAGCTCATACAAATACTTTCCCGCACTCCAATCACACTTATGTATTTCAGATAGCCAGTGATCTTGGTTATCACTGGCATAAAAATCTATGATTTCCATTTCAAATTTCATGATCACCCCCCAAAAAGCCTGTTGGCTGCACTGACATCTCTCAATTCGCAAATCGGATAATTTGTTTTTCTATATCGACATACGCCTCAGTGCCAAATGGGATGATACACCGAGGCATAGCGTGTCCAATGTTCAGGTTGAAAACAACTGGAAGATCACGCTTGTCAATAACCTGAATCAATAACTGCCGGTATTCCTTGGCATACGTTTCATCCATAGGCTTTCCAACCAACACGCCGGAAACAACTTCAAACACACTTCTCTCTTTTAGGTATTCAAGGGATTGCCGATATTTTTCCGGAGAAGGCTTCTCTTCACTTGTTTCCAAAAGCAGGATGCGTCCTTTCCATTCCTCTGCATCAGGGAACAAATGATATCTTTCGCACATAATCGGCATATCCTCATAACGCTCATCGTTAAAGAAATCATACATGGAGTCGATGCATCCACCGAGTATTTTACCTGAGAATGCAGTAGGCCCCTGCAGTAACTCAAACCCATGATTAGGATGTGCGATCAATGGTTTGCCAACCTGATCGGGTGAAAAGCTCTTCCTTTCTTCATACCACACATTACTGGGCGTTATTTCCCTGATGGTCCCGGTGGAAATCAGTTCCTCAAAATATTTCTGCGTATAAGGGTGCATTTCCGAACTTAGTTCGCAAATATCTGGTAGAAACGCCTGCCCATAAAAAGTATTCAAACCAACCTTGTGCAGCATCAGATGGTTGACTGTCGTATCTGAAAAGCCAAGAAATACTTTGTCAGTCACCGCATCCGCAAGTTCATTATGATCGAACAGATAAGGTAACAAACGGTAAGTATCATCTCCGCCTATTGCGCATAGAATCATATCAATTTCCGGATCACGAAATGCTTGTAACAAGTCCTCGGCTCTTTTTTCCGGATGCGCTTTGACATAGTCCACCCCCATAAGAGCATGCGGCATAAACTTTACATTCAGACCATATTCCTTCAATCTGCGAATGCCTATTTCAGATTCAAATCGGATAAACGATTCACCTATGATTCCGCTCGACAGACTTACAATACCAACAGTATTGATCATACTTCCTCCACTAATTCTCAGGCAGCTAGTCTTTATTTGAACACCACACAGCGTTTCTATTCTTGCCTGATTATAACAAACGCCTCAAAAAAAACCTATCAAATCTCCCTGAGTATCCATTCCTCCATCCATCCCTATCCGGATTAGATTGATCTTATTCTTCTCAGTATTAATAGCCTCTGCCGATAAAGATGACTTATATCTGGAATCCGTAAAAAGCGCTTTGGGAACCCGATAAAACGTAAAATTATCGATCTGCTCACCATAATAATCATTCATATTCTGATCCTTTCTGCAATTAGACAAAAAGCGCACTGGTCCACGGTCACTATGATCGTAAACTCAGTGCGCTATGTAAGGATTCAGTAATGTCTGATTCGGAGCCGCTGCTCTTTGTTAAATCGTTTATGTTTTTTCGCTATCACGCCATGCCATTGGCGTAAAATTGGCGTAAATCCGCCCTCTTAAAAGCCCGGAAGTGGCTTATTTCCTTGCTTTACGGAGATACTTAAAGATATTGCCGTGGCAGACAAATAGTATTTTTATCATATCGTTCTTCCTTTTTTTCACAAAAATTAATTTACACCCTATTATAATACCTGTTCTGCCAATCAAAAAACAGCCGATGAATTTCTTCACCAGCTGTCAGGATCGATCCCGTCACATCTGTTATTTTCCAACCTGCAGCCCTTTATATTTTCG
>JAFTFD010000053.1 GCA_017449745.1 Lachnospiraceae bacterium
CAACCGGAGGAAGCCCGAGCCATTCCCGAAATTCATTGAAAGTTACCTGACCCTTGAGCTGAAAGTTTCGATTGATGTGATATTCGGCCTGCATGACCTGTTCCATGGTTCGCTCAAAGAACGCGGGTTTGTCGCAGCCATCCAGATAGAAGGTCTGAACCTCATCCCATGGCGGACGGTCATCCAAAATATCCTTGTTCTCTTGCTCAATGGCCTTATCGATCGCAGCGTTCGTACCCAGCCCGCACAGCGTCTCTACCTTACCGCGATAGCCTTCAAACGCGCTCGCAAGCGCTGTGTATGCGCTGGCAAGTGCCGCTTGCTGTCGCCGGCTGAGAGCGTTCGCGCCAAATATGCAGATCAGCGATCCGGTTCCGACCGCGATCGGAGGAATAAATGCTGGAATCGAGATCCGAATGATCTCCGCCTTGGTCAGGTCGTCACGATCCTTTTCAATACGTGCGTCCAGGCAGGCGTTTCTGGCCTTGAGCGTCGCCTTGACGGTCAATGCCATGGTGGCGATCATCCCTCCTGCCCCAAGGCAGGTGAGGATTGTAGAGCCGTTTCGCTGGATCCATTTTCCGATGTTCATTCGCATCACTCCTTTTCAATCATACTTTGCAGCTTCGCAAGGGTTTCGCTGTCCATGAATCCGATCCGACGTTCGCACAGGTTGTCGGCAACTTCTGGCGCAAATATAGATCGAATCGCGTGCTCTGACAGGATCATATGTCTTCCGGTTGGATACGCTCCATAATAAGGCGGCTGCTGTTCGCAGGCGATTGGATGATCTGTTGCCTCGATCAGGTCGATGCCCTGTTTGCGCAATTCCTTGCAAGCATCGCAGGGCTCGTAATCGCCCACAAGCCAGGTCGATCTCGGCGCTTCGGCATCTCCTGGCAGCCGACCGAGCAGGGCAATTTCATTCTTCTCTTTTCCACACCAGAAGCAAATCGGGATAGTCGGGTTTACGCCGTGTTTCTTTGAAATCCGGATGCTCTTCTTTCATTCTCCTCTCTTAAATACAGTTAGCAGTAAACACAACAGCAGAATCATATTGCATCACCTCTTTCAAGCGGTCCTGGGCTTTACATTGACATGGATCTCGCGTCCCTTGACACATGCCTCGATGACGTGATTCTCAGGGTTCTGAATCAGATCGCCGACTACCGAAGTCCCCTTCTTGCCAAATATCTTGCGAAGACCAAAAAGCATACCAAGTTTGCTCTGCTTCTTCTCCGGAACGATCTCGGCAGGCTCTTCCACAACCTCCTCAGAATCCTCAATAACGATAGCGTCCTTCTTGCCCGTCTTAGCGTCAATGCCGCGCTGAAGCTGCTCATAACGGCACTCTGCCTCAGCAATGTCATGGCCAGCCTGAAAGGCAACCCTCCCGACGACATAAAGCGCCGCAAGTCCGATCGCTCCGCTAACAACAGTACCGACAAATCCCTTCATGATTCTCTCCTCCTTAAAATATAGTCGCAAAAGAAAAAGACCGAGCCTTTGTATCAGCTCGATCTTCTTGTCAGGTTTAGGACAGCTTCGCCTCAAGCCAGTCGTTCACGTAGGCGATTTTCTTTTCCACTTTTTTCTCAAACTTCTTGATCTTCCGCTCAACCACATATGCGTGGAATTGCTTCTGAACTTTCGTAAGAGTTTTATCCATGGTGTCCAAAATCTTATCCATTGTTATTCTCCTTTGCTTTTTGTTTAGTGTCCGCTTCTTCATAATGCCCCTTGTAAATTTCGCGGATCAAATATCCCGCCGATCGAACACCGTCTCCCAGCGATGCTTTGGAATGGGTTTCATCTTCAAAGCCCACATGATCTGTCGAACAGTCACGGTAGGATATAAGCCGTCCTTACACGGTTTCGCCCGCCCATCGAAGTATTCCTTGAAGGATCGGTGCAAATATATGGCGTCTGTCAGCCACGGGTCGATCTCGCCCCACCAGGTAGCCTTTCTTTCTTCGTCAAACCGCTGCTGGATCACCGCCAGTCCTTTATCGCCGATTACATACAGTGTGCACTTGGTGTAGATTGGATGATCGCAAATATAAATCTGTCCGTAATGGCTCTCATAGAGCCCAGGCTTTTCAAAGTGATAGCGCATAGCTCCTCCGGCAAAAAGGAAGAGCCTTTGTATCGGCCCCGCCTTTTTTCGGTCCTTAAATCTTGATCAGAAGTCCTTCCCGGCTAACAATGTCTGCGAACTCAACATGCTTGGTGAAGTCCTTCGTTTTCACCGATTCCGTGAATTCCTTGTAGAGTCCGGGTCGATTGTCCACTGCGTAGACCACGACGGGTTCCGGATAGGTTTCCGTCATCCATCTGGACAACCGCAGCATATCTCGAACCGAGACTGCGTCTCCTTCCAGGAATTTGGTGTCAACGATCTTCAACACGTTGTTGAATGCGTACAGATACACTCTTTTAGCCATAGTTTATCCTTCCTTTCTTGGTTTTGTTTTCCATAAAAGCAGATGCACATATCGCGGAAAGGCAAAAAGAAAGAGTCTATGCGTTTTACACAGACTCGTTCTTTTTGGTCAGTCCTTTGTTACTTCTTGAATAGCCTCAGATGGTTGCTCAACCAATTTCCGGTTCTGGTCGTGAAGGTTCCGGTCTTCTCGAATTGCAGTCCGCGGCCCATCCAGATCCAAGAAGCCATGACAGGCAGCACAATCGCTGTGCCGTCGATCACGAGCTTGATGACGGTCCAGACCTTTCCTTCCTTCGCCTGCTGCTCCTTCATCTCAGTCTCTCGCTTCTCGATATCGAGTTTTTGGGATTCGACATAGCATTTGTTGGAGGTCAGATCCTCGTCCATCATCTGCTTGTGAAGCTCGGTCAGCTTTTGAAGCCACCATTTCGCCTCGTCAGATCCAGTTGTCGCCGTGGATACCTCTTCGAGAGTTCTCTTGTACTCCTCTTCCAGCATCCGTTTAATCGTCGGGTTCATCTTCATTTCTCCTTTCAGTAAGTGATAGATTTTCCATAATAGGCAGTGTTATCTTCGCGGAAGATAATCTTCGATCTTCACCTTGAAAGTCACAGTCCGATACTTGTGGATCTTCTCCAGGCCTCCGTGTTCCAGCTCCAAAAACAAATAAGGCGCCTCGGTCGAATCAGAATGATCCTCACGAAGCGTTCCAGCAAAGGTTTTGGAGTGAAGGACCACGGACAACCCGTATCCTCCAGAAAATCCCACCAGTATTCCGATAACCAGCCACATCCAAACTGCCATTTTGACGATTCCTCCTTATCATCATATCACAGGTTTTTGTCACCTGCATACTGTTTTGGGGCAAAAAGAAAGAGGCCATGTCCGTAGACACGACCTCTTCCAGTGTCGACCGCTTACGTGTTGGAGCTTGTGCTTTCGCCTTTGTAGGTAAAGGTAGACAGGGCAGGTATCATCATCAACCAGCCCCATTTGCCGTTCCCGGTTCGCTTAATGGCTGTCGCAGCCACAGCTCCGCCAGTCACCCAAATGATTCCGTTGAGGATGACAGTTACCAGCATTCCTTTATTATTGTGGTTCATAGTGTCTTCTCCTTTCAGTGTTTGGTTTCCATAATAGTCTTTGCTATTTTCGCGCTTTATCCAGCAGCCAGAAGAATCGTCTGTACGCGGTGTACCAGACCTCTTTGCAGCATGGGGGAGATATGACATTGTAGGACAGCCCTTCGGTCACGGCCTTGAGCATCATCGCGCTCATGTCTCCCGCAGCCTCCTCGGCAGTCCGTTCAACCATCGCCATTCGGTTTCGAAAATATAACCGTGCTTCCGCGTATATCGGCGTGGGATCTGATACTTCGCCGCTTCGGCGGTTGGCATTCACATCCACGGGCCGAGCAGATAACCCGTCGAGTGAAATATAATCTTTCTTCCATTCCGGATACTGTAGGCAAAAGTGCTTGAGCTCATAGTATCGGTGCTCTGAAATATAGTAAGTGTTCCTCTTGGAAATACCCGGTCGAATCGGTGTGCTCATACCCAACCCTCCATTTTGTCGTGTAATGTGTACACAAAATGAATATGGGGAGGATTCTGAGCCTTGACAACCTGGAAACAGAAAAAGCCATCCC
>JAFTFD010000054.1 GCA_017449745.1 Lachnospiraceae bacterium
AACGATCAGGCTCATATTTGCTGTTGCAGCGCTGTTGCTAAGCGTTACGGCAGGAGCTGTGAGAGTATCTGCAGCTGAAATCGTTCGGTATTCCAGCCCGGCTGCGGGGGTAACACCTGAGATACCGGTTAATTCCCAGGGACTGCCGGCTTTGCCGGGAGAGCCACAGGTACTCGGCGCAAATGACACGGCAAGGCGGGAGCCGTCCGGCAGACGTTTGACAGCAGAGGAGATGCGGCAGGCTGAGACCATACAAGCGCAGACGGATAATAGCAGTTCCGCAGCAGACCCTCTGACAACGTATGGTTCTTTTGCAGAGTGTGTACAGGGAGTGGGCTTCGATTTCCCGCTGGCCGGGGCTGTCGCAGCAGGCTTTGAAGGAAATGTGCTGTACCGCGGGCTCGCAGGTACAGTGATGGAGGTTGCCTGCCTGAAAGAAGACGGCAGTTACCTTCTTTTGAGAAAAGGGATCGGGCATTCGGATCTGGCTGCGGATGTGAAAGAATGCGACCAGGCGATCGTAATGAGAGATGTTGCAGTGCCGGCGCTGACGGATTTTCTGGCGGCGCAGATCAGCTGTGTTCAGGATGCGTCAGGTATCATAGGTATTCTGCAGGAATTGGTCAAGGCAGAATTGCAGCAGGAGAACTGTTCGGCGATCGTTCGCTTTGCCGGCACGTCGCTGAAGGCAGTGACACTGTATTCGGAGCACTATACAATTGCGGTGATCGTCTCCGGGATCTGATGCAAGAGCGGACGCATATGTCTCCAGATTCAGACATTGAATTCAGAATATGACGGGGATATAATGACTTATATTTCATAAATTCTGCATTCAGGAGGGTTACAAATGTTAGTTGAGACAAAAGCAAGAGTCGGCGTGTTTTCCATTGCTCTCGGAGCTTATCTTCCCCAGTTCCCGTCCCTGGTGCCCGAATTCGAGGCACAGTACGAGGCATTCAAGAAGACGATCCCGGACACCGTGGAGATCATCGATGGCGGCATCGTAACGACCAAGGAGCTGTCCCAGGCTGCCGGCGATAAATTCCGTGCGGCTGATGTTGACCTGGTCATTCTCCAGCTTCTTACCTATGCTACATCCTATAATATGCTGCCCGCAGTAAGAGATCTGGATGTCCCTGTCGTGCTGGTCAACGTCCAGAAACTGAAGGCACCGGATTATGCAAATACAGACACTCCGAAGTGGCTCGGCGAGCTGTACGCCTGCGGCGCTGTCGGCGAGATGGTTGCTGACCTTGAGCGTGCCGGCAAACGCCATGCCGTCATTACCGGTGTTGTCGAGGGCGGCGATCCGGAAGTCGCAAAAGAGATCGATGAGTGGTGCAGAGCTGCCCAGGTCAGAAGGAGATTCCGCGACACGAACCTCGCCCAGATCGGCAGACCGTATCCCGGCATGATGGATCTCTACATCGACGAGACTAACCTTTATCACAGAATGTGGCTGTATACCAAACAGTTCGACTGGGAAAAGATGTGGGCGATCGCGGACAACATTACCGATGAGGACGCTATCCGCGCAAAGGCTCAGGATATTCTGGATACTTTCGAGATCGAGGGCGGTGCCACGATCGAGACCGTCTGGGATATGGCAAAATATGTCGTCGCTTTTGAGCAGTGGGTCAAGGACGAGAAGCTCGGCTTCGTGGCATCCCACTATGACGGCTTCTCTCAGGGAATCGCCGGCAAGCTTGACAGTATGCTGATCCCCGCTTTCTCTATGCTGATCAAACAGGGAACAGCCTGTGCAGTCGAGGGAGATATCAAGGTCGCTATGGCAATGTCCATCTTAAAGACCATCTCCGGCACAGGCCAGCTCTCTGAGATGTATTCTATCGATTTCCCTGAGGATATCTGCATCATCGGCCACTCCGGATCAGGCGATGCTGATATTTCTCAGGCTCACAAGCCTACCATGAAGATCGTCCCTGTTTTCCACGGCAAGACAGGCGGCGGATATCTGACACAGTTCTATCCTCCGACAGGCCCTGTTACCTATCTCGGAATCACACAGGACAGAGACGGACACTTCAAGTTCGTTGTTGCGGAAGGCGTGAACCAGGAAGGCGAAATCTTCATGTTCGGTGATACCAACATGAGGACCAAGTTCAATATCAGCGCCAGAGAGTTCGTCAACAGATGGTCTGAGGCAGGCCCGACACATCACATGGCCGCTGCAGTCGGAAGACATATTGACACGATCCTCAAGGTCGCAAAGATCTTCAACGTACCGGTCGATATTATTACAAGATAATCAGGCGATCGATCGTGAGCTTCAGCTCATGATGAACAGTCTGGACAATACCCCGGAGGGCGATACAGCTGAAACAGCCTGTATTCCTTCCGGGGAATTCTTTTTATTTCTGCAGAGATTCGTTCAAGATTGGATTTGACGTATTGATTTCTTAAATGTATATTATACAGTGATTGTTTTTGCTCATTTGTATTGGAACTTATAAGAGAGGCAGAACATGGCTTCAGGAGCAGTGACAGGTAAAAAACGGGAGGCTTATTCCGGTGCCGGGAACGAACCGGATAACAGAAACATGAAAGGCGGGAACAGAGAAAAGGCTTATTCCGGACAGGAAAGGGCAGGCAAACAGCAGAGCTGGCTGAAACGGCATTTGTTCTCCATCGTAATGGGCGGGGCAATGACAGTCGGGATCATTCTGCTGGCTTATCCCTCGTTTTCCGATTACTGGAACTCTTTTCACCAGACCCGTGCGATCATGAGCTATGCCGAGAGCGTGGCCAACATGGACACGGCGGAATATGATGCCCTGATCGAGAGTGCAAGAGCTTATAACCGTAAGATCAGCGATGAGGGGATCAACTGGACATTCACCGAGGAAGACTCAGCCAGATATAATGAAGAGCTGGACTTCACCGGCAACGGAAATATGGGGTACATAACGATCGACAAGATCCATGTTATGCTGCCGCTGTATCATGGGACGAGTGAGAGCGTGCTGCAGACCAGTATCGGGCATCTGGAGGGAACATCCCTGCCGGTTGGATGCGGCAGCTACGACAGCAAAGAAAAAAAGGTGATGGATCCGACCGAGGGCAGCCATTGCGTTCTTTCAGGACACCGCGGTCTTCCTTCCGCAAAACTGTTTTCAGACCTGGACAAGCTTGTGGAAGGCGATATTTTTACAATGAACATACTTGATGAGACGTTGACCTATCAGGTCGATCAGATCCGCGTCGTTGAGCCGACGGATCTGTCCAGTCTCCAGGTCGTTCCCGGGAAGGACTATTGTACTTTGGTAACATGTACTCCGTATGGTATTAATACACACCGCCTTCTGGTTCGCGGTCACCGGGTTGCGAATGCGCAGGGCGATGTCAAGGTCGTCGCAGACGCCCTGCAGATCCAGCCGATCTATATTGTGCCGTTCCTGGCAGTGCCGATCCTGCTGATCCTCATTATTTTCATGCTGATCACAACGCATCAGAATATGAAGCACAGAAAAGCCTGGAAAGAGGCGGAAGAGAGATACAGCGGTCCGAAGGAAGAAATCTAGCAGAAAAGGTTATAATCTCAGAAAAAACACTTGAGAAATCAACCGGGTTGTGTGAAAATAACGGATATTAAATTTATCTATATGTTATTGGTTACTAGCAGCGTATGTTCATCGATACTGATGGATGATGGAGGACTGGAGCAATGGATAAGGGTGTTGTTGTTGCAGTAAGCTTTGTACTGGCCATTATACTGTTGACTGTGATCATTGCCGTTGTGTCCGGAGTATCGGCTGTAACCGGGTATGATGGGTCAACTGACCGGGATGAATAGCGTATATGTATGAAATAATCAGGGATCAGAGGCATTCTGGTCCCTGATTTTTGGGTATTTATGAGAGAAGAGAACTACTACGAGCTGTTCGGCGTGGACGAAGAGGCTTCAGATCAGGAAATCAAGCAGGCTTACCGCGATTTGATCAAGCGATATCATCCGGATACATACCGGGGAGATACTGCTTATGCGGAGGAACAGACTCGTCTGATCAACGAAGCATACAGCGTTCTGAGCAATTCGCGGTCCCGCGAAGAGTATGACATGAGGATCGGGGCTGCGGGCAGAAGGATCGTGCAGGAACAGATCCGGCGCCATGGCGAAGAGGCAAGGGCAAGACAGGACGCGGAGGATGAGTGGAAACGCCGGGAGGCGATCAGGCTGCGGGAGGAACAGATCCGCAGACATCAGGAGGAAGTGCGCCGCAGAAAAACAGACCGCATCCTTATGATAGGAGCAGTTGTGCTGGTAGCAGCCGCGGTTCTGGGACTTCTGTTATTTGCCAGATAAAGAACAGGAAACGGAAAGGGAATTTCTGCTATGAAATACGAATTCTATACAGGTGCATACGGCACGAAAGAGACGGAGACGATCCATCATTTTCTCTTTGATACAGAAACGGAGAAGCTTCTGCCCCTGGATGCTTTCAGCGGGGTAGAAAATCCCTCCTATGTCATCCGGCATCCCATGCTTCCTGTCCTTTACACCGTGGAGGAGCTGACACCGGAGGGACGCATTGCGGTATTTTCCGTTACGGATACAGGCCTTGAGTATATCAAGAGCATTCCTTCCTGCGGCGCAGATCCCTGCCATCTGGAACTCGATGAGAGCGGAAAATATCTGTTTACGGCGAATTATACAAGCGGGACACTTTCCGTCTATCGCCTGGATGAGGACGGAATACCGCAGGAGTGCACCTTCGTTCTGGAACACAAGGGACATGGCGCGGATCCCATGCGCCAGGCCGGACCCCATATCCATTTTTCTCGTTACGATAACGGGGAGCTGTATCTGTGCGATCTTGGCAAGGATAAGGTATATATCTATGCTTTTGATCCTGAAACAGGGACTCTCGTCAAAACCGACAAAACGATCAAGTTTGGCGCAGGAGACGGGCCGAGACACCTTGTTCTGTCTCATATTGAATATGAGGGGAAGAAAAAGGACGTTCTGTATGTGATGACAGAACTTGCGGTCAGTGTCCAGGTCTTCATGAGACCTGAAGGAAAGTCCAAATTTACAAAGGTTCAGGAATTATTCATGTACAAGGATGTCATGAACAGAGATCTTCTGGACAATGCGGAGAATAAATCTTTTGGCGCTGCTATAAAAATGTCAGATGACGGAAAGCTGGTCTTTGCGTCCGAAAGGGGACGGCATCGTATCTCTGCTTTCCATGTCACAGAAGAGGGGTATCTGATGCTGGGGCCGGTAAACGCTTCTACCGTTAACACACCTCGCGATTTTACGATTTTTGGCAGCTATATGATTGCCGCAGGACAGAATTCGAATGACCTTGCTGTACTGAGAATAGATAAGGACGGAAAGCTGGAGCAGGCGGGAGAGCATGTGGCGATTCCCTCGCCGGTATGTGTTTACAGATGCAAATAGCAGCGGAACTGCACAGCAGACAGTCCGATCACATTCACATAGTATTTGTTAATACCCGATAGATAGTATTGATAAGGAGTTTGAATTTGAATATCACGGTATATCTCGGCGCAAACAGCGGCAATAACCCGGTTTACAGAGAATCTGTCAGGGAACTGGGAAGCTGGATCGGTGAAAACAGACACACGCTGGTGTACGGCGGCAGTAAATGCGGACTGATGGGAGAGCTGGCAGATTCTGCACTGGAAGCCGGCGGCTATGTCATCGGTGTAGAGCCAAGTTTTTTTATTGAGGCTGTCAAGCAGCACGAAGGCGTACAGGAACTGATCGAAGTCAAGGATATGCCGGAACGCAAGGCAAAGATGATCGACCTGGGGGATGCTTTTATCGCATTTCCCGGAGGAACAGGAACTCTGGAAGAGATCTCGGAGGTGATGTCCAAGGTATGCCTCGGACATTCATTCTGTCCCTGCATCGTCTACAATGTCAATGGATACTATGATGATCTGGAGCGCCTGCTGGATCGAATGAAGTGGGAGGGATTTCTCACGACCGAGAACAGGGCGAAGCTCCTGTTTGCCAGGAGTATTGAAGATATAGATGCATTTCTCCACCTGACCTGTGCGGCAGGGTGAGACTAAAAATGCCATCCGAGTGATCGGATGGCATTTTTATCATTATAGCGAATGTTTTACAGCTAGAATTAATGGACTGTTTCAGTTTACGGACTGTTTGAGTTCACGGAACATTTGAGTTCATGGAATGATTAAGTTCATGGACTGGTTGAGCGGGGTGATCAAACAGCAAAACGCTTTCTGCGGCGTCCGGGCAGTACCTCTGCAAAGGAGGCTTGTTTATCCGCGATCGTCAGGACCCACGCCTCCAGAGAATTCGGAACGCCGGCATTCAACGGCCACATGTGACGGCGGATCGCATCCTCAAGTTTCTCTGCCCGCTCGTCTGTTTGACTCATCAGGTCATTGGCAAATTCGTTGGCGATCTCCGCAGAATCAGAGGGATGTCTGCTGCAGCACTCCCTGTTATTTGCATATTTCTGGTATCTGCCTACGATTCCCATGTCATGCAGGAGAGCAGCAAGGATGACCAGCTCCCTGTCTACCGGAATACCGACAGCCTCCAGTACGTTGCACAGAAAGATCGACGTCACTGCGACATGAAGGCTGTGGGAGGCGACCGTCGTACAGTGATGATGTGTCTGGCGCGATGCTGCGGAGAATACTCCGGATTCCAGCACAGGCGCCCCTGTCTTTAAAATTTCATTTCTGGTCTTAACGTTCATCGAATTTGCAATTCCTTAATTCTTGTTTGTTTTCCGATACATTATATACTTAAATTTTTCAAAGGGAACAATGTTTATGTAAATTTCATGTAAATTCCCGGTTAATTAATAAACTTTGTCTGGAAGCTCAGCTTTATACTTTTCTGTCTGAGGGGGAATGCCCTATTTGTTATCATGCGCTGCAGGATTTATGGTATACTATCGAAGTTATAGTGCATGTCGGAGCGGAAATACCGTGCTTGTCACCGCAACATGTCGGAGCGGAAATACCGTGCTTGTCACCGCAATATGCCGGGGCAGGCAGATCACGCGCACCGCTCGGACATGACATAACAAAAGAGCAGACGTATCGCCAAATCGGAAAGGAAGAGATATGAAATTCACGGAGATGCCCTACGAGAGGGTCGATTTTGAACAGATCAAAAAGGAGTTCGGAGAGCTGATGCAGGCTTTTGACGCGGCCGGCAGCGGAGAAGAGCAGTTTGAGATCCACAAAAAGTATTATGAGCTGACAGGACATGCGCAGACTCTCTTTACGATCGCAGAGATCAGGCACGATATTGATACAACAGACGAATTCTACGAAGGGGAGCGGAAATACTACGACGAGATGCTGCCGGCCTTTCAGAATATGGTCGTTGCTTACAGCACAAAGCTGTATAATTCGCCGTACCGCAGTTATCTGGAAGAGAAAATAGGCAAGGTCGCTTTCAAAAATATCGAGCTGGCCATGAAGAGCGTGGACCAGAAAATCCTGCCGCTGATGCAGGAGGAGAATGCGATCCAGACGGAGTACAACAAGCTCCTGGCTACGGCGCAGATCCCGTGGGAAGGGGAAATCCTGAATCTGTCCCTTATGACGCCTTATCTGCATAACGCAGACAGAAATGTCAGAAAGGCAGCGTGGGAAAAATACACCGCTTTCTTTGAGAAGAACGTGGAGCAGTTCGATGACCTGTATGACCGCCTTGTGAAAAACAGGACCAAACAGGGCGAGCAGATGGGACATGAGAACTATCTGCCGCTGGGCTATGCCAGAATGCAGAGAAACTGCTACAGCCGCAGTGATATTGCCGCTTTCAGAAAACAGGTCAGGGAGGATTTTGTTCCCTTTGTGGAAGAGCTGCATGACAGGAGAAGAGTAAGGCTTGGCCTTGATAAGCTCTCCTACATCGATGAGGGCGTTTACTTTACACAGGGAAATCCGAAGCCGGTCGGAACTCCGGAACAGATTCTGGCAGCAGGACGGAAAATGTACAATGAGCTCTCGCCTGAGACAGCGGAGTTCATGAATTTCATGTGCGACAATGAACTGTTTGACGTTCTTGGCAGAAAGACCAAGAAGACAGGCGGATACATGACATTCCTTCCGGATTACAAGGCTCCGTTTATTTTTGCTAATTTCAACGGGACAAGCGGCGATGCTGATGTTATTACCCATGAGTGCGGACACGCATTCCAGGGATTTGTAGCTGCTTCCGATCCGATCCGCGAGCATTCGGACATCACGATGGAGACAGCCGAGACGCATTCCATGAGTATGGAGTTCTTCACAGAGCCCTGGATGAACCTGCTCTTCGGTGAGAGAGCCAAGGATTATGTCGACATGCATTATGAAGATTCCATCATGTTTATCCCTTACGGGACCATGGTCGACGAATTCCAGGATATCGCGTATTCCAACCCTGGACTGACTCCTGCACAGAGACGCGGCGTGTGGAGAGACCTCGAGCGCCAGTACAAGCCGCATCTGGATTACAGCGGCAACGCCTATCTTGAGAGCGGCGGCTTCTGGCAGAAACAGCATCATATTTACGACTGCCCGCTTTACTATATTGACTACTGCATCGCGCAGACGAACGCGCTCCAGTACAAGGCGTGGATGGACAGGGATTATAAGGAGGCGTGGAACAGCTACCTGAAGCTCTGCAGGCTCTCTGCATCGGATTTCTTCTTCGGACTGATGGATCAGGTGGGGCTTGATAATCCGTTTGAGGACGGCTGCCTTAAACATGTCGTCAGGAATCTGCGCGAGAAGATCTGAAATGAGAATCTTAAATGAAGCTCCGAGAATAAAGTCTTGGAAAGAATGCTCTGAAAGAATGCTTTGAAACGTTTTTTCTCATGATTATCTGGTTGCGGAGCGCGGGTTTTTTATATTACAATTAGCAAGGCATAACCAGCAAGGGCAAAGGCCCTGCTGCTATCGTGATCTGATGCCCCAGAGGCATTTATTATGTTCATACACAAGGAGGATCAAATGAGCAAACCGGTAGTACTGGTAGTAATGGACGGCGTCGGCTGGACAGAAAAGGATATGGGCAATGCAGTTATGCATGCTTATAAGCCTCAGATCGACGAACTGATGACCAAATGGCCTCACACGACCATCAAGGCAAGCGGCGTGGCAGTCGGCCTTCCGTCCGATGATGATATGGGCAACTCCGAGGTCGGCCACAACGCACTCGGCTGCGGACAGATCTATTCCCAGGGCGCTAAGCTCGTCAACGAGAGCATCGAGTCCGGCAAGATCTATGAGAGCGAGACCTGGAAAAAGGCCGTGGATTTCGTCAAGACCAATAACGGCAAACTGAACTTTATCGGACTTCTTTCCGACGGAAATGTGCACTCCAATATTTCCCACCTGATCGCAATGCTCAAGGAAGCCAAGAAAGAGGGTGTCAAAGAGGCAAGAGTTCACATCCTGCTGGATGGCCGCGATGTTCCGGAGACCAGCGCACTGCAGTATGTTGACCAGCTTGAGGGTGTCCTCGCTGAGCTCAACGACGATGCCTTCCATGGCTGCATCGCATCCGGCGGCGGCCGTATGACGATCACTATGGACAGATATGAAGCAGACTGGTCCATGGTCGAGAGAGGCTGGCATATCCATGTTATGGGTGACGGCCCGATGTATAACAGCGCAACAGAAGCTATTGAGGCTCTTCGCGCTGAGGGCGGCTACACAGATCAGTATCTGCCCGGCTTTGTCGTCGGCAAGGACGGCGTTCCGGCAGGCACGATCGATGACGGCGACTCCGTGATCCTTTACAACTTCCGCGGCGACCGCGCAGTCGAGCTCTCCAAAGCTTTTGACTATATGAACCGCGGCTTTGACGCTTTTGATATGCCCAAGAAGCCCAACGTTTTCTACTGCGGCATGCTTCAGTATGACGGCGATCTCAAGCTCCCCGACAATTTCCTCGTTGCTCCTCCTCACATCGAGAACACCATGAGCGAGTTCCTGGTAGAGAAGGGCGTGCGCAGCTATGCCTGCTCCGAGACACAAAAATACGGACATGTTACTTATTTCTGGAACGGCAACCGCTCCGAGAAATTCTCTGATGAGCTGGAAACATGGGAGGAAGTTCCCTCTGACGTGATCCCGTTTGACCAGAAGCCCTGGATGAAGGCTACGGAAGTGACAGAGAAGATCGTGGAAGCGATCGAGTCCGGCAAGTATCAGTTCATCCGCTGCAACTATCCTAACGGCGACATGGTCGGCCACACCGGCAATTATGAAGCTACGATCATCGGTGTTGAGTCTGTGGACCTGAACCTCCGCAGAGTCATGGATGCCTGCATGAAGATGGACTATACCCTCATCGTGACTGCTGACCACGGCAACTCCGATGAAATGTATGACAAGGGCAAGAATCCTGACGGATCTCCGAAGCCCAAGACATCTCACTCCCTGGCACGTGTTCCGTTCGCAATCTATAACGGACCGGAAGGAACAGAGATGAAGGAAGGCGATGACTTTGGCCTTGCCAACGTCGCGGCTACAGTTGTCAAGCTCCTTGGCTTTGAGAAGCCCGAGAGCTGGCTGGAGAGCATCTGCAAATAAGGTGTCTTCGGCAAATAAGGTGTCTTTGGCAAATAAGTTGTCTTTGGCAATTTGTCTTTGAATAAGGCACTTTTAAATAAGGCATTTTTGCAAGATATCTTCGTTGCCTTATATTTCTGATTTTTATCTAAATTAATATAAACCTGCAGCATTCTGGAACACTGCCATTTTGCGGACAGAACATAATGCTGCAGGTTTGTTTTATCAATTCATTCCAAGGCATTTCTATTAAGAAATCAAGCAAGTCCCCAGATGTTATACACGGCAGAGTTTAGGAAGTGTATAACAAATCAAGCAAGTCTCCATTTGATATACACAGCAGCGCCCTGAAAGTGTATAACAAATCAA
>JAFTFD010000055.1 GCA_017449745.1 Lachnospiraceae bacterium
GACCGCCCGACATGAGCAAGGAGCAATTTGCTTGTATTTACAGGCAAATTTGCGGATTGCGAATGCTCGGAGAGGATTGCGGGAGCTGCTATGCAGCGGAGCAATCCGGCATCATTTCACCTTTTGACCCCAATATCATAAGATTTCAGAAGGTATCAAACATCAAGAATTAAGAAGTCATCAAGCATTAAGATTAAGAAGGCATAAAGTATTACGAATTCAGAAGGCATTAAGAATGAAGAAGATTCGCGGAAAATATCTGATGGTCATGATCGCCATGTGCGGGATGACAGCTGCTGCGCTTGGTATCCTTACCAATACGGCAGGCGTATTCTTTACGCCAGTCGCGGAGAGTCTGGGCGTAGGCCGGGGAAACGTGAGCATGACGCTGACGATCTCCAACCTTGTCTTTGCGGCAGGCGGTATGCTGGTCCCAAAAGTCTATACCGGCAAAAACTTTAAAAAGATCCTGACGGTTTCAGGACTCGTCTTTGCTGCGTCCACCTGCCTTCTTGCCGCAGCGCCGAATCTCGCTGTTTTATACATCCTGAATGCGGTCCGCGGGATCTCTGCGGGACTCACCGGAAACGTTATCGTCACGATGGTCATCAACAACTGGTTTCACAGTAACGTCGGAGTGATCACGAGTATAGCCATGGGCTGCAGCGGGATCTGCGGCGCTGTCCTCTCTCCGATCCTGGCGTCTGTGATCGGGCGCGCGGGATGGCGGACCGGATATCTGGCAGCCGGTATCATAGTGCTCCTCCTGGAACTGCCGGCTATTCTCCTGCCGATCGCCTATGATCCGGGAGATTTAGGAATAACGCCCCTCGGCGATAAGTCTTCCGTGACTGATAGCGGAAAGAGTGTGGAAGCCGGAGCTGCCACCGTTGGAGCTGCTCTTCTCCTGATGGGCATTTTATACGGAGGATTTACTTCTTATGTGACGTCTTACCCCCAGCATTTTCCGGGAATTGCCGGAAACTTCGGCCATGCGGCCGCTGTAGGCTCAGG
Organism: Lachnospiraceae bacterium; assembly: GCA_017449745.1. Classification (GTDB taxonomy): domain Bacteria; phylum Bacillota; class Clostridia; order Lachnospirales; family Lachnospiraceae; genus CAG-791. Next base: position 1,015 of record JAFTFD010000055.1, read on the forward strand.
TATGGTGTCCTGTTGTCTTGTCTGCAATACATGCGGAAAGCTGATCTTCGGGTATCTGGCCGATCATTTCGGCGCAAAAAAGGCAGCGCTTCTCTATGTGGGCATTATTTCGGCAGGACTGCTGCTCCTTGTCACCGTGCACGCCGCTCCTGTCATGCTGGTCAGTGCGGCCATGATCGGATTCTCCTATACGCTGCCGACGGTCGGAAATGTCCTGATCACGAAGGATGTTTTCGGAGCCGGGAATTACAAAAATGTATTTCCAAAAATAAATATGAGCGCTACGATCACAAATGCCGTAGGCTCTTCCCTGGTCGGTTATATGTATGACGGCATGGGCAGCTATACGTTTGCGCTGATCCTGGCGCTCGTTATGATGATTTCCGTATCCGGGATCGTATTAACACTATATAAGAACAGAATAGGATGACAGAAAATGACAGACTTTAATAATTGCAAATTTGGCTTTATAGGACTCGGACTGATCGGCGGCTCCATTGCGAGAGCGATCCGCCAGTACTGGCCCAATGCGCAGATCATCGCCTACAACCCCTCTTCAGAACCTTTAAAAGAAGCGATGGATGACGGGGTCGTCAGCTACTATAACTCCGCCGAGGACGTCCGAAGGATCAACGACGCGATCGGCTCCTCAAGGCCTTTTATCGGCAATATTTTTTCGGACTGTGATTTCGTATTCCTGTGCGCTCCGGTCCAGCGCAACGCGGAAAACCTGGCAGAGATCGCCCCGTATCTTAAAAAAGACGCGGTCCTGACCGATATCGGCAGCACCAAGCGCGACATTCACCTGCACGTCAGGACTATGCCTTCTCTTTCAGGCCATTTTATCGGCGGTCATCCCATGACCGGCAGCGAGAGGACCGGCTATCGCAACTCCAAGGCCTCTCTTCTTGAGAACGCCTACTACATGCTGACTCCCGAGAAAGATGTCTCGCAGGATAAGATCGACCGCATGTACGAGCTGGTCGCCGGCATCAAGGCACTGCCCTTTGTCATCGACTGTGATTTCCATGACCAGGCAGTAGGAGCGATCAGCCATCTCCCGCACGTGATCTCCGCGGCTTTAGTCAATCTGGTGCATGACAGCGATTCCCAGGACGGCGTCATGAAAATGATCGCGGCAGGCGGATTTAAGGATATCACGAGGATCAGCTCTTCTTCTCCCCAGATGTGGGAAGAGATCTGCATGACCAACAGCGATCACATCGCCGGTCTTCTCGACGCTTATATAAGCAGCCTTCTTGCGATCCGCAAAACGATCGCGGACAGGCAGGGCGAAGAGATCTACGGATTCTTTGACAGTGCCAGAGTCTATCGCGACAGTTTTTCCGAAGTGGGTCACGGTTCCGTCGGGCGTCTGTTTGTGACGCATGTAGACATTGCGGACCGCCCCGCAGCCCTGGCGGAGGTCGTAACGCTCCTTGCCGTAAACTCGATCAGCATCAAAAATATCGGAATTTCCCACAACAGGGAGCTACAGGAAGGTGTTCTACGCGTGGAATTTCAGTCGAAAGCGGATCTTGAGCGCGCAGAGCAGATCCTGAAAGAGAGAAACTACAGTATCCATTAAGGAGCGTGAGAAAAATATGAAAGTTCTAAACCAAAAAGGAACACTGCGCGGAGAGATCCGCGTTCCGGGAGACAAATCCATCTCACACCGCTCGATCATGTTCGGATCCCTGGCGCAGGGGCGCACAGAGGTCTCAGGATTCCTGACAAGTGCTGACTGCCTGGCGACGATGGACTGTTTCCGCCGCATGGGCGTCCATATTGAAGAGGATCCCGCAGATCCCACGCATCTTTTTATAGACGGAAACGGACTCAGGGGACTTTCTCCGGAAACTGATCCTGTCACGCTCTATTCCGGAAACAGCGGCACTACGACCAGGATTCTCTCCGGTATCCTTGCCGCACAGAGATTCACGAGCGTTATCGGAGGCGATGATTCCGTCAACAGCCGTCCGATGAAGCGGATCATGGATCCGCTCTCCCGCATGGGCGCTGAGATCGAAAGCATAAAGGGTAATAACTGCGCCCCTTTGCAGATTCGAGGCCGGCAGCTGAAAGGAATCGTCTATGAATCCCCGGTCGCCTCTGCGCAGGTCAAATCCGCCATTATGTGCGCCGGGCTCTACGCTGACGGGCCGACTACCGTGATCGAGCCTGTCCGTTCAAGGGATCACTCGGAGCGTATGCTCAGGGCCTTTGGCGCAGTTGTCGAGGACCAGATCGATCCGCAGACGGGCCGCAATACTGTTACAGTCCAGCCCTGCAGGGAACTGCACGCACACGCTGTCACGGTCCCCGGTGATATTTCCAGCGCCGCTTATTTTATAGCGGCAGGCCTGATCGTTCCGGGATCAGAGATCCTGATCCGAGGTGTCGGGATCAACCCGACCAGAGACGGGATCCTCCGCGTAGCTGCGAACATGGGGGCGGATATAACGATCTTAAACCGCAGTAATACAGAGGAACCTTACGCGGATCTGCTCGTAAAAAGCTCTTCTCTTCACGGATGCGAGATCGGCGGTGCCGTCATCCCCTCTCTTATCGATGAGCTTCCGGTGATCGCTGTCATGGCAGCCGCAGCGGAGGGAACGACCGTGATCCGCGACGCGGCGGAGCTGCGCGTAAAGGAATCTGACAGGATCGACGCAGTCGTCTCCAACCTGCAGGCGATGGGGGTAAACGTGACAGCCAGAGAGGACGGAATGGTCATTGAAGGCGGCAGCGCCCTTCAGGGGGCAAAGATCCGGACCTATAACGACCATCGGATCGCAATGAGTTTTGCTGTGGCGGCCCTGATCGCGCAGGGAGATACGGTTTTGGACGAAGAAGGCTGCGTAAATATCAGCTACCCTGCCTTTTTTGGCGATCTTGAGAAACTGATCGCCAACAGATCGTCAATTGATCTTCAGCGAAGCAATAAGGCGAACAAGTCCAGGAGAATGCAGTTGCTGACATAAAAATCTGCCCTTCACCTAAAGGTTCAGGCTGCAGACAATAAAAAAGACGAAGTCCTCGTAGATGAACTGTCCTTTACAGGCCAGCGAATCCGTTCTGACGGGCTTCGTCTTTACTATTTTATAAGGATCAGGAGATCAGTCCTTCTTGGTATAACCCATGTCGCTGAGCATCTGATCCATGCGGTCAAAATACATCTCCATGGACTTCATATAGGTACCATAGGCGCTGCCATTCATCAGCGGAATGTCCTGAATGCTGAGGTACAGGTCCTTGAGGTCTTTGAGACGCTCTAACGTCTCCGGGTCATCTGCGTAGAAACGGATGGCTCTGTCAAAAAACTCCATCCTGCCATTGTCCATAGTCTTGCAGGATCTTAATTCTATTACTTCATTGCGGGTCAGCTTGCGCATAATCAACTCTCCTGTCTCCGGTTCCGGAAAAAAATATAGAAATGAAAACTAACGGCGCTTTTTATAGCAGACCGCTATATTTATTATTGTTTCGAGTATCTTCAAAGTCAAGAGCGGATTCAGGATAAATTAAAAATCAAATATGCCGTCGTTCTTTTCTTCCAACGCCTTTATGGCATGATATGTGTAGGCGGAAACAGGCGTCGGGATGCCATGTTCCTCTCCTTTTTTCATGATGGTTCCAAGGAACATATCGATCTCCGTGTGCCTGCCGGCATCGAGATCCTGGAGCGTTGAGTATCTTGCATTCTGTGCATATCCCTGGGAGACAAGTTCCAGAGGTTCGATCGTAATGCCTTCTGCCGCGGCGACCTGGATCAGTTCAGCTTCCAGGGCGCGCAGCATATACTGGACATGTTCACTGGTAAAATACGCGCCATACCCGACACTTAAAAGGGCCTGGGGAATGTTGTAGCAGATATTGATCCGGAACTTGTTCCACTGGGACTGTATGATATCGTCGCTAATATGGTAATTTACTTTCGTTCCGGCGAAAAAGGCAGTCAGTTCGTCAATTGTCTTTTCGTCTTTGCCGCCGTAGAAAACGCCGACCGTCTTTTCCGGATCAAACTCGATCTTTCCATCTGCCCGGCGGGAGGCGATCTGCATCAGTGCGCGGACAACTCTTCTTTCACCGATCCGTTCAGCGATCAGCTCTTCGCTGTCGATCCCATTCAGGAGGCTCATAACAAGTGTATGGTCACAGACGGCGCGTTCGATCTCGGAAAGCGCGGACGTAAGGCCTCCGTATTTAACGGCGAGAAGGATCAGATCGCAGCCCTTTTCGTGCGCTTCTTCCGGAGTGAGGACGGGGAGCCTGTAAAGTTTGCCGTTGATCAGGAGACCTTCGCTTAAAAGGCGCTCCCTTCTTTCTCCTTCAGCGATCAGGTAGAAATCAATGTCGTGAACATCTTCTGTGCCCCAGATAAAATATGCTCCAACGGCGCCCGCGCCGATCAGTCCAACCGAACGGATCATAGAGTTCATCCTCTCTTTCTGTAAAGCTCCAGTTTCTTGATCTAAGGAAAAAGCGGGAATCCAATGATATGGATTCCCGCTCATATGCAGGAGATGGGACTTGAACCCACACGTATCGCTACGGCAGATTTTGAGTCTGCTGCGTCTGCCATTCCGCCACTCCTGCTCACCCCGTGTGCTGTTTTCTCTCAGCACGCTGTTAATCTTATCACACGGTTTCTTTCCCCGCAAGTGTAAGTTCCTGCCGTGACATGCTCCCGCCACTTTCGCTTGCGCTAAGAAGTGGGGGCTTCCTGTTCGACAGCCTCTATAGGCTGAGCATTAGCAGGCTATCCCCGCGTGCCCCGCGGTTCTTATTCATCTGCCCGGTTACGGGCTATTCTTTTTTATGTCTCTATAGTTTTTCTCTATCCGCCTCTCAGGATACTTCCCGCAGTTTGGCTTTCACTGACATAGTAAAAGCCTTTATAACGTCATATTTTTTAGGGTTGCAGCTGATGATCCATTCCTGCATGGCATTTCTCCTTCCACTAATAATTTAGTCACATCTCCTCATATGTAAAATTGTAACATTTATCGTGTCATCATAGGCGTCATTCTTATTTAAAGCTGTATGAAAGGCAAGATGTTAGATTCAAGCGATGCTAACACTATGGTGTATATTCTTTAATAATATACTTTTAGTATGTATTTTTTTTCCCATCTTAATATAAAATATATACAGACATTATTGGCGCATCAACTAAATATACTGATAAATTACAACAAACAGGCACATCTGTCCTTGAACTCGCAGAAACTCGCCTGACACATATGGAGTAAGTATGGTTTTTCAATGGTTTTTTGCGATCTTAGCGGGCTTTTTTGTCTTTTTATGGGGGAAGTGGAAATATAAAAATGACAGGAGGCTTTTTTATTTTTTTGTTAGCGCAGCAGGACTGTTGGTAAGTATTCTTGCTGTTCTTTTTATTATCGCGTCCATCTGGCTTGTTTGGACAATTTCTGTATAAGTTTCCGGAAACTCATAAAAAGATATATCTTTTGGCTGAGAGATTACAGAAAGGTCAGCGGCGCAACATATAGATGATATTGATTTGGTTTCATTTACGAGAAGGCCCCGGGCACCGTGTTGATGTCCGGGGTCATATTCATTTTCCAGCAATGAACAACACTCCAAGTGCCCCAGGACCACAATGGCTGGAGATGACACTCCCGGCCCTTGTGATCAGGATTTCCTGGAATACGCCAAGATTTTCCAGATAAGACTTAATTTCGCTTACTGCTGGCTCATTTTTCGAGGAATATGTGATAAATACACGGCTTCTTTCTGCTGCTTTCAGGTCCTGCTCCATGTCGCGTACATAGTTTGCAAAAGCTTTTTCGATATTTCCACGATAGTTGCCGCTTGCTGCCATCGCGCCATCCTTCACAGCAATCTTAGGATGGAGCCGCAGAACACTTCCAATGAGTGCCTTTGCACCGCTAAGCCTTCCTCCTCTTCGAAGGTATTCTAAGCTGTCGACTACAAAGCTGGATCTTACACGTGGGATCAACTCCTGGATCTTCTCCAGGATCTCGGCAGATAACTTGTTTTCTTTCACCATTTCTGCTGCTGCAATGACAAGAAGGCCAATTCCAGTTGACAGGTTCTGGGAATTGATTACATGGATCTTATCTTCCGCTTCCAGTTCTTCTGCCGCCAGCCGCATCACATTTCCGGAGGCAGACATGGATTCGGAGATACAAAACGAAATGATCTCATCGTGTTCTTTCAGAAGTTCCTGAAAAAGATCTATCGCGTCTTCAATAGATGGAGCCGAAGTCTTCGGTGTTTGCTTATCAGCGTCAGACCATTCGTATATTTCATCCGGCGAGATGTTGACGCCATCCAGGCGTTCCTCTTCTCCAAGAATCACGTGTAAAGGCAATATATGAATATCGTACCTTTCGATCAATTCTTTCGAGAGATCACAGGTACTGTCAGAAACTATTGCGATCATTGCGGCCTCCTTTCCTACGAGTTATATCTTCTGGTATTAGTATACTTTAGGTCGTATTTCAGAATAAATGGACAATGGCTGCCGGTTGTACCATCAGTATCCAGACTGGGTATCATATTTGCAAGTGTGTCCATCTTGGATATCGCTCATGAGTATTGTTACCACGATTTTCCTGATCTCAGGAATTTCGTTCAAGGAAAAGAGGCGGCTACAGCCTGCAAATCATAGCAGCAAATATTCTCATCGATAGCATTCATACTCGCGATATATTCATCCAGGAATTCTGCCTCAAAAGGATATCCGTTCGCCTCATACGTAGCTTCGCATTCTGGGCGTGTCACCTGGGTCAGGTTCCTCATATTTTCAGTCACATATCGGTAGGCATCGATATCTGCAACCGCATTCCATTCGTCTCCAGCGCCATCTGGTCCCTCTGAGTCTCCCGCCATCAGCAATGCCCTATTTGATTGCAGTGATGGATCAGCTTTTAACATATCGGCAAATTCTGTCAAAGGTCCCAGTAAATATAAATCTGCCTCTGACCACCTCTCTCAGTATTTAAAGTTTCCTCATCATACGAACAGCTCTAGCCGCCCGCACACCTCCAGCATGATAGATC
>JAFTFD010000056.1 GCA_017449745.1 Lachnospiraceae bacterium
CCACCAGGACCAGGAGGCATCCTCGCAGGACGGTTCCGTTCCGCGCCATAGATCCACGTTGTGATGAGCGACCCAGCCATCTGCATGATAGTAGGTGCGGGCCGTCTGTTTTCCGGTTTCCGCGATCTCATCCAGCAGGTCCATCAAAGGCAGATGGCATTCCGGAAGGCCAAGCACTTCCGAAGGCCAGTAGTCCATCTCCACATTGATATTGGTCGTGTAATTGCTCGCCCAGGGAGCAGACATCTGGTCATTCCAGATTCCCTGCAGGTTAAGTGCCTGCGTCCCGGGACGCGATCCGGCAATCGTCAGATACCGGGAATACTGCAGATACAGTGCGGATAAAGTCGGATCTTCTATGCTCGCCGCATTGGCAGCCATTCTCTCTGAGGTCGGCAGCTGTCCCGTAAAGGACTTTCCGAGATCGATCTTCACTCTGTCATAGAGGGAACGGTAATCCTCCAGATGCGCATTCAGTAAAACCTGATATAAAAATGCATCGTTCTCTTTCTGCCCTGGCTGGCCTTGCAGGCTTTCCTGGCACACTTCGCCTGACTGCCCTGCGCCTGTTTCCCTGACAGCTGATGCGCCCGTTTCCCGCACAGCTGCTATTTCCGCAAGGATCCCGTTTAGGAGCTGGGTGACGTCATTATTTCTTTCTTTTTGGAAACCCGCGTAATTGGTCCTCGCCTGCACAGCAATAAGGGCATAGGAGGCGTTTGTGACATAGACTCTCTGCCCGTCCGATGATACTTCGCCGTCCGTGTCGATCACTTCTGCCGCACAGGCAAAGCGCAGCGCTTTCGAAGATGCTTCCTCACCGTAGACATGTGTAGGTGTTACCGGCGTGTAGCTCGGCTCGCTGTGATCCGGCGCAATTCCCGTCACATAGCATCCGCACTTCGTGCGTCCCTGGAGGCTTCGCAGCTGCGACTCCAGGTCAAATGCCATATTCAGAGCTCGTTTTTGCGGAAGACCTGATTGAGACCCCGACGAGCAGACTGCAAAAGGCTCCGACAAACACGCTGCAGAGAACCCCGACAAACAGGCTGCAGAGGGCTCCGACGTCTGTTCCCGATTGCAGTCCTGCTCCTTTGCAGCCGTACAGTAAACAAATCCCATCCCTGCCGGATGGCTGACAAAATACTGCCGCTCATACCGGATCCCCTGGAAAGTCCAGTGCACGGTTTCCACCGCCCGGTCAAGGTCCAGTGTCCGGCTGTAATTGTCCAGCTGCTGCGGCCTGGCCTCGATGATCCTCTTTAGGGACATCGTCCTGTTATTGTCGGCCATGCCGGTCATGATATGGAGCGAGGCCAGCGGCAGATAGGCCTCCAGCCACCGGCCGGTCATCTCCTCATCCACGACGGTGTTGGCTTCTTTGACCCTGCCTGCGAGAGCCAGTTTCCGCGCCTCAAGCAGCTTGTCATAAAACTGCGGATTCTCATAGAAAGACTCGCTCCCCGACCACATAGTATCGTCATTGATGTAGATCTGCTCTTTGGGCGCTGTCCCCATCACGGAGAATCCGAGGCGTCCGTTTCCGAGATAATGCGCGTCACAGAATTTTTCTGCCGGCTTTGTTTCAAAGAGTTGATACTGTCCCATTCCGAAATTTTCCTTCCTGCCGCATCCTGCAGCATTCTTTTGCCCGTATCCGCTTTTCTCTTTTCCGCTTTAATAATCCGCTTCTATCGTACCGTTTTTATCGGTCCAGGCAGATCTCCACCGTTCCTTTCGGCACATGGATGACAGCGTAGACCGGACCGCTCACAGCTGCAGGGCCAGCACTAAAGTTCCCGTAAATGCCATCCTGGCATTCTTTTCCGGAAAGATCATCGCACAGTACTTCCGCTCCCGTAACATGAAGGTTTCTGAATCCCCTGCGATAGCACAGGATGATCTGCTGCTCCCTTAGCGAGGTGAAACGCAGGCTCACATGAGCTTCATCCCAGGCAAGGCGGTCCGCCACGGCAAAGCTGCGGATACTCATACCGCTAATGCAGCCCTGCTGCAGGCTCTTGCTGTCCGCTGCGGGAAGGAGCTCGAGGAACCCGGGACGCGCATACAGCAGCGCCTCCATGACAGCGGCCGGCATTCCGCCCTGTCCGTCAGGGAACTGATGGTGCAGGTACGGATTGTGAGTCGTCGTCCCGTTTTCATTGATATAACCGCTCTCCAGGAAGAAGCGCAGCTGGTCTTCTACAAGCTCGGAGTCCTTGAGCCTGGCTGCGATCTGTGTCCTGTGCGTCACACCGTGGCAGGACTCATTTTCCATGGCGCGCAGGCGGTTCGTGATCCTTGCGTGCCTGAAAAGCTCAGCATCTCTCTCCGGCTGGAATTCATCGCCCGGATAAGCGCCGTACAGCTGGGAAATATGCCTGTGATCATGGCGCTCCTCATAGTCGGCCATGCTCCACTCTTTGATCTCGCCTGTCCTCTCGTACAGATACGGCGGCAGGGAATCGAGAATCTCCTGATATGCCTTCTTCTGCGCTTCATCGATCACATCTGCTCCGTAGACCAGCAGGGTCTCCATGACCTCGCGGCATACGGTGATATCCATTACGGCATTGGCTGCCGTCATCCAGCCGTAGTTGGACGGGAAATTTTCCGGGGAATAGGAAGGAACGAAAATAAATTTTCCGGCGTCATCCCGAATCGTCAGGAAATCAATATAAAGCTCCGCCAGCTCTTCATAGAGCGGGATCATCACATCCCTGCGGAACGCTTCATCCCCGGTGCAGTAATAGTGCTCCAGGAAGGGCTGAAGGCACCAGCCGGACGAGCTGATCCAGAACTCGTGCGGATACTCCTTGCCGAAGTGGTAATTGCGGCCTGACTCCTCATCACAGTGGCACGCGATAAGGAAGCCGCGCGTTCCCAGCGTGTTGCGTGCATTCTCCCTCGCCTCCGGCAGCATCTCCCGGATCCAGTCAAACCAGACCTGCATGATCTCGGGCATATTCCCGATATTGCCCGCTGCGATCTGGTGGTTGACATTGATGTTGACATGACCGTAGATCGGCGGATACTGCCCGGTCTCGCACAGGAGAAAATACCGTCCCATCCGCATCAGTTTTTCCAGAAATGCCGGCAGGATGTGATCGGTCATGAACTGCTTCTGCTTCAGCTCATTGATCGTAAGAAGTTCATCCTCCTTCTCGCCGCCAAGATCGATCTTTACACGCTCGTAAACCGGCTTGTGGATCGCAATATGCCTGCCCAGAAAACACTCATACGCTGTGGTTTGATCAGCTGCTGCAGCCTGGTCTGCTGCGGAGGCTTGAATCGTTGCTGCAGTCTCCCCCTCGCAGCTGTTTTCACCCGCACTTGCACTCAGCTGAACGGCGTCTTTTAATGCCACAAGCCTTTCCGCCAGAGCTGTGGCTGAAACAGGGCTCCCCTCATCTCTGGAGCGATCTACCGTGATCGCAAGAAGGCAGGCAGAAGCCCCGCTGATCCGGACAGAGGTCTCAGGGACCGATGCCCCGGGAAGATCAGTCCCGGCCGAAATATTTCCATCGCAGCATATCGGCACGATCGCCGCTGCGTAATTTCCCTGATGATAGGCGTAGCTGCCCTCGAGCAGAATGCTGCCGTCCTCTCTGGAGCAGAGAGAAAAATCAGGCGGCGTTGTCCCGTCGATCCACGGCTGTCCGGAGACGTTGTGGGTGGCGATCCAGGAGGTCTTTTTTACATATTCGGGGCAAATGCACCTCAGTGTCACGTCAAGCTCCCCTTCGGGGGCTGTCATATATATAAAGGCAGCGCCGTCTGCGCGGGATACGAACATCCTGCGCTCAAAAGTCCCGCCATTCTCTTTCCAGTGCGTCACGACCTCGCCGGTGTCCATGTGCTGGACGTGAAGATACTCATCTATGCACTCGGCTGCTCCCGCGGATCCTTCTGTTGCACAGCCACCGGCTGCTGCCGCCGAACCTTCTGCTGCACAGCCACCGGCTGCTGCCGCCGAACCTTCTGCTGCACAGCTGCCGATCCCATTTGCCGGGGACTGTTCTGCCCCGCATTCCTCATTTTCAAAAACAAGCCGGAAGGCGTCGTGCCGCTCGCTCGAATTGTACTGGGGCGGTGTCCCGTTCTGTCCCGCCACCTCATCCACGAGCTCGGAGGCCTCCTTAAATTTATGATCCAGGACCATCTGTTGGACGGTGCCAAGGATTCCCGCCACCTTGGGAGCTTCCGGTGCGCTCTCCCACTGCGGGTACCAGAGCAGCTCATGCTGCAGGGCGACCTCATTATTTCGCGGAGCACCGTTATCGCGCAGAATGATCGTCCCGTTTCCGCTGCGGAATGCCTGCTCTTTTCGTGCGGCCGGAATATCGTTGCAGATACTATCCGGGCCGGTAAACTGTTTTCTGAGAGAAAGATCGGTGATCGCGTTAATTTGCATGACTGCCTCCTTCATGACTGTCATTTTCATATTTTTTAAACACTTTGGTGAGCAGCATGGACTTCACATACGCGACGAAGGAAAATCCTACGATCAGCATGAAGATCCGCACGCCGCTGTAGTTCCAGGAAAGCCAGATCCAGACAGCATCGACCAGGATCAGGGCTGCCGTATACGGGATGTTCTCCATCGCGACGCCGAGACTGTTCCTGATCGCCCGCCCGGCGCGAATCTCAAAGCGCGCGATCATGGCAAACGAGTACTGCATTCCGCAGACCGCCATCAGCACGATCACCGCCATAAAAGCTGCTGCGATATCCGTCGGGAAAGAATCGAGCCTGTGCCAGAAAATAATACCGAAAACACCCAGCCCGATCATCAGCGCGTAATAGAGGAACAGCAGCGCCCCGTTTCCGAACTGCTCCTTAAAATAGCCAAAATACGGCTTCACGAGATAACCATTTTCTCTTCTGGCTTCCCTGAGCGTGATCTGGTACAGCGCTGCCGCTGCCGGTCCTGCCGTGATGACCGGAATACACAGCACCAGAAAGATCAGGTTCAGCACGATAAAATGCGCCAGCGTGTCAAAATACTCGTAGATCGGACTGTCATATCGAAACCACTTCATGCTGCTCTCCGTATGTTGCGAATGTCAAAAGGGGCGCCGGTCATCCGGCCGGCACCCCGCTCATACTTTTGTTCTGCGATTATTCCTTGATCATTTCTGATCGTTCTGCAATTATTTCCCGATCATTTTATGATCGTTCTGCGATTTATCTTCGATTTCGTGCATCTGCTGTTACTGTATCAATAACTGACAGATACCTGAACGATATCTGTTCGATACCTGTTCAATACCTATTCAATACCTGTTAGATTCCGGCAGTTACCTGCAAGATCCTGACAGATACCTTAGTTGCCGCGCGCTTCCTGGAACAGAGCGAATCTTGCAGCTGCGTTTGCTTCGTCGACAGCCACGACTTCGTCATATCCAAGTCCGTCGCAGATCTCTGTCATCTCAGCGAGCAGGGAATTGAATTCCTCTTCGCTCTCTGCGAAGACCATTCTCCAGGAATACTCAACTACGATCGACTGGCACTGCTCCATGATGGTCTTGATATCGGAGCTGTAATCCGGTGTGGACCAGCTGGTTCCGGGGATGATCGAGAGCAGGTCTCTGCTCTGCAGATAGGTCAGTGCATCGAGATATCCGTCATAGCGCTCGGACCACTCAAGGTTAGCCTTGGTTGCTGTGCGCTCAAGATAGTCATCCCACAGCTGAGGGTTGTAAGTAATACCGGTCTCGGGATCAAAGTCTTTGATGCCCAGAGGCTTGATGTTCAGAGCGGAAATACCGTCTGCCCATGTGCCGCCGCCCCACTCTTCGGGGACCTGCAGGCCCTGTTCCATGGTGACGAATGCCTTTACGCCGAACTCTGTGAACTTCGGAACGCCGTTCTCGTTAGTCCATGTCAGGCCTTCGGGTCCGGAGGTTCCGCCTGTCAGGAAGGTGGAGGCGCGAACGCCTTCAGGAGAATACATCCAGTCGATGAAGTCGACCATTCTCTGAGGATCTTCTGCCTTGCAGCCGACCATCATGCCGTTGCCGAAGTTGCCGGTGGTATTGCCCCAGCACAGATACTTGGCATCATCGATCGGGATCGTCATGAAGGCTTTGCCTTCTGCCATACGGTCAACGCTGTTATATGCGCCTTTGCCTAGCCAGGGCCAGAAGCCATACAGGACAGCGCCGTCAGAAAATTTTGCACTGACAGTGTCATAGTTCTGCGTTGTGGATTCGGGATCAACGATGCCCATCTGGTTCGCGTCATACAGGAACTTCAGAGCGCGGACATACTGGCCGTCCGGATCCGTATACTTCTCACAGGAGCCATCGATGATGTTGAACATCACAAGGCCCATAGGTGTGTAACCGTAAAGGGAAGGAAGCGCGCCTGCATTCTGCATATGTGTGCTGTCCCAGTCCTTAAACAGAGAGAAAGCGTAAACCGGTTTTCCGGATTCGCTGGTGCCTGCCGCATCCTGCATTTCTTTCAGTACAGGGAGCAGATCTTCCATCGTTGCGATCTCGGGAGCGCCGACCTCATTATAGAGATCCCAGCGGATGCTCGGAGCATTTGTCGGATCGCCGACTTCGCAGGGCTCTGTAACGGGAAGGACGGAAATCTCCACAGGGACGCCCCACATTCCTTCTTTATCCGCCAGGGAACTGGCTGCCTTGATCTGCTCTGAGAAAGCCTTCAGATGCTCGGCATTCTCCATGTAAGGAGCCATGTCGATGATCAGGTCTGCCTTCACAAGATCATGCAGATAATTCTGGTCCAGTCTTGTCAGGATCAGATCCCCCAGATCGCCGTTCGCGGAACGGGTCTGGAACAGAGTATCGCCGCCGCCCGCTACGTTCGGAGCGATGATGTTGAGTTCCATATTGAATTTATCTTTGACGATCTTGGCAAACCAGCCGCTCTGAATTCCCTGGAAGTTTGCCTGGGAATCGAACACGTCGACCGTCAGGAATTCCGGATACTTGGCAGCGCCTTCTGTGGCCTCTCCTCCTGCAGCTTCAGCAGCAGGTGCAGCTTCTGCTTCCGCGGCGGGTGCAGCCTCTGCCTCAGCAGCAGGTGCAGCCTCTCCTCCGGAAGAGCTGGCAGCAGGTGCAGCGCAGCCGGCAAGAACGGATCCGGTTAATACGGCGGCAATCAGCAGGCTGATCGCCTTGGTTAACTGTGTCTTCTTCATAACCTCTGTCCTCCTTACTGAATAAATGAATTTTTCCTATCATCCAATGGATGAATGATACTGAGTTATTCTGCCGTTTTTATCAGGCCGCAGAGCACCTGTTATCCCTTGACGGCGCCGATCATGATACCCTTGACGAAATACTTCTGGAACATCGGGTAGATGAACAGGATCGGCAGCACCACGACCACCGAGACCGTCATGCGGATCGAAGTCGGCGTCTGTCTTGTCGCCAGGTTCGCGATCGACATGACGTTTCCGGAATTCTTGAGCACCGATGCCAGGGAGTTTGCCTGGTTGATGTAGGTGTAGAGCAGATACTGCAGGGAATACAGGTTCTGGTCCGTCACATACAGCAGGGTATCCTGGAATGCGTTCCACTGTCCGACTGCTGCCCAGATCGCGAGCGTCGCAAGGATCGGTGTACTCGTAGGCAGGATGACTCTGGTAAAGATCGTCAGGATGCTGGCACCGTCCACCTCGGCCGCTTCCTCCAGGGATCTCGGCGAGGATTCCAGATATGTTTTCATCATGATGATGTCAAATGGATTGATGATCGCCGGAATGATATATACCCAGAAGGTATTCGTCAGATGAAAGGTCTTCATCGTCAGGAACATAGGGATCAGGCCGGCGTTGAAATACATCGTGATGACGACGAACCGGTACAGCAGTTTTTTCTTCCACAGCTTGGGCTGGGTAAAAATAAATCCCATAAAGGCCGAAGCCAGCACGGTGCAGACCGTTCCGATCACGGTCCTGCCCACCGAGACGAGCATCGCGGAGCCGATTCCCTTGAGCTTCATGACATCCTTATAGTTCTGCAGGTGGATCCCGTGCGGGATAAAGTTGACCAGACCATTCGCGCTCATATCATTGTTGCTGATGGAGTTGATGATCAGGTAATAAAAAGGATAAATGCAGAGAATGGTGTAGATCAGAAATACAGTGTAGTTCAGGATATTAAAGATCACATCCCCTGCTGCCACCTTCTTCATGGTGGGCTTTTTCTCACTGTTTGCCATCGCTTCTCTCCTCTTCTCAGATAAACTCAGATGAACGTTTCGTCTCTGACATTCTCAGATGATCGTTTCACCTCTGACTCGTTTGGAGAGCACATTCACCAGAGTCAGGAGGGCGATACTGACAGCACTTTTCATGATGCCGACCGCGGTCGCCAGCGACATGCTGCTGCCCGTGATACCGATGTTGTAAACGTACAGATCCAGCACCTGGATATATCTCTTGTTGAAAGCGTTCTGGAATACATAATACTGATCCATTCCGTTATTGAGGAAATTCGCCACGGAGAGCATCAGCAGGACGAAGAAGGTCGGCATCAGCTGCGGAATCGTAATGTAGCGCATGAGCTGGAAGCGCCCAGCTCCGTCGACCTTGGCCGAGTCGTACATTTCCATGTCGATCCCGGAGATTGCCGCCAGATACATGATCGAGTTCCACCCGAGTCCCTTCCAGAGACTCCAGAGCAGCATCATCAGCCAGACATGTTTGCTGCTGTCCAGGATCTTGACGGGGGCGTCGATCACGCCCAGCTGCTGCATCACCGAGTTGAACATGCCCGTTGTGGAAAACAGGGCAAATGCGATCGAGTAGATCAGTGTCCAGCTGATGAAATTGGGGATCGTCGTCATGGTCTGCACGATATTCCGGAACCACTTGTAGCGGATCTCGTTCAGGAACACCGCAAACAGGAGCGGCAGGATCGAAGTTGCGATCCCCAGCAGGCTCATGGCGAAGGTGTTTTTAAGCACCTGCATCAGCTGCTTGACCTGTGTCGGGTTTGCAAACAGCACTTTAAACCAGTGGAATCCCACAAAATCACACTGCGTAAGCCTGAGCGGCGCTTTGTAGTCGTACAATGCGTAGACCCACCCGTGCAGCGGGAAATACCGGAACAGAAAAGTCAGGACCAGGAACGGCATGATCATCAAGGCCATCTTTGTTCCTTTTTTCATTCCCTGTTTTGCAGGAACTGTCGTGGAAGAATCTGCTTTCACGATAAGGCTCCTTTCTACTCAGATATGTACTCTATGAGTTCCTCAAGTGACGGACTGTTCCCGTTTCTGACGTAAAACCCGGACACCAGGCTTCCCAGCCGGAGTGCGCTTTTATAGTCGAAACTGTTCAGCAGGCCGAAGGCAAAACCTCCGTTAAAATTATCTCCTCCGCCTGTTGTCAGGACCGGATGCGCTGTATAATCCCCCTCCGCTTCATACACCGTATCCTGTGTTCCCAGGAACGCATCTTTGAGTGTATGGATAACAAAACCATCTATTTTGACTCTGCCGCAGAGATCCGCGGCCATTTTTCCATAATCTTCTTTATAAAATCCTTCCGGATCCGGGACCCCGAGAATGCGGGCAAAGGACTGTGCTTCTCTGACGTTGCAGCTCATGATCGTCCTGCCGAACCGGGTAAAACGGCTGACATTGTGAAGCGCTCTTTTTACGTCCTCAGGCGTTCGCTTCTGCGGATCCGCGAGATCAAAGAAAAAGTATTTTTCCCTGTTCTCACTCCCCGGCAGGATCTCTTCCAGGATGTGCTCCCAGATGGCATCCATTTCCGGGATCATCGTCCAGTTGTTCAGTGCGACGAACCCGGCCTCCCGGATCAATTTTCTCAGCGGTTCAAACCCGATCCCTGCAAGGATCTTCTCCCAGGTCAGGCTGTTGAGCGGCTCGAGTACGGAAGAGATGATCTTGCCGTCCTCAAATTCAACGGCGCTGGTCTGGGCCGGCTCGGCAAAGGAATACAGCTCTGCCGTCTCCTTAAGCGGTAAAAATACCGGGTGGATCTCCGTTTCCCCCATAGCCCCGAGACAGGCCGTATCCTGGCCAAGGAGGCTCAGCGCATAGGCCATGCTGATCC
>JAFTFD010000003.1 GCA_017449745.1 Lachnospiraceae bacterium
ATCATTCTGGGACTTGCTTGATTTTTTATACATTTCAAGATTGACGATTTGTATATCATTCTGGGACTTGCTTAAATTTTTATGCATTTTCAGGCCGCTGCTGTGTATAACAATCCGGGATCTGCTTGATTTGGTATGCATTTTCAGGCCGCTGCCGTGTATAACAATCCGGGACTTGCTAGGTTTGGTATGCATTTCCAGGGCGACGCCGTGTATAACAATCTGGGTCTTGCTTGATTTGTTATACATTTCATGATGGCGCATAGAGCGCAATGAAATAACAGGAAGGTGCATAACTACATGAAGCTCCCATTAATTCAGAAAACAAAGGCACTGACAACTGGACTAAGTCCAGCATCAATTCCCTCATTAATCCACAAAACACCTACATAGAAATGTAAAAGAAAAATACTAAAATTAAGGAATAATAGAGTACGATACGTTATAATAAATTCTACAGAGTCTTATAGAAAAAGAAATAATAAACACGGAATTCTGCGAGGGAGTACGACAATGAAAAGATGGTCACATAAGAAGATTACAAGATTAACACTGCCGCATGCCCTGGCCCTGGTTATGGCTGTGGGCTTGACCGTAACAGCTTTTCTGGCGTTGCCGGCGCTCTCCCTGCCGGTGCAGGCCTGGAACGGTGCTGTACGGGAGGCAAATCCAAATGATCCTGATGCATTCCAGTATCTTGACGCTCATGGCGGTAAGCATACGGCAATCCTGGACAAGCAGGCTAAAATGAGGGAGATCGATGTCAGCAAGATCGATCACCATGTTGCCTATGCGGATTATCAGGGTGATGAGAACTATGTGGTGCGCCGTGGTATTGACGTCTCCGAGTGGACAGGCGCGATCAACTGGCCTCTCGTAAAGGCAGCGGGATATGATTTCGCCTTCATCAGAATCGGATATACCGGCGGCCGTGGCGGCCAGCTTCCGGACAAGCTTGGCATACAGAATGTTCTGGCAGCGAAGGCGGCCGGAATGGACGTCGGAGTATATTTCTTCTCTCTGGCAGTTAACGAAGTAGAGGCAGCACAGGAAGCACAGTTCTGCGTCAATGCACTTGGCGGGCTTCCTTTGGAAATGCCGATCATGTATGATGCGGAGTATGTTCGTGGCGTTCCGACGCGGAATGATAATGTTACGCCCGCACAGTTCACACTGAACGCGGTCACATTCTGTGAGACTGTAAAGCAGTTCGGTTATGAGGCAGGCGTTTACGCCAATATGATTTTCGAGACCTCTCTTTATGATATGAAGTTCATCCAGAATTATCACGTCTGGTTTGCCGACTATGAACCCAAACCACAGAGCCCGTATGCTTACGAGTTCTGGCAGTATAACGGGAAAGGCGGCAGGATCCCCGGAATCAGCGGGGACAGGATCGATCTGAATCTTCAGTTCATCATCACGCCTAAGGGAGTAGAAAACATCCAGAAGAGAGAAGCCTTCAAGATCAGCGGCGTCACGATCATGGACAACGGGGAGGTGTTCGACGCAGCATATTATGCAGGGACTTACCCGGAGGTAATTGCACAAATTGCCACCATGCGTAAAGGGGCGGTCAGCGACCCTGCTGCGGCTGCCAAATACGGCGGAGCGGAGCCGATGGAGCTCTATAGACACTACCTGGAATATGGCATGAACGAGGGAAAATATCCCAGTGTGCAGGCACTTCAGGCAGAAGCTGCAAGAGTCAGGGCTGCCGAGGAACTTGCCCTGCAGCAGATTTCCAAAGAATCCGGAATATCGGTAGAAGAGTTACGCCGATCGCTTGAACGGCAGGAGGAAAAAAAGTAGAGGCAGATCAGCGAAGATAATAATGACAGGCAGTGATGCAGCAAAACAGTAGATGCTGCCAGGCAATAAAGCTGTAAATCAGAAGCAGATAAAATAAATATAGTAAAAATACAAGTTGACAATAAAGCGGTTCTCGGTGAAAATGGAAAACGTTATCATCGCGGACCGCTTTATTAACCTTTAAAGTCCGGATCGCTGCGATACTTTTATATTAAATCATGAAAGGAACTCTGAATGATTGAACTTATCATCGACAGCCTGACGGACGCCGTCCTGGATACTGTCAAGCTGATCCCTTTTCTCCTGATTACATATATCATCATGGAATATATGGAGAGCCGGACAGAAGAGAAGTCTGCACAGCTCCTTGAAAAGTCCGGGAAATATGGCCCGATCGCAGGTGCCGCAGTCGGCGCAGTGCCGCAGTGCGGATTCTCAGCGGCGGCCGCAAGCCTGTATTCCGGCGGAGTCATCTCGATCGGAACGCTGCTGGCGGTATTTTTGTCTACTTCAGACGAAATGCTGCCGATATTTATCTCCGAGGCAGTGCCGGCTGCGACGATCTTCCGTATTCTGGCAGCAAAGGTTGTCATCGGCCTGGTGACCGGACTGGGATTTGATGCCATCCTGAGGAGGACCAGGTATAAATATAAGACGGAAAAGCGGATTCACGACCTGTGTGAGCAGGAACACTGCGGCTGTGAGGAGGAAGAGGGAGGCATTCTTGGAATCCTGAAATCAGCCTTCGTGCATACGCTGCATATCACAGTATTCATCCTGATTATTTCATTTTTTATCACTTTGATCGTAGAAGGCGCAGGAGAGGAAGCAATCGCCGGCATCCTGACCGGCAAGCCGGTACTCGGGGTGTTTATTGCGGGAATTATCGGCCTCATTCCCAACTGTGCAGCTTCGATCATGATTACGCAGCTCTATCTGGAAAATCTCCTGAGTGCAGGCCAGATGATGGCGGGACTCCTGGTCGGTGCAGGAGTAGGGCTCCTGGTACTGTTCAGGACGAACCGGCATCTCAAAGAGAATATCAAGATCGCAGTGATCCTTTATGGGTTCGGCATCTGCTGGGGACTGCTGATCGAATTTGTGGGAATTGTCTTTTAGACTTCTTCTGTAATCTGTGTCGGAAGAAGTAGTGCCAGAGAAAATTAAGATCAAGAGAAATCTTGGTCTTTTTTTATTATCATCAAATATCCGGGTATTAATTTCGATTGTATGACGCTAAGCATGACGCCCTGAACTTTATGATGGATTCATAACAAGCAAACAGGTTATGCCAACATAAAGAAAGAGGTGGAATATGCATAAACTAAATCGTACATCAGTCGCAATCATATCTGCGATGGTTATGATGTCATCCACAATGAATGCAGGAGCAATGACAGCATTTGCTGATGAAGTCAATGAGACTGTTATTCAGGAAGTGGCCATGGAGACATCGGCACCAGTCCAGGATACAGCACCGGTCCAGGAATCGGCACCGGTCCAGGAAGCAGCGCCGGTCCAGGAAACAGCGCCGGTCCAGGAAACAGCACCGGTTCAGGAAACAGCACCGGTCCTGGAAG
>JAFTFD010000057.1 GCA_017449745.1 Lachnospiraceae bacterium
ATGGCCTATCAGGAGAGGATGGTGAAGAAGCCTTGCAGGAAGAAGTTGAAAACAGGACAGTAAACCTCGCGATCAGTACGACACGGCTGTCGGCGCGGACAATCGTTGCCGGTATCCGCATGTATCTCCAGCACCAGAGGAACGCGGCAGCGAAGAAGTCGGTAAAGGTGGAGGGCGTGCATGGAAAGCAGTCGGTAAAAGAGCTGATCGGACAGAATCAGGGCGTTTCGCGTATGCCCCTGGGAGATGCCAGCATCCGGGAGTTTGAGCGGGAAGCCAGAAAGTATGGCGTGGATTTTGCCGTCACGAAGGATAAATCCGTTCATCCGCCGCAGTATACCGTGTTCTTCAAGGCGAAGGATAACGATGCATTGCAGCAGATCGCGGATTCCCTGATGGCAAAGCAGCTGAATGCGGAAAAGAAGCCGAGCATCGTGAAGCAGCTTGAAAAGTTCAAAGCGCTGGTCGCTTCGCTGCCATCCAAGGTACGCCATAAGGAACAGGAACATTCCCTGTGACAAGGAATGAGCTGAAAAAGAAAATCATCCTGCACATCCCTTATGTAGCGGCAGGATTGCTGGCAACGAACTTCGGGGAGGCATGGAGGCTTGCCGAAGGGGCCAATGCATCGGAGAAAACGCTGTCTCTGATCTCGACCCTGGGGGTGGCCTTCAGCAATCCCCTCCCCAGCCTGCATCCGCTTGACCTGGTGATTGGCATTATCGTCGGCGTAGTTCTCCGCCTTGCGGTCTATATGAAAGGCAAGAACGCCAAGAAGTACCGGCACAATACGGAATACGGCTCTGCACGCTGGGGGACGCATAAGGACATTGAACCGTTTGAAGATCCGGTGTTCCAGAACAACGTGATCCTGACCCGGACGGAATGGCTGATGATGAGCAACCGCCCGAAGAATCCGGCGAATGCAAGGAACAAAAACGTGCTGATCGTGGGCGGCTCCGGTTCAGGCAAAACAAGGTTTTGGTTGAAACCGAACCTGCTTCAAATGCATAGTTCCTACGTCATAACCGATCCGAAAGCCCAGGTGCTCAGCGAGTGCGGAAAAGCGTTGGAACGCGGCGCTCCCAAGCTGGATGAGAAGGGAAACCTGGTTAAAGACAAAAACGGGAAGATCATCTATGAACCCTATGAAATCCGGGTCTTCAATACGATCAATTTTAAGAAGTCACAACACTATAACCCGTTCGCCTATATCCACAGCGAGAAGGACATTCTAAAGCTGGTGACTGCCCTGATTGCCAACACCAAAGGTGACGGGAAAGCCACCGACGAGTTCTGGACGAAAGCGGAAACGCTGCTCTATACCGCGCTGATCGGCTATATCCACTATGAAGCGCCGGAGAATGAACAGAACTTCGCAACGCTCCTGGAAATGCTGAACAGCATGGACGTGCGCGAGGACGATGAGGACTACCAGAATCCCGTCGATATGATGTTTGAGGCGCTTCGGAAAAAGAACCCGAATCACTTTGCGGTACGGCAATTCGTTAAGTTCAAGATGGCTGCCGGCAAGACCCTGAAATCCATACTTGTGAGCTGCGGCGCGCGCCTTGCTCCCTTCGATATTCAGGAAGTCCGGGACATCACGATGTACGACGAACTGGAGCTGGACAAGCTGGGAGACCGGAAAACGGCGCTGTTCCTGCTGATGTCCGACACGGATTCCACCTTCAACTTTTTAATCAGCATGATCTACACGCAGCTCTTCAACCTGCTGTGTGAAAAAGCGGATGATGTGTACGGCGGCAGGCTCCCGGTGCATGTGCGCTGCCTGATCGACGAGTGCGCGAACATCGGCCAGATTCCGAACCTGGAAAAGCTGGTGGCGACGATCCGAAGTCGGGAAATCAGCGCCTGCCTTGTTCTTCAGGCAAAATCACAGCTAAAAGCGATTTATAAGGACAATGCCGATACCATCGTGGGCAACATGGATTCCCAGATTTTCCTCGGTGGCAGCGAACCGACGACGCTGAAGGATCTGAA
This sequence comes from Lachnospiraceae bacterium, assembly GCA_017449745.1. GTDB lineage: Bacteria > Bacillota > Clostridia > Lachnospirales > Lachnospiraceae > CAG-791. Next base: position 2,005 of record JAFTFD010000057.1, read on the forward strand.
TCAGGCGCTCGGCAAAGAGACCATCGACACCTACAACACCGGCGAGAACCGGGGACGGGAGCAAAGCCACTCCCTGAACTATCAGAAACTTGGCCATGATCTTTTGTCCGTTGATGAGCTGGCGGTGCTGGACGGCAGCAAGTGCATCTTGCAGCTGCGAGGTGTCCGCCCGTTCCTTTCGGAGAAATACGATCTGACGAAGCATCCAAATTATTTCCTGACTTCCGATGCGGACAAGAAGAACGCTTTCGATATTGAAAAGTTCCTGTCCCGGAAGCTGACGCTCCGCGCGGATGACCGCTATACCGTGGTCACGCCGGATGAGACGATCTGACAACTGAATACCGGATGATGACAGCCCTCTGCGTGAAAAACAGGGGGCTTTCTTCATGCCAAAAAGGAGGCGGATATGGATTCCACAAGTTATCGGGCTAGAGCTCCCGACAGGTAGAACCTGACCCAGGTTGTACAGCCAACGCACCACGATCACAGCAGCTGCATTCAACAATAAGAAAAGAATGGAGGAAAGAAACCCAGGGACGCCATGAACGGCGGCAGCTGCTGGCAGAAACATATCCCTTTGGGTTTCGTAAAGCAATATGGCATTTTTCAACAGCGCAGTAGGTGTTCTTCAGACACTCGTTATCGCCCTTGGGGCAGGCCTCGGAATCTGGGGCGCGATCAACCTTCTGGAAGGTTACGGCAATGACAATCCCGGCGCGAAGTCGCAGGGCATGAAGCAGCTTATGGCAGGAGGCGGCGTTGCCCTGATCGGCACCACGCTCGTACCGCTGCTTGCTGGTCTCTTCTGATTTTCACGGAGGGAAGCCGCTAAATGGACACAATATTTCAGGCAATCACAGATTGGCTGAAAGAAATGCTCGTTAGCGGTATCATGGACAGCCTTTCCGGGATGTTCGACGCCGTGAACCAGCAGGTCGCAGACGTGGCATCTCAGGTCGGAACATCCCCGGCAGGTTTCTCGCCGGGGGTGTTTTCCATGATACGGAATGTATCGGAATCTGTGATCATCCCCATCGCAGGGCTGATTCTGACATTCATAGCCTGCTATGAGCTGATTCAGCTAATCATTGATCACAACAACTTGGCAAACTTTGAGACATGGATTTTCTTCAAGTGGATCTTCAAGACCTTTGTTGCCGTAATGCTGATCACGAACACCTTCAACATCACGATGGCGGTATTCGACGTGGCGCAGCATGTCATCAACAGCGCCGGAGGAATCATCGGGGGAAGCACTGCCGTAGATGCTTCAGCCCTTGCCGGTATGCAGGACACGCTGGAAGCCATGGAAATCGGGCCGCTGATTGGTGTCTACATGGAAGTGCTGATTCTTGGCATCGGCATGAAGATCATGTCTCTCATCGTTTTCATCATCGTATACGGACGAATGATTGAGATTTACCTCATGACCAGCCTTGCGCCGATCCCGTTCTCCACATTCGGGAACCGGGAACAGAGCCAGATCGGACAAAACTATCTCCGGTCACTGTTCGCGCTGGGCTTCCAGGGGTTCCTCATCATGATCTGCGTTGGCATCTATGCCGTGCTGATTCAGAGCGTTTCCTTCTCGACCGATATCGTAGCTTCCCTCTGGGGAATCATGGGCTACACGGTTCTTCTGTGCTTCACGCTCTTTAAGACCGGAACACTCGCAAAATCAGTATTCAATGCGCATTAAGGAGGCACTATGGCAGCGTATATATCCGTTCCCAGAGACCTGGGAAAAGTAAAAACAAAGATATTTTTCAACCTGACCAAGAGGCAGCTGATCTGTTTTTCCATCGCTGCTGCGGTTGGCGTCCCGCTGTTTTTCCTCGTGAAAAAAAGCGGAAATGTGAGTCTGGCGGCTCTCATGATGATCGGTGTGATGATGCCGTTTTTCTTTTTCGCCATGTTTGAGAAAGACGGTATGCCTCTGGAGGTCATCCTGGATCACTTCATCGAAGCGAAATTCCGCAGGCCAAAAGAAAGACCGTACTGCACCGATAACTATTACACGGCTCTGGTACGCCAGTATCAGGCAGAAAAGGAGGTAGAGAGAATTGTTTTCCATTCCGAGAAAAAAGCCAAAGGAAAACGTCCGGCTGGAACTGCCAAAGTCGCTCAGCAAAAAGGAGCGAAAGCAGGTAGAGCGGATCATCGCGGACGCAAAGAAAAATGATGGCGTCCCGCGCACGGCACAGCAGTCGATCCCGTTCCAGAGGATGTTCCAGGATGGCATTTGCCGTACCGGCAGCAACTACTACACCAAGACGATCCAGTTTCAGGACATCAATTATCAGCTTGCCCAGCAGGAGGATAAGACAGCCATTTTCGATGAATGGTGCGGGTTCCTGAACTTCTTTGACAGCTCCGTTCACTTTGAGCTGTCCTTCATGAATCTCAGCACGGACGCGGCTGACTTTGAAAAGAATATCCGTATCCCGCTGAAAAACGACGGTTTCAACGATGTCCGTGAGGAATACAGCAAAATGCTGCGGGCTCAGCTTTCGCAGGGCAACAACGGTTTGACCAAGACAAAGTATCTGACCTTCGGCATTGAGGCTGATTCCATGAAGCAGGCAAAGCCGCGGCTGATCCATATCCAGACCGATCTGCTGAACAATTTCAGACGGCTGGGCGTGGTGACGAAGGTGCTGACCGGCAAGGAACGCCTGAAGCTGATGCACGACATGTTCCATCTGGGAGATAAGGACCGCTTCTATTTTGAATGGAAGTGGCTGGCGGAATCCGGGCTGTCCGTAAAGGACTTCATCGCGCCGACTTCCTTCTCCTTCCCTGGCGGGCGGACGTTCCGCATGGGCAACCTGTACGGGGCTATGAGTTATCTCGCGATCACGGCATCCGATCTTTCCGACCAGCTTCTGAAAGACTTGCTGGATATGGAATCGAGCCAGATCGTGACAATGCATATCCGTTCCCTGGATCAGAACAAGGCGATCAAGGAAGTAAAGCACACGATCACGGAGCTGGACCGTTCCAAGATCGAGGAGCAGAAAAAGGCTGTCCGCGCCGGTTACGACATGGATATCATCCCGTCTGACCTGGCTACCTACGGCAGCGATGCGAAAGACCTGTTGAAAGAGCTCCAGAGCCAGAACGAGCGCATGTTCATGGTGACTTTCCTCATCATGAATACCGGGGCGACGAAGCAGGAACTGGACAACAACATCTTCCAGGCATCCAGCATTGCGCAGAAGCACAGCTGCAACCTGCGCCGTCTGGATTTCCAGCAGGAACAGGGCCTTATGAGCAGCCTGCCGTTGGCACAGAACCTGATCGAGATCGAACGCGGCCTGACCACCAGCAGCACGGCGATTTTCGTCCCGTTCACGACACAGGAGCTGTTCCAGACCGGGAAGGAAGCCCTGTATTACGGGCTGAACGCTCTGTCCAACAACCTGATCATGGTTGACCGGAAGCTTTTGAAAAACCCGAACGGCCTGATTCTCGGCACGCCGGGTTCCGGTAAGTCTTTCAGCGCCAAAAGGGAGATCGCCAATGCCTTCCTGGTGACGGACGACGATATCATCATTTCCGATCCGGAGGCAGAGTATTCCCCGCTGGTGGAACGTCTGGGCGGACAGGTGATCCGCGTCAGCCCGACCAGCACGCAGTATATCAATCCGATGGATATCAATATGAACTATTCCGAGGAGGATAACCCGATTGCGCTCAAAGCTGATTTTATCCTTTCGCTCTGCGAACTGGTCGTAGGCGGAAAGGAAGGCTTGCAGCCGATTGAAAAAACGGTTATCGACCGCTGTGTGCATCAGGTTTATCAGTCGTATTTCAATGATCCGAGACCGGACAACATGCCGGTTCTGGAAGACCTGTACGATGAGCTGATGAAACAGGATGAAAAGGAAGCACACCATGTGGCGACTGCCCTTGAAATCTATGTCAAAGGCTCCCTGAATCTCTTTAATCACCGCACCAACGTGGACATTGATAACCGTCTGGTCTGCTATGACATCAAGGAGCTGGGCAAACAGCTGAAAAAGATCGGGATGCTGATTGTTCAGGATCAGGTCTGGGGCCGTGTGACCGCCAACCGTGAGGAAGGTAAATCCACCCGTTACTACATGGATGAGATGCACCTGCTTCTGAAGGAGGAACAGACGGCGGCGTATTCCGTAGAGATCTGGAAGCGCTTCCGTAAGTGGGGCGGCATTCCGACCGGTATTACGCAGAACGTCAAAGACCTGCTGGCGAGCCGTGAAGTCGAGAACATCTTTGAGAATTCGGACTTCATTTATATGCTCAACCAGGCCGTGGGCGACCGCGCGATTCTGGCCAAGCAGCTGAATATTTCCCAGCACCAGCTTTCCTACGTCACGCATTCCGGCGAAGGCGAAGGGCTGCTGTTCTACGGGAATGTGATCCTGCCGTTTGTGGACAGGTTCCCGACCGATCTTGAGCTGTATCGTATCATGACGACTAAGCCCGGTGAGGTCGCGGAAGCAAGGGAGGCTGGCTGATGGCAAAGAAAATGAATTTCCGCAATGACATGCGGGAAGCGAAAACAGCAAAAGACAGCGTGGAAGAAGCCGAACGCCTGCCCACGGAAAAAGGTTATACCCGGACAAAGCGTAAGCTGAAAGGCACAAAGCCGAATGAGCAGACACTGCGGCACGGGAAGAAGCCGATTGAAAAGCCGAAACAGTCCGGGAAGCTGAAATCCGCGCTTGTCTCGCAGCAGCTGCATGAGCGGCTGGAACAGGCAGACCAGGACAACAATATCGGCGTGGAGGCAGTCAATCGCGGAACACAGACGGCGGAAGCCGGTGCAGCCGTTGCCAGAGATACTGTCGGCAAGGTGCGTAAGTACGGGGAAAAGCTCCATGATCGGGCAGTAAAGCCGGAAGTCAGTGCCGAAAAGGAAACGCTGCGGCATGTGCAGGAAGAAAACGTGGAAGGTGTCAAGACTACTACTTCTGCTCGGACGGCGAAAGCCGGGGAAACTGCCGGAAAAGCAGCCAAAGGAGCCGAAAAGTCCAATGCTTTCTCACGCTTCATGCAGAGGCGTAACATCAAACAGGAATACGCGGCAGCGAAGACTGGAAGGAATGTCGGCAATGCGGCATCTCACGGTCTCGCTGTCACACCGACTTTGAAGGAGCGAGTGAGTAAGGTCTTTGCAAAGGCAGGAGGATTTGTGAAAAGCCATGCCGGAGGCATTGCCATCGGCGGGATCTTCATTTTTCTGCTGGTGTTCATCTTTACGCAGATGTCTTCCTGCTCGTCGATGATCGGCGGCTCCGGAGGGACGCTGCTGGGAAGCTCTTATACGGCAGAGGACGAGGATATCCGGGGTGCCAACAGCGACTATACCGCTATGGAGGATGCGCTGCGGAGCCAGATCAACAACATCGAATCCACGCACCCCGGCTATGACGAGTACCGCTACAACCTGGATGAGATCAACCACAATCCTTACGTTCTGACTTCTTACCTGACGGTTATGTATGAGGACTATACGCGGGCGGAAGTACAGACGGCGTTGCAGACTCTCTTTGACAAGCAATACGAGCTGACGCTTGAGGAAGAGGTCGAGACAAGGTATCGCACGGAAACCCGCACAGGGACAACGACGTACACAGACCCGGAGACCGGCGAGACAACCGAGGAAGAATATGAGTATGACGTTGAAGTTCCCTATGACTACTACATCCTGAATATCACGCTGAAGAACAAGACGCTGGAAGCGGCGGTCTTCTCAGGCGGGATGGATGATGACCAGAGGGAACGCTACAATATCCTGCTTTCCACCTACGGGAATAGGCCATATCTCTTTGAGGGCGATATCTACGCCAATGTCACGCCGAGCAGCGATTATCTGCATTATGACATACCGGGCGAAGCCCTGAGTGATGTCCGGTTTGCGCGGATGATCCAGGAGGCAGAGAAATATCTGGGGTATCCGTATGTATGGGGCGGTTCTTCCCCGTCCACGAGCTTTGACTGTTCCGGCTTTGTCTGCTGGGTAATCAACCACTGCGGCAACGGATGGAACTATGGCAGAACGACGGCGGAGGGACTGCGGCAGCAGCTTTCCATCATACCGGCAAGCGAGGCGAAACCCGGAGATATCATTTTCTTCCAGGGTACGTACAACACATCCGGCGCAAGCCATGTCGCGATCTATGTGGGCAACAATATGATGATCCACTGCGGAAATCCAATCCAGTACGCATCTATTGACACAGCTTACTGGCGGCAGCATTTCTACTGCTTCGGGAGATTACCGTAAGAATACAGGAGGGCTTATGACAAGGAAAAGAAAACGCCTTGAAGAGGAGCTGAAAAAGCTTCTTGAAAAGCAGGAAGAGGTAGCAGCAAGAATCCGGGAAACACAGGATCAGATCACTGAAGAGACCAATACGGAGATTCACGAAATGGTTCATAAGGCAAATATCACGCCTGAACAGCTGGCGGAAATCCTGACAGCCTTTAAGGGCGGTGCGAATCCCGGAAATATGAGTTATACCATGGCAGATGAGGAGGAAAAAGACCATGAGAATTAAGAGTATCCTGGCCGCCCTGCTGGCGGTTGTGATCAGTGCCGGAGCGTTCTGCGTTCCGGCTTTTGCTTATACCGGGGAAGACAGCGAACCTACCGTGCAGGATGCCGTCACGGTTTCTTCGGAAGATACCGATACGGATGAACAGGAAGACGACGATCCGATAGTAACCTCGGAGGATGCCGAAGAGGCAGAAGGCAGCACGGTTCATATCCGCACCGAGAATGGAACCATTATCTTCTCCTTCGATGATGAAGAAGATGGAGAGGAAACAAGACAGATCGGTATCGTCACTACCAACGGCGGCAGGCTGAATGTCCGTTCCGGCGGCGGTATGGATTATGGAATTCTGGATCAGCTGCTTCCGGGCGAACAGGTGGAAGTGATCGAGGACGAAGGCGACTGGGTAAAGATCATCGTCCCGGAAAAGACGGGCTATGTCTATAAGGAGTATCTGCGGATCATTGAACAGAACCAGAGCGGAAGCACGGGCATTGATATCCCGGAGGAATACCTGACGTTGTTTTTGCAGATGCTTTCCGGACAGAGTTCTTCCGGCAGCCTGCCCCTGACACCGGACGGCAACCTGACGCTGGTGGACGATGTGGGAAGCCCGACCGGAGAAGGAAAACAGTTCATCACGATGGTGACGCGATCCGGCAATTACTTCTATCTCGTCATCGACAGAGACGAAAAAGGCAATGAAAATGTCCATTTCCTGAACCAGGTCGATGAAGCTGATCTTTTCTCCCTGATGGATGAGGATGCGGCGGCAGCCATGAAAGAACAGCTTGCCGCGCAGGAATCAGAAAAGCAGCAGGAACAGCAGACCGTCACGCCAACAGAAACACTGGATACAGAAAAGGATAAAGAACAGGAACCGGAGCCGGAGCAGAAATCCAAAGCTCCCTATGTCCTTGGCCTGATCCTGCTGCTGGGCATTTGCGGCGTGGGCGGCGCGTTCTTCTTCATGAAGAATAAGAAGCAGCAGACAGCTGTAGCAGACAGCCCTGATCCTGATGCGGATTACCGTGAGGATGACGACGGCTATGATATCCCGGAGGAAGCTGAAGACGAGGAGGATTACGACGAAAGCGAGGATGAGTAATGCCGGAAGTCATGACAATCGAAGAACTGCGTGAACTGATCCGGACACTGCCCGACGACGTGATTATCCGTGTAGAGTTCATGAAGGAGGGTGAGGATGGCAGAGAAAAAGCAGAGGCAGTACAAGCTCCATGAGGTCTGCATCCGCCTTGCGGAGGGAACGACGCTGTATTCTACGGAACCGATGAGCACGCCTGACCGTGCCGTGGATGTCATGCGGAAGGAGCTTTCCCAGTATGACCGGGAAGTGCTCTGCGTCGTGAATCTCAATTCCAGGCTGAAACCCATCAACTTCAACATTGTCAGCATAGGGACGATCAATCAGTCCCTCGCTGACATATCCAACATCTTTAAGAGCTGCCTGCTCAGTAATGCGTCCGGTCTTTTGCTGATGCATAACCATCCGAGCGGAGACCCGACGCCTTCGCATGAGGATATTGCATTGACAAAACGGGTAATTGCGGCAGGCAAGCTCATGGGTGTCAGCTGTCTGGATCATGTGATCATCGGCGGGCAGAACGGAGCAACTTACAGTATGCGGGAAGAAAAAATCGTGGATTTCGATCCCGCCAATTACGGCCTTGTGGCCGAGAATGGAGAGCGAATTATGGAAGAACAGAAAAAGTACGACAGCAGCAAGAAGATCGAAGAGATCACTCTGCACTTTGGCAAGGGAACGGCAGAGCCGTTTACCACAAAGGACGGAAAGGAAATGATGAGGATCACGATCCCCAATCAGGACCGCAATGATCATACCCCGTGGGCGAGCTTTGTGCTTCCGGCGAAAGCGGTGCATGAGAACCAGTACGGAAAAGGCCTGTGGGCAAAGATTCCTGTGGATGGCACGACTACCGTTACCAAGCCGTATCTTGCGGGCCAGAAGGACGGAAAGAACATCTGGGAGAACGAAAAAAGAGCCGTCCCGAACAGGGAGCTGAAAAGCATAGTGGAGTTCTATAAGTCCCAGAGCCGTGATTCTGTCCTGGGGCAGCTGGGCGAGAAGAAAGCTTCTGACCGGAAGCCCCTGGTCAAGCAGAACACCGGGCCGGAGCTGTAAACCGCCGAACAAGGGCAGCCGCATAAGCTGCCCGATACATTTCAGCCTTTCACATCCCGTGGGAGGCTGATTTTTAAGCTCACATACAGAAGGAGGATAAGACTATGAGCAATACTGTAAGAATCGGCAATCAGAGTATCAGCTACGAACAGGCCAAGGACATGCTCTTTCCGGAGCTGATCCCGCAGAAAGGCAACGAAGCGCTTCTCTCCGCCCATCCTCACGACAAGGTGGAGGATCTGGCTGTTTTGTACCGTCTGGATCTTCATTCCGGCGACGGCACCATGATGTCTGCCCGCGTGACGCAGGGGCTTCTGGACGCTTTCGGTGTCAGTGCGGAGCAGATGAAAAAGGATGCACTGGAACACGCGCCGGTCACACACCCGGCCTCTTTCCGTTCCATGGAAGAGGTTCTCAGCGAGATGATGGGCGGTATGCCCGTGCCGACGCCTGATGACGGGCAGCCGAGGCTGTACGTGGCAAGCACAGAGACCATGAATCGCGGCGCGGGCGTTCTGGCCTACCCGGACTTTCTTCAGGAGGCTTCGGAGAAGATCGGCGGCAACTTCTTTATCCTGCCGTCATCCATCCATGAGCTGTTGTTCCTGAAGGATACCGGCGACATCACCAGGCAGGAGCTTACCAGTATGGTGCGCAGCGTCAACGCAGCGGAGGTCAGCCCGTCCGAGCAGCTGTCCGATAATGTCTATCACTATGACGGCAAGGACAGGGTGTTTGAGCTGGCGGAGAAATACGAAGCCAGGAAAACGGAACGGCAAACAGAGAAGCCATCTCTTCTGGGGACACTGGGCAAGGCGAAGGAAGCGCAGAAAGACCAGCCGATAAAGGCGAAGTCCGGCAAAGTGCAGGAAGCAGTGATCTGAGGAGGATGCGATGGGCTACAGACTTGTGATAACGGAAAAGCCCTCGGTTGCTGCGGCAATCGCCAAAGTGATTGGGGCGACAGAACGGAAAGACGGCTATTTTCAGGGCAGCGGGTATCTTGTGAGCTGGTGTGTCGGTCATCTCGTAGAGCTTGCCATGCCGCAGGCATACGATGAGAAATACGGAAAATGGAGAAAGGAAGACCTCCCGATCCTGCCGGAAAAGTGGAAGTATCAGATTTACCAGTCCACAAAAAAGCAGTTTCAGACGCTGAAAAGCCTTATGGCAAGAAAAGACGTGACCGAGCTTTGCTGCGCTACAGATGCAGGGCGTGAGGGCGAACTGATTTTCCGTCTTGTCTATCATCAAGCGGGCTGCCGAAAGCCATTCAGAAGGCTTTGGATTTCATCCATGGAGGACAGCGCGATCCGGGAGGGCTTTCAAAACCTGAAACCTTCCGCTGAATATGATGCCCTTTATAACGCGGCGCTCTGCCGTGAGCGTGCAGACTGGATCATCGGGATCAATGCCAGCAGGCTGTATTCCTGCCTGTATGATTCTACCCTGAACGTGGGCCGGGTCGTAACGCCGACACTGGCTATGTTGGTGGAACGGGAAGAAGCAATAAAGGCATTTGTGCCGGAACTGTTTTATACGGTGCAGCTTCAGACGGATGCGATCCGCGCATCCAGCAAACGGTTTTCTAACAAGGCAGACGCCGAGGTTCTTGCCGCAAAATGCAGGGAGGATCATCAGGTGCGTGTGGATAGCGTTGAAACAAAAGAAAAGACAGAAAAGCCGCCGCTTCTCTATGATCTGACTTCCCTGCAGCGTGATGCGAACAAGGTGCTGGGCTTTTCCGCACAGCAGACGCTGGATACCCTGCAAAGCCTGTATGAAAAGAAGCTGGTCACTTATCCAAGAACGGACAGCCGTTTTCTCACGGAGGATATGGCTCCGTCCCTGCCGGAACTGGTGTATCAGGCAGCAGCAGCTTTGGATTACGCCGGGGATATTCCGGTTCATGCCGGTCAGGTAATCAATAATGCGAAGGTAACAGATCATCATGCGGTGATCCCGACAAGGGAGTTAAGCAATGCCAGGATCGCGGAACTGCCGAAAGCGGAATCAGAAATTCTGAAACTGGTGGCGGTGAGATTTATGGCTGCCGCAGGTGATCCCTGCCGGTATGAAGAGACTGCGATAAAGCTTTCCTGTGCCGGGGAGGCATTCACCGTAAAGGGCAAAACAATCCTGAATCCCGGTTGGAAGGAAATCGTGGAGCATTTTTATCCTGCGAAGGAGAAGGATGCGGAAGCGCTCCCCCGCGTGCAGGAAGGGATGATCATTCCTCTTGCAAAGGCCGAGGTTAAGGATGGGAAAACAAAACCGCAGCAGCATTTTACGGAAGGCAGCCTGCTTCATGCGATGGAGACTGCCGGCGCGGAGGATATCCCGGATGACGCGGAGCGGAAAGGTCTGGGTACACCGGCAACCCGTGCCGGGATTATCGAAAAGCTGATCCAGCGCGGGTTTGCCGTCCGCAGCGGTGATAAGAAAACAAAGATACTTCTCCCGACTGAAAAGGGCGTCTCGCTGGTCACTGTCGTGCCGGAGAAACTGAAATCTCCCATGATGACAGCGGAATGGGAACAGAAGCTTCTTCAGATGGAACAGCAATCCTACGATTCAGCCTGCTTTATGGAGGAGATCAGTGCATTCGTCCGGGAACTGGTGGATACCGCAGAGGTTGATCCGTCCATATCATTTGCTCCGTCTTTCAAGCGGAAGGCAAGGAAAGGCAGGAAAAGATGAAACGCTA
>JAFTFD010000058.1 GCA_017449745.1 Lachnospiraceae bacterium
GTTACTTCCATGAAGAATATACCGTCAGTGAGATCACCGAATGGTTCGATGACCTGATGCAGCAGTACCGGATCTGGGCAAAACTGGAACAGGAGTGGCAGGCGGTGCGGACGGAGTCGATCAAAGTCCTTCCCTTCCCTTATGCCTACAGAGAAGGGCAAAAAGATCTCGCGGCAGCGGTCTATAGGACGATCGTACACGGCAGAAAGCTTTTCCTGGAAGCACCGACAGGGACCGGCAAGACGATCGCGACCCTTTACCCGGCCATCAAGAGTATGGGAGAGGGGAAAGCGGAACGGATCTTCTACCTGACCGCAAAAACGATCACGAGAACGGCTGCTCAGGACGCGGTCGCCCTTATGCGTGAACATGGCCTCAAGGCCAAAAGCGTCACGCTGACGGCCAAGGAAAGGATCTGTATCCAGGGACACCCTGCATGTGACCCGGAGCATTGCCCTAGGGCGAAGGGCCATTATGACAGAATCAACGACTGTCTCTACAGAATGCTGACTTCAGAAGATTCTTTTGACAGGCAGACGATCGAAAAATATGCGGAAGTATTTGAAGTCTGCCCGTTTGAGCTGAGCCTGGATCTCAGCCTCTTCAGCGATGTGATCATAGGCGATTATAACTATCTGTTTGATCCACATGCCTATCTGAGACGGTTTTTCGGCGACGGTCAGGGAAAAGGCGATTATCTGTTCCTGATCGATGAAGCCCATAACCTCGTGGACAGGGGGAGAGATATGTTCAGCGCGAGCCTTTGCAAGGAAGATATCCTCATCATGAAACGCAAGGTCAAGGAGATCTACCCCAAGCTGGAAAAAAAGCTGAGTAAATGCAACAAGGCCATGCTCGAGCTGAAAAAGCAGATGCACGAAAACGAGAAGACCTGTGTGCTCGAGGAGGCGGATGCTTTTACAGATTCTGTGAGGCAGCTGCAGCTGGAAATCGGCGCAGTTATGCAGGAAAACAGAATTAGTGACCAAACTGGTCAAAACAAAAAAGACCTCCTGTGGACTAAAAAAATGGACATTCAGGAGGATCTGCTGCAGTTCTATTTTGACGTGACTCATTTTACTGATACGCTCGACCGGATGGATGAGCACTATCGCATTCTGTCAAGAATAGAGTGGTCCGGCGATAGCAACGGGACAGAAGAATATGCCAGGACTCGTTTTACCGTGCAGCTCTATTGCATAGATCCGAGTCTCAATCTGCAAAAATGTATGGACAGAGGAAAGGCGGCGATCCTGTTCTCCGCGACGTTCCTGCCGATCCAGTATTACAAATCGCTTCTCGGCGGAAGAGATGAGGATTATGAGATCTACGCGCATTCTGTTTTTGACAGCCGCAAGCGCGGTCTCTACATAGTGGAGGATGTCACCAGCAAATACACGCGCAGGTCAGAGGAAGAATACCGCCGCATCGCGCGATGCATTTACAGCATCATCAGGGAACGGCACGGCAACTATATGGCGTTCTTCCCTTCCTATGCCTTCATGAGCCGTGTGGCGGAGGCGTTCGAGGCTGAATATGAGACGCCGGAAACGGAGCTGCTGATGCAGGAATCCGGAATGCGGGAGGAAGACAGGGAATCCTTCCTTGAAAGATTTTCGCAGATCAGTGACGATCGGACATTGCTGGGCTTCTGCGTACTGGGCGGGATCTTCAGCGAAGGGATCGATTTAAAGAACGACAGCCTGATCGGAGCGATCATTGTGGGCACGGGCGTTCCACAGGTCTGTGCAGAACGGGAATTGATCAAAGATTATTTCGACCAAAACGGTCAATTTGGCTATGATTATGCTTATAGATTCCCGGGAATGAACAAGGTTCTGCAGGCAGCTGGCCGCGTGATCCGAACGCAGGAGGATATAGGAATCATCGCTCTTTTGGATGAACGATTCCTCACGCCTGCTTACAGAAGACTGTTTCCCAGAGAATGGGCCGGCATTGAGAGTGCGCCATCGGACAGGATCGGGCAGAAAATCGAGCGTTTCTGGGATGAATGGGTGTGGTAAGAGACTGTCGAAGCCATCTTGGTGCATAGAATTACAGCCGGAAGGGCAAGATCATGCCAAGCATCGCCGCAGCTTCGCTGCAACGACGCTGCAAAATGATATGTAAACCACTATATATCAGAAAAATCTGAAAATAAAGCGATTTGACACGAAAAAACCACCGAAGTCAACTATAAATGACACGCGTGTCATTGTGGATAACTCTGTGGATTTCGGGGATTATTCGAACACACCTTCGCCCAAAAGGTTGTAAATAGGGGATTTTTCAGACGATTTTCCAAACCCTTGATTTTCAATACCTGGTCAATATCGAAAACCCAGCCAGTCAAAAATGATATGTAAACTAATTTGCGCATTTGTGCGGATTTTGCTATTATGACACTCGTATCATGATTATAATAACCGCATGCGTCGGGAACTCCGGATCGGGAGAGATCACTTTTTGTGAGATCTGCCAACAGGAGCCTATAACTGACGCCACGGCAGGAGGATTCAAATGTGGGCTGAAGAAAGCGTAATGTATCAGATTTATACACTCGGTTTTTGCGGAGCGCCGTTTAACAATCCGCTGGAACCCGGAGAAAGGAGTGCCGGAGATCTGAGCGGGAATAGTGATGGCAGCCTGTGCGGCGAGCAGGAACTGCATCGTATCCGCAAGGTCATTGACTGGATCCCTCACTTTCAGAAGCTGGGCGTGAGCGTCGTCTATTTTAACCCTCTTTTTGAATCGGATACTCATGGATATAACACCAGGGACTACAGATCTGTCGATAACAGGCTTGGAACCAACGAAGATTTTAAAGAGGTCTGCGGGGCCCTTCACGATGCGGGGATCCGCGTCGTGCTGGACGCTGTGTTCAACCATGTCGGGCGCGGATTCGTTCAGTTCCAGGATGTGCTGCGTAGAAAGTGGGAGAGCCCGTATAAGGACTGGTTTCACATCAGCTTTGAAGGCAATTCCAACTACAATGACGGACTCTGGTATGAAGGCTGGGAGGGTCACTACGATCTGGTGAAGCTGAATCTCCGCAATGAGGCCGTGATCTCCTATCTGCTGGATACGGTGAAGTTCTGGACGGAGGAATTCGGGATCGATGGCCTCCGCCTTGATGTGGCGTACCTGCTGGACCGCGATTTCATCCGCAGGCTCCGCTCCTTTACAGATGGCCTGAAGCCTGAGTTTTATCTCATCGGTGAGATCCTGGGCGGCGATTACAAGACGATCTGCGGGGACGGCATGCTGCATTCGGCGACAAACTACGAGTGCTACAAGGGGCTGTTCTCCAGTTTCAACAGCATGAACATGTTTGAGATCAACCATTCCCTGATGCGCCAGTTCGGCTCCGATCCCTGGTGCCTGTACCGTGGAATGCATCTGATGAGCTTTGTGGACAACCACGACGTGACGAGAGTGGCGAGCATCCTGCAGAATCCCAAACATCTGCCGCTCATCTATGCTCTGGCGTTCGGTATGCCCGGATATCCCTGCATCTATTACGGTAGTGAGTGGGGGGCAAAAGGCGAGAAAAAAGACGGCGATCCCGCACTGAGGCTCAGTTATGAGAAGCCCGAATGGAATGAGCTGACCGATTGGATCAGTGCTCTGGCGAAGGCCAAGAGTGGCTCAGAAGCGCTTTGCTACGGAGATTTCCGAAGCGTTGTTCTGACCAATAAACAGTGTATTTTTGAGAGAAAGACGGCAAACGAGCGCGTCCTGGTCGCTATTAATGCGGATGAAAACGAATACGTGGCGCACTTTGACGCGGGCTGCGGGATGGCGGTGGATCTCATCACCGGAAAACCGCATGATTTTGGCGGCGGTTCCCACCTTGCTCCGTACAGCGCTGCTTTCTGGAAGATGGAAAAATAAACATGAGTAACCATATCACCACATTTACGGGAAAACACTTTGATCCGATGAACCCGGATCCTTCCGCTATTTTAGTCGAGGATATCGCGCACGCCCTGTCTCTCCTGTGCAGAGGGAACGGGCAGGTGAAAACCTTCTGGTCTGTCGGCGAGCATTGTATTTTATGCGCTAAAGAAGCAGCTGCGAGAGGACTGCCTGGCAGAA
>JAFTFD010000059.1 GCA_017449745.1 Lachnospiraceae bacterium
ACCAGAACACATCCGGTGAGGACCTGACTTATTTTGACGACTCCAAGAACGTGCGCTACGTTCCTTACGTCATCGAGCCTTCCCTTGGTTGCGATCGTGTCACGCTTGCTTTCCTCTGCGACGCATATGATGAGGAGGAGCTCGAGGGAGGCGACGTCAGGACTGTCATGCGCTTCCATCCGGCACTGGCACCTGTCAAGATCGCAGTCCTGCCGCTTTCCAAGAAACTCAATGAAGGCGCGGAGAAGATCTACGCACAGCTTTCCAGACACTATAACTGCGAGTTCGATGACCGCGGCGCTATCGGAAAGAGATACCGCAGGGAAGATGAGATCGGTACTCCTTTCTGTGTCACCTATGACTTTGATTCCGAGACCGATCAGTCCGTGACGATCCGCTTCCGCGATTCCATGGAGCAGGTCCGTGTTCCGATCGCAGAGCTGGATGCATGGTTCAGCGATAAATTTGATTTCTGATTGCGGAAGGAAAATAAGACAATGAGACAATTTACATCTGATGAACTCAGAAAGACCTGGATCAACTTTTACAAGGAGCGCGGCCACGTAGACTGCGGCGCCGTCTCCCTTGTTTCCGACGGTTCCACCGGCGTTATGTTCAATGTCGCCGGCATGCAGCCGCTGATGCCGTACCTGCTCGGCCAGAAACATCCGCTTGGAACCAGGCTTTGCAACGTGCAGGGCTGCGTGCGCACCAATGATATCGAGTCTGTCGGCGATAAGAGCCACGTCACCTTCTTTGAGATGATGGGTAGCTGGAGCCTCGGTGATTATTTCAAAAAAGAGCGCTGCCAGTGGAGCTTTGAGCTGCTGACACAGGTCTTCGGATTTGACGCGGATCACCTTGCAGCAACTGTATTCGCAGGAGATGAAAATGCTCCCCGCGACGAAGAGGGTGCCCAGTACAGGATCGAATCCGGCTTCAAAAAGGAAAACATCTATTATCTGCCGGCTGAGGACAACTGGTGGGGACTTGAGTACGGTCCCTGCGGCCCGGACAGCGAGATGTTCTATATTGCGGACAGACCGGACTGCGGTCCCGACTGCGGCCCCGGCTGCAGCTGCGGCAAATATACGGAGCTCGGAAACGACGTCTTCATGCAGTATGAGAAGCATCATGACGGCCACCTGACTCCCCTTAAGCAGAAGAACGTCGATACCGGTTGGGGTCTGGAGCGTATCCTTGCTTTCCTGAACGGCACAAAGGATGTCTACAGGACCGACGTATTTTCTCCTGTAATTGCCAGGATCGAAGAGCTCTCAGGCAAAAAATACGACGACGATGAGAAGCTGACGCGCTCCATGCGTATTCTCGCGGATCACCTGCGCACAAGCGTCATGCTCATCGGAGATGAGGCCAAGCTCCTGCCGGATAACAGCGGCGCAGGCTACATTCTCCGCCGTCTGATCCGCCGCGCCGTAAGACACGGAAAGGCACTCGGGCTCAACACAGAGGGCCTGATCAGCATTGCTTCGATCTATATCGATGAGATCTACAAGGAGAGCTATCCGCTTCTTCCCAAGAACCGTACCTTCATCCTGGACGAGCTCAAGAAAGAGATCGTCCGCTTCGAGAGCACTCTCGAGAATGGCATGAAGGAATTCCGCAAGATCCTGGATGCCAAGAAGGCCGAAAACGCCGCAGAGATCGACGGCAAGTCCGCTTTCTATCTGTATGACACCTTCGGCTTCCCGCTGGAGCTGACCGTGGAAATGGCAGAAGAGGAAGGCCTTCGCGTTGATGAACAGGGCTTTGCCGATGCCATGGCGCACCAGAAGGAAATGGCCCGCAGCAATCAGAATTTCTCTGCGAAGCTGAATATGAGTTCCTCTGTATTTGACAAACTTGATGCCTCTATCGTAAGCGAGTTCATCGGTTACGATACTCTGAACGCAGAGGAGAAGGTTCTTGTTCTCGCCGGTCCGGAAGCGCTCACAGAAGCGCTTGAAGAAGGCGCTGAGGGAACCCTCGTCACGGCAAAAACGCCTTTCTATGCCACCATGGGCGGACAGAAGGGCGATACAGGCAGGATCTGCACACCTTCCGGAGTCTTTGAGGTCTCTGAGACCGTTAAACTCCCCGGTGGCAGGATCGGCCATATCGGAACCGTTGCAAAGGGCTGCATCAAGGTCGGTGAGACGGCACAGCTTGCCGTTGATCCCGCAGGCCGCGCAAAGACCTGCCGCAATCACTCTGCGACACACCTTCTGCACAGCGCGCTGCGCGAAGTCCTCGGCGATCATGTAGAGCAGGCCGGTTCCTATCAGGATCAGGACAGAACAAGATTTGACTTCTCCCATGGCCAGGCCATGACTCCGGATGAGATCCGCAGAGTCGAGATGATCGTCAACGAAAAGATCGCAGAAAACCTCCCCGTCAACACAGAGGTCATGAGCATCGAGGAGGCAAAGAAGAGCGGTGCCATCGCTCTGTTCGGCGAAAAATACGGCGATACTGTCCGCGTCGTCTCCATGGGCGACTGGTCCAAGGAGCTCTGCGGCGGTACTCACGTAAGCGAGACCGGCCAGATCCTCAGCTTCAAGATCCTCTCCGAGGGCGGCATTGCTGCCGGCGTGCGCAGGATCGAGGCGATCACAGGAACGAACGTCACGGCATATTATCACAAGATGGAAGAGCAGCTTGAAGAAGCAGCCAAGATCGTAAAGACCACACCTGCCTCCCTGCTCGAGCGTCTTGAGAAGATGAATGCCGAGATGAAGGAATTAAGAAGCGAGAATGAGTCCCTGAAGGCAAAGGCAGCAAAGGATGCTCTCGGCGATGTCATGAGCGAAGTGAAGAAGGTCGGAGATGTCGACTTCCTCGCCAAGGCACTCTCGG
This sequence comes from Lachnospiraceae bacterium, assembly GCA_017449745.1. Taxonomy (GTDB): domain Bacteria; phylum Bacillota; class Clostridia; order Lachnospirales; family Lachnospiraceae; genus CAG-791. The sequence continues at coordinate 2,857 of JAFTFD010000059.1, forward strand.
GCGTCGATATGAACGGCCTTCGTGATCTCGGCGACCAGCTGCGTGAAAAGCTTCCGGAAGGCGTCATCCTCCTGCTCTCTGAGAAGGACGGCAAGGTCAGCCTGATGGCAATGGCATCCGATGCCGCACAGGCTAAAGGCGCTCATGCCGGCAACCTCGTAAAGGGAATTGCCCAGCTCGTAGGCGGTGGCGGCGGCGGAAGACCCGCAATGGCCCAGGCCGGCGGAAAGAATCCCGCAGGGATCCCCGCTGCGATCGAAAAAGCCGCAGAAGTTCTGGCTGATATGCTGAAATAAAAAACTGTAACAATTATTTGCCCGGAGGAATCAGGCAGGAGCGATCTCATGTCTGATTCCGGATCGATGCAGGTTTGATACAGGGATCAGAATTATATGAAGAAAATTATTATTTTGGGAGCAAGCGGACAGGGTAAAGTCGCAGCAGATATTGCCCTTGCATGCGGATATGATTCCATAGCTTTTCTGGATGACGATGCGAACAAAAAGGAGTGCATGGGCTACTCCGTCATCGGAACGCACGACTATCTGCGCAACTGTGATCAGAGCATCGACGTCTTTGTCGCGATCGGAAACAGCAAGATCAGAGAGAATATCTTTGCCATGCTGGGTGAGCGGGGCACAATTCCGGTGACCCTGATCCATCCGACAGCTGTCATCGGATCGAACGTCAGGATCGGCGCGGGCAGCATTGTCATGCCTCACGCTACGATCGCTGCGGAGACCGTGATCGGTATGGGAGCCATCATAAATACGAATGCTTCCGTGGACCACGAAAATGTCCTGGGCGATTACGTCCATATTTCCGTGGGCAGCCATCTGGCCGGCCAGGTGCAGATCGGCAGCCACACATGGATCGGCATCGGCGCGATCGTCTCCAACAACCTGAGCATCTGCGATAACTGCATGATCGGTGCAGGTGCTGTCGTTGTGCGGGATATCACGGAGCCGGGGACCTATGTGGGCGTGCCTGCGACGCTGATGAATCATGAAGGATGATTCGAGCGTTCAAATTGCTTATTGCTTTGTGTAAATCAGGGCAGACTTAAAGAAACAATTTTTAAGAAAAGCCTTTAAAAAGGTCTAAAACACAGCTTTTTAAAGCCAACTTAAAGAGTAAGGTTTTAGAAACAATTATTTTGAGACAGCTTCCTCAGAGCTGTTCCGGGAACACTGAATTCAGGAACAGCTTCTTGGGAGGCTGTTTTTTCGTATATTTTGTACAGGAAATAAATTAAGACACAAGATATGGTTGCACTTAAGTTTTGAAATTCGTATAATTGACGCTATGAGCCAATGGGTCTGGATCGTGATCGCATTGTTATGCATCGCCATCGTATTTTTCCTGATCGTGATGTATATTGACGATCACCGCTTTGTAATTCGTGAATATGACGTACACACTTCCAGGGTAAGTCATCCGCTTACCTTTGTTTTTATGTCCGATCTTCACAGCAAGGATCACGGGGACGGTAACAGGAAGGTCCTGGAATCTGTAGACAGCATCAGGCCGGACGCTGTGCTGATCGGCGGAGACATGATCATCTCATCCAAGGCAAAGCGGTCCGAGGACGGCTGGATGCAGGTTTCCCTGAATATCACAGAGGCGCTTGCTTCAAAATATCCCGTCTATCTCTCCAACGGCAATCACGAGGATGTCCTTCACGAAGAGGAGATCTTCCGGCCGCTCTATGACCGGTATATGGAGGAGATGGAAAAACGCGGAGCGATCCCTCTCCATAACACATCAGAAGTCTTTCATGATGTCAGGATCTATGGACTCGAGCTTCCCCATTCCTCGTATGGAAAGGTCTTTCCTGTTCATGTAGGGGTGGAGGATGTGGAAGCGTGCATTGGAACTTGCTGTGAGGACAGCGGCGATCCGGAATTCAAAGTAGTCCTGGCGCATAATCCGAAATTCTTTCCTGCTTATGCTCAGTGGGGCGCGGACCTTGTCCTTTCAGGACATGTTCATGGCGGCCTTATGAAAATCGGAAAGCTTGGCTTCATTGCTCCTGATCTGCATCTGTTTCCTAAATATTGCGCGGGAAAATATACACTTCCTAAGGGAAACAAGGAAATGTCTTCAAAAACGGATCTTTCTACCCTGATCGTCAGCTGCGGACTGGGCGAACATACATTACCGATAAGGATATTTAACCCTGCTGAGCTCAGTGTTGTGCGTTTAACGCCTGGAAAACCAGATTCTTGATTTCAAGATTCTACTAGATTTCCTAGATGCCAGAAACTATCTGCCCCGTGCAAGCTGATGGCTCAGGAAATGTTTACTAAATTCCGGGTTGCCTCGAAACTATCTGCCCCAAGCAAGAAGGATGACTCCGGAAGTGTTTACTAAATTCCTGGTTGCCCTGAAACTATCTGCCCCGAGCCAGACTGATGGCTCCGGAAGCTTTTACTAAATTCCGGGCTGCCCCGAAACTATCTGCCTCGAGCAAGAAAGATGGCTCCGGAGCGTTTACTAAATTCCGGGCTGCCCCGAAACTATCTGCCCTGAGCAAGAAAGATGGCTCCGGAAGCATTTACTAATTTCATAAATGGTTACAAATTAGAAGAAAAGTATGGAACTGAATTTTAAACTGGAGGTCTTTGAGGGACCGCTCGATCTGCTTCTGCACCTGATCGATAAGAACAAAGTAGATATCTACGACATACCGATCTCCATGATTACGGAACAGTACATGGAATATGTCAACAGGATGCAGAACGAGGATATGAATGTCATGAGCGAGTTCCTCGTGATGGCAGCGACGCTCCTGGATATCAAGTGCAAGATGCTGCTGCCTAAAGAGGTCAACGAAGAGGGAGAGGAGGAAGACCCCCGCTCCGAACTCGTCCAGAAGCTCCTGGAATACAAGATGTACAAGTACATGTCTCAGGAACTGCGTGACCGCGAACTGATCGCCTCCCACAATCTGTACAGGAAAAAGCATCTTCCAAAAGAGGTGGCAGGATATGTTCCTCCGCTGGATTACAACGAGCTGATCGGCGACACGACACTTACAAAGCTGAATGCCATCTTCAAGGATATCCTGAAGCGGCAGCGCTACAGAGTGGACCCCGTCAGGTCCCAGTTCGGAAGAATTGAAAAAGAAGAGATAGACCTGACAACAAAAGAGCTGTATGTCAGGGCGTTTCTTAATCAGAACCGCAGGACAAGTTTCCGCCAGCTCCTCGAAAAACAGAGCAGCCGCGATGAGATCATCGTCACTTTTCTTATTATTCTTGAGCTGATGAAAACAGGTGATATACGCATCGTTCAGGAGACAGCCTTCGGCGACATCCTGATCGAGACGGTGGGACAGATCAAAGCTGTCTCCAGTCTTGCGGAAGAGTTCACTGCCTAGTATCCGGAGATCCTGCAGAGTAAAGCGGAATTATTATGGAAAATCAATTTACAAGTCAATTTGATGATCATCCTGCCATGCCAGACATTGAGTTCAATGTGTCTTTGCCGGCAGAAGAAATGCCGGCAGATTCCCAGATACCGCAGGAAGATTCTACGGACCCGGCTGAGTTTCAAGAATCTCAAGAAGCTCATAAAGCTCAAGAATCGCACGAAGACTATCAATTTCAAGAGACTTATGAATCTCAAGAAACTCATGAAGCTCAGGAATCTCATGAATCCCATGACCTTCCCGACGAGCTGTTGGCTGCCGTGGAAGGGATCCTGTTCACGATGGGGGATTCCGTCGAGGTGTCGGCGATCGCAAGGGCGCTGGACGTAACGCAGAAACAGATCTGGAAGGTCGTGGATGCGCTCGATGACAAGTATTCGTCCCCTTCCTGCGGGATCATGCTGCAGAGATTTGATGATGCGGTGCAGATGAGCACAAAACCTGATCAGTACGAAAACCTGATCAGGATCGCCAAGGTCCCGAAAAAAATATCCCTGTCCGAATCTGTCATCGAAACGCTTTCCATTATTGCCTATAAACAGCCGATCACCAAGGCAGAGGTAGAAGCGATCCGCGGCGTCAGCTCCGACTACGCGATCAACAAGCTGATCGATTATGATCTTGTCAGGGAGCTCGGCAGGAAAGATGCGCCGGGCAGGCCTTTGCTGTTCGGGACGACGGAACAGTTCCTGCGCTCCTTTGGGGTCAGAAGCCTCTCCGAACTTCCTTCGCTCAGCACGGTTAAGGAAGAGGAATTCAAGAGCGAGGCAGAGCATGAGATCGATTCAAGACTGAGCATCTGAGAGCACGTCTGCCTGCAGCATATGAGCTTTCTGCCTGCAGCGCATGAGCTTTCTGCCTGCAGCATATGAGTTTTCCGTCTGCAGCATATGAATTTTCTGCCGGAATATATAGAAATTTATGAAAATTCCCGAAAAATACGCTTTGAAAGCCTGTTAAGATTTTCACAGCTTTTACTACAGATTTGTCTTATTCTATGATAGAATGTAAAATAGCGTAGTTCGGGGACCTTATTAAAGTGTCTTCGTTTTTACGGTAAGGTATGTACCTTTTCAGGGTCTTTTTATTGCCCTGGAATATTACCACTATATTTTATGGAGGTTCACAGTATGAACAGTTCTTCAAATGCAAGTAAGAGAATTGTTTCTCTTCTTGATGACAACAGTTTCGTTGAAGTCGGCGCACTGGTCACAGCCAGATCGACGTCCTTCAATCAGAAACCGGATGAAGCTCCCTCCGATGGTGTCGTAACTGGTTACGGTACGATCGAAGGGAATCTCGTCTTTGTGTACAGCCAGGACGCTTCTGTTCTCGGCGGTTCTATCGGCGAGATGCATGCGAAAAAGATCACAGGCATTTATGACCTTGCGACCAAGACCGGCGCACCCGTCATCGGCCTGATCGATTCCGCTGGCCTTCGTCTGCAGGAGGCAACAGATGCACTGAACGCGTTCAGCAGCATCTATGCCAAACAGGCAGCAGCTTCCGGTGTGATCCCGCAGATCACTGCTGTATTCGGCAAATGCGGCGGCGGCCTTGCGCTGGTTGCAGGCATGAGTGATTTCACATTCATGGCTGACGATGCAAAGCTTTTCGTCAATGCTCCGAACGCTCTGGCTGGCAATGCAGAGGACAAGAATGACACATCCGCAGCATGCTACAAGGCTAAGGCAGGCGCTGTTGATGGAACAGGCAGCGAAGAAGAAGTTCTTGCACAGATCCGTGAACTGGTTGCTATGCTTCCCTCCAATAATGAGGACGACGCAGTGGATGAGTGTGCTGACGATCTCAACCGCGTTTGCAGCGCAGTTGAGGGCGGCATTGCCGATCCTTCCATCGCTGTCGCCGATATCGCTGATAACGGCGTCTTCTTTGAGATCAAAAAGGACTGGGCTAAGGAAATGGCAGCCGGCTTTATCAAGCTGAACGGCCAGACTGTCGGCGTCATCGCCAACAGAAGCGCAGCCTATGACGAGAACGGCGAAGAGAAAGAGACTTTTGACAAGGCTCTTACCTCCAACGGCTGCTACAAGGCAGAAGCTCTCGTTAAGTTCTGTGATGCATTCGAGATCCCTGTAGTGACCCTGACAAACGTCAAGGGCTTCGCTGCGACCGAGCAGGAAGAGAAGAGGATCGCAACTGCAGCTGCAAAACTGACATGCGCATTCGCTGAGACAACTTCCCCGAAGGTCAATGTCATCGTCGGCGAAGCGATCGGAAGCGCTTATTCCGTCATGAATTCCAAGGCTACAGGCGCAGATCTTACTTTCGCGTTCCCTACAGCCAAGATCGGTATCATGGACAGCAAGATCGCTGCCAAGATCATCGCTGCGGGAACAGATGCTGACACAGCTGCTGTTGCAAAAGAGTATGATGCCCTTCAGAACAGCATCGACAGCGCCGCTGCACGCGGATATGTCGATCAGATCGTTGAGCCCGCCGATCTTCGCAAGTACCTGATCGGCGCACTTGAAATGCTCTACACAAAGAGAGAGGACGTACTATCTAAAAAACACAGCACAAAATAAGAAAAGGAGACTAGGTAGCATGAAAAAATGGTTAGCTATACTGGGCGTCATCACCTGTCTCTTTGGCCTTACGGCATGCGGCTCCACGAATTCCCGTATCGAAGGTGATCTGATCGATCCGGCAGAAGAGAGCCAGTGGGTGAGCTCCGGTGAGCAGCTGGTCACTTATCTTGATCAGATCAGCGAGGCCGGCCAGAGCGCAGATCTGGAAAGCGACGCAGTCTTCGGACCGGCTATCCAGAGCTGGGAATCTGCCAAGGGTGACATCGGTACCGTTCAGGGATATCAGAATGAATATGCGGTCATGTCCGCACAGGATGAGATCTCCATCAACATCGGTATTGACGGTTCCGACCACGACGCGGATGTTGTGATCGTGGCAGCCCTGAGCGATTATGGCGTAGAGACCAAGTCCGTGACGACAAACGTTCAGTATTCCTTCGGAGAACTGATCGGACAGGCAGGTCTGAACACTCTGCTGGGCATGGGCACGACATTCGTCGTTCTGATCCTGCTCGCACTGATCATCAACTGCTTTAAATATATTCCCAAGATCCAGGCGGCTTTCGCCAGGAAAGCTCCTGCCGAAGAGGTCAAGGCGGCTCCCACAGCACCCGCTCCTGCAGCGGCTGCAGTGGAAGAGGTGCCTGCTGATGACACAGAACTGATCGCGGTCATCGCAGCTGCCATCGCAGCAAGCGAGGGGATGGCGACAACAGACGGCTTCGTTGTCCGCTCCATCCGCAAATCCCGCAAGAAGTTTTAATGACCGCTTAGATCTCCGCACGAAGCGGAGATTGATGACACTTCCGTGTTGAAATACAGTAATTTCAGTTTTGAGAAATTTGGACAGGCATCCGGCAGCGGCTTAGATTGCCGCCCGTGCCAAATAATGGAGGAATATTAAATGAAAACTTATACAATTACCGTCAACGGCACAGCATATGACGTAACAGTGGAAGAGACAGGTTCTGTCGCAAGCGCTCCCAGAGCAGCAGCTCCCGCAGCTCCTAAGGCAGCTCCCAAGGCTGCAGCAGCTCCGGCTCCCAAAGCCGCAAGCGCAGGCACAGGCTCCATCAAGATCGAAGCCGGCGCAGCAGGCAAGGTCTTCAAGATCGAGAAGAAGGTCGGCGATGCAGTTAAGGCTGGCGACGCTGTTATCATTGTTGAAGCTATGAAGATGGAGATCCCTATGGTCGCTCCCAAGGACGGCACAGTCGCTTCCATCGACTGCGCAGTTGGTGATGCTGTTGAGGCAGGCACAGTCCTTGCTACTCTTGACTGATAAGCACAACAGGCATTCTCAATGCGGACTTGCTGATATGCAGGCCTGCGTCCTGAATGCACATCAGTCCGGAGCCTATACTAATTAGGAGGTCTAAGTTATATATGGAATATATTGCAAATACACTGGATAACTTAGTACACCAGACCGCCTTTCTCAACCTCACATGGGGCAACTACCTGATGATCATCGTGGCTTGCGTGTTCCTGTACCTTGCCATCGCACATGATTTCGAGCCCCTTCTGCTGGTACCGATCGCTTTCGGTATGCTGCTGGTCAATATCTATCCCGATATTATCGCAGCACCTGCCAACGGCGCCACAGGCGGACTTCTGTATTATTTCTTTATTCTTGACGAATGGGCGATCCTGCCGTCCCTGATCTTCATGGGAGTCGGCGCGATGACCGACTTCGGTCCCCTGATCGCCAACCCGAAGAGCTTCCTTCTGGGAGCTGCAGCGCAGTTCGGTATTTTTGCTGCTTACTTCGGTGCTATCGCACTGGGATTCAACGGCAAGGCTGCCGCTGCCATCTCCATCATCGGCGGTGCAGACGGCCCTACATCCATTTTCCTGTGCTCCAAGCTCGGACAGACATCCATCATGGGTCCTGTTGCGGTCGCGGCATATTCCTACATGTCGCTTGTTCCGATCATCCAGCCGCCCATCATGAAGCTGTTTACCTCTGAGAAGGACCGCAAGATCAAGATGGAGCAGCTGCGTCCCGTTACCAAGCTTGAGAGGATCATGTTCCCGATCATCGTTACGATCGTCGTCTGCATGATCCTGCCGACCACAGCTCCCCTTGTCGGTATGCTGATGCTCGGCAACCTGTTCCGTGAGAGCGGCGTCGTCCGCCAGCTGCAGGAGACTGCTTCCAACGCTATGATGTACATCGTCGTTATCCTTCTGGGTACTTCTGTCGGTGCTACAACAAGCGCAGAGGCATTCCTGAATGCCACAACTCTTAAGATCGTTGCTCTGGGCCTTATCGCATTTGCTTTCGGTACTGCGGCAGGCGTCTGGTTCGGCCAGGCCATGAAGGTCATCACAAAGGGCAAGATCAATCCGCTGATCGGTTCCGCAGGTGTTTCCGCCGTTCCTATGGCAGCCCGTGTCTCTCAGAAGGTCGGTGCTGAGGCGGATCCTACGAACTTCCTGCTCATGCACGCCATGGGTCCTAACGTAGCAGGCGTTATCGGTACTGCTGTCGTGGCCGGTGTGTTTATGGCTGTTTTCGGAATTGTTTAATAATGGAGGATATAAGAATGTCAGAACAGGTGAAAAAACCCGTACAGATCATGGAAACCGTTCTGCGTGATGCGCATCAGTCCCTGATCGCAACCAGAATGCCCACAGAGATCATGCTTCCCATCGCGGATAAAATGGATCAGGTCGGATATGCAGCTATCGAGTGCTGGGGCGGCGCTACTTTTGATGCCTGCCTTCGTTTCCTGCATGAAGATCCGTGGGAGAGACTCAGAAAATTAAAGGATCACTTTAAGAAGACTCCTACACAGATGCTGCTGCGCGGACAGAATATCCTCGGATATTCCCACTACAGTGATGATGTCGTTGAGTACTTCGTACAGAAGTCCATTGCAAACGGTATCGACAGAATTCGTATCTTTGACTGCCTGAACGACCTCAGAAACCTTGAGACCAGCGTTCGCGCAACCAAGAAAGAGGGCGGACATGCTCAGATCGCTCTCGCGTATACGATCGGTGATGCCTATACAGAAGATTACTGGATGAACATCGCGCGCCAGATCGAGGATATGGGCGCTGATTCCATCTGCATCAAGGATATGGCTGGTCTGCTGGTCCCTTACGAGGCTGAGAAGCTCGTCAAGGCTCTGAAGGCAGGTTCTAACCTTCCTGTCGATCTGCACACACATTACACCTCCGGTGTCGCTTCCATGACCTATCTGAAGGCCATCGAGGCAGGTGTCGATATCATCGACTGCGCAATTAGCCCTCTGGCTCTTGGTACATCCCAGCCCGCAACGGAAGTCATGGTCGGCGCTCTTCAGGGCACACCGTATGACACAGGCTATGATCAGGGACTCCTTAAGGAGATCGCAGATTACTTCACACCTTATCGCGAGGAGTGCTTAAAGAGCGGCCTTCTCTCCACAAAGGTCCTCGGCGTCAATATCAGAACACTGCTGTATCAGGTTCCCGGCGGTATGCTTTCCAACATGGTCTCCCAGCTGGCTGAGCAGGGCGCTTCCGACAAGCTGACAGAGGTTCTGGAGGAAGTTCCGCGCGTCCGTAAGGATATGGGTGAGCCGCCTCTGGTCACACCTTCTTCTCAGATCGTCGGCACACAGGCTGTTATGAATGTGCTGATGGGTGAGCGCTATAAGGTCGCAACCGCGCAGACCAAGGATCTGATGGCAGGAAAATACGGCCAGACCATCAAACCGATGAACGAAGAGATCGTCAAGAAGGTCCTCGGCGATACAGAGCGCATCACATGCCGTCCTGCAGATCTGATCGAGCCTCAGCTTGCCAAGTTTGAGGAAGAGATCAAGGATTGGAAACAGCAGGATGAGGACGTTCTGTCCTACGCCCTGTTCCCGCAGGTAGCTCTTGATTTCTTCAAATATCGTCTGGCACAGCAGGAGAAAGTGGATCTGACTAAGGCAGACACAGCGAACAACGCTTATCCGGCATAATCAGTAAACTTTAAAGATCGATGAGGTTGCTGCCATGCAGCAGCCTCATTTTAGGTTGAGAATTCATGAAACTGAATGATGTAGTTGAGGATCTGATCAGTTTAGGCAGAACAGAGGCAACTCAGTACAGAGAGCATAAGCTGGAGACTGATCAGCAATATCAGAATATGGGCCTGGCTGCCATGCAGCAGTGGGAACCGACGGATACGATCAACGGTTTCCAGGTAAGACCCGGAAACTATATGCTCAACGGCGCCAATGAAATGCCCGGTGCCGTAAACTTTACGATGTATTCTCTCGGGGCCACGAGCTGCGAGCTCGTCCTGTTCCACCGCAAGGAAAAAGAGCCCTTTGCCGTGATCCCGATCCCGGATGAATACCGTGTCGGCAAGGTATGGTCGATCATGGTTTTCGGCCTCAATATTGAGGATTTTGAATACTGTTATCATCTTGACGGGCCGTGGGATCCTAAAAACGGTCTTCTTTTTGATAAAACAAAGGTGATCCTGGACCCATACGCAAAAGCCGTCGTCGGGCAGCGCAAATGGGGCGAGAGCAAAGAGGTCAACGGTTCCTATCACGCCAGGGTCGTGCACAACAATTTCCACTGGGACACCTCCCATTTCCCGAACACGCCGATGGAGGATTCCATCATTTACGAGATGCATGTCCGCGGATTTACCAAGCATCCGTCCTCCGGCGTTTCCTATCCCGGAACTTTTGCCGGTATCATTGAAAAGATCCCGTATCTGAAGGAACTGGGAGTGACCGCTGTCGAGCTGATGCCGATCTTCGAATTTGACGAAGTCGCCAACGGTCATACCTACAAGGGCAAAAAGCTCTACGAATACTGGGGATATAATACCGTAGCCTTCTATGCGCCAAATACGAGCTATGCGGCTTCCGCGGAGTACAACCGCGAGGGACGTGAGCTCAAGGAGACGATCCAGCTCCTCAAGGAGAACGGGATCGAAGTCATCCTGGACGTCGTTTTCAATCACACGGCGGAAGGCAATGAGCATGGTCCCTATATTTCTTTCAAGGGGATCGACAACAACATTTACTATATGCTGACTCCGGACGGACGCTACTATAATTTCAGCGGCTGCGGAAATACCTTTAACTGCAATCACCCGATCGTGCTGCAGTTTATCGTGGACTGTCTGCGCTACTGGGTCACGCGCTATCACGTCGACGGATTCCGTTTCGACCTTGCGTCGATCCTGGGACGCGATGAGCTGGGCCGTCCGATGGAGGATCCTCCTCTTCTTGAGAGACTTGCCTTTGATCCGATCCTCGGAAACGTCAAGCTGATCGCCGAGGCCTGGGATGCCGGCGGAATGTACCAGGTGGGTAATTTCCCGGCCTACAACCGCTGGGCGGAGTGGAACGGAAAATACCGCGATACGATACGAGATTTCCTGAAGGGTAATTTCTGGAACGCACCGGAGGCCGCTCACCGCATTACAGGTTCCATGGATCTGTATTACGGTGTTTACAAGGGATATACCAGCAGTGTCAACTTCCTGACCTGCCATGACGGATTCACTCTTTACGACCTGTATTCTTATAACGACAAGCATAATGAGCGCAACGGCTGGGACAACACAGACGGCAGCAATGACAACCGCAGCTGGAACTGCGGCGCGGAGGGCGATACCACCGACCCTGCGGTCAATGCGCTGCGCTTTAAAATGATGCGCAATGCCATCGCGGTCCTTATGTGCAGCCGCGGGACGCCCATGGTCTACTCGGGAGATGAGTTCGGCAATACGCAGTTTGGAAATAACAACGGATACTGCCAGGATAATGAGATCTCCTGGCTGGACTGGCGCCGGCTTGAAAAAAACAGATCCTATTTTGAATTTTATAAATATATGATTCATTTCCGCCGCAGTCACCCGGTCATTTCCAGGGAACTAAAGCCTGCTAAATGCGGCCTCGAACCTGTTATGGTCTGCAGCGGTGATCCGGACAACCATGACATCACGCAGATGACCAAGATGCTGGGGGTTATGTATTCCGGTTACAGGGAAGATATTCATAAGGACGATATCGTTTATATGCTGGTCAATCCCTTCTGGGAGCCGCAGACAGTCAGAATGCCTCCGCTGCCGAAGGGCTTTTCCTGGGGCGTCTGTGTCAATACAGCACTGGATCAGAACGGTGTATGGACACATGACAGACCGGTCTATCTGGAGCATCCGGTCTTCCAGATCGAGGCCAGATGCGTTATGGTGTTTACAGCGATCTGACGGAAGCGGATCTCACTGTTTTGCGGGCTTTCTTTCCCATCACCGAGAGAGCAGGTTCTCCGTTCTCCGGATATTAGTAATGGTAACTGAGTATGGCACAGACAAAGATTCTTGTAGTTGATGATGAGCAGCGTATGCGGCGCCTGATCCGCGATTTCCTGGTGCGGGACGGTTATACCGTCCTGGAGGCTGGGGATGGCATGGAAGCGCTGGACGTTTTCTATGAGCAGAAGGATGTTGCTCTGATCATCCTGGATGTGATGATGCCAAAGCTTGACGGCTACGGCGTCGTCCGCCAGATCCGGGAAAACCGGGATTATCCGGGATACGACGTTCCGATCATTCTGCTGACGGCAAAGAGCGATGAGCGCGACGAACTGGAGGGATTTCACGCAGGTGCCGACGAATATGTGACAAAGCCGTTCTCCCCGAGGACGCTGCTGGCCCGGGTGGAAGCCATTTTGAGAAGGACCGGCGCTGACAAGACGCAGGATAAGCTGGAAGAGGCAGGGATCGTACTCGATAAGACGGCGCATACCGTCACCGTGGACGGCCAGGAGATCGACCTTTCCTTCAAGGAATTCGAGCTGTTGACGTACTTTATGGAGAACAAGGGAATCGCGCTTTCCAGAGAGATGATCCTCAGTAATGTCTGGAATTACGATTATTTCGGGGATGCCAGAACGATCGACACCCATGTCAAAAAGCTCAGGAGCAAAATGGGCAGCAAGGGCGAAGTGATCAAGACGATCTGGGGAATGGGATACAAGTTTGAGCCGTAAAACACACTCCATACAATTTCAGATGACGCTGTTCGGCTTCAGCCTGGTGGCAGCGGCGATCCTGATCGTATTTTTGATGGATCAGCTCTTTCTGGAGCGCTATTACGAGTCGCAGAAGCGCGATGCTCTGTACAGCGCCTACGAGCGGCTCGATGACGCGGCCAAAAGAGACAAGATCACCTCCGATGAATTCGACGCGGAGCTCGTGAAGATCATGAGTACCGAAAACGTCGAGGTCGTCGTGCTCGACGAGGGTTCCCAGATCCTCAAATACTATGCGGTAAACGCGCAGGAGATGATGCTCCGCATGTGGGATAATCTGCTGGACGGATCCGGAATCCCAAGCGGAAACAGGAAAAGCGGTGAGCCCGGGCAGCAAGAAGAGCAGAAAAACATCTACGAAGTGGTCCGCCAGCTCGACAGCCTTGACGGGCAGTCCTTTCAGATCGTCAGGAATACAGCCAACAGTTCCCAGTATATTGAGATGTGGGGGAGCCTTTCCGGCGGCGGCTTTTACCTGATGCGGACGACAATGGAGAGCATCCGGCAGAATTCCAGGATCGCCGGCCGCTTCATCCTCTATGTAGGCGCAGCGGTCATGCTGCTGGGAGCGATCGCCTCCATGATCATGGGCAGAGAGCTCTCGGGACCGATCCGCCAGCTGACATTGATCTCCAAGAGGATGCGCGACCTCGATTTTTCGGCAAAATACGAGGGGCAGGATCGAAATGAGATTCATGAGCTCGGGGAGAACATGAATGACCTCTCCAGCACTCTGGAGAAGACGATCTCGGATCTCAAGACAGCAAACGCGGAGCTGCGGCAGGACATAGACCGCAGGGACCAGAACGAGCGCATGCAGCGGGAATTCATTTCCAACGTGACGCATGAGCTCAAAACTCCCATCGCGTTGATCCAGGGATATGCAGAAGCGCTTCAGGACGGCATTGCCGACGATCCGGAACAGATGCGGGATTACACTTCCGTGATCATGGACGAATCCGCCAAGATGAACACGATGGTGCAGAAGCTCCTGACGCTCAATCACCTTGAATTCGGTCAGAGCGAAGTGAGCATGTCGAGATTCGACATACTGGCCATGATACAGGGCTGTACAGCATCCTCCCAGATTCTCATGGATGAGGCCGGGATCAGGATGCGGATCTCGCCTCCTGCAGGCGAGCTGTACGTGTGGTCTGACCAGTTCATGGCGGAAGAGGTGTTCCAGAATTATCTCTCCAATGCCATTCACCACTGTGAAGTTTCGGATGATACAGGGAGCAAAAATCTCGATATACGATGCGAAGAAGTCTCGGGCGATTCCGGCAAAAAGGTCAGGATCAGTGTCTTTAATTCCGGCACACCGATCCCGGAAGAGTCCCTTGCCAGGATCTGGGAGAAGTTCTACAAAGTGGATAAAGCAAGGACCAGGGAATACGGCGGTTCCGGCGTAGGACTCTCGATTGTCAAGGCGATCATGGAACAGCTCGGCGAACAGTACGGCGTTAAGAACTACGACAACGGCGTCTGTTTCTGGTTTGAGCTGGACGCGGGGTAAAGTTACAGAGGTCCTGTAAGAAATACAGCTGCACACGGTAACGGTTTGCAGATATGCCTGTCAAATCGCATACACTATACAGGGTATTCAAATGAGTACAGCAATCATAGATTACGGAGCAGGGAATTTAAAGAGCGTTGTCAACGCGCTTCACCTGCTCGGAGAAGAGCCTCTGATCACAAAGGATCCTGAGGTCATGAGATCCGCTGAGCGCGTGATCCTGCCGGGCGTCGGCTCATTCGGGGACGCGATGAACAGGATCCGTGAGGACGGCTTAGAAGAAGTGATCCGGGAACAGGCGCTATGCGGAAAGCCGTTTTTGGGGATCTGCCTCGGACTTCAGCTTTTGTTTGAAGAGAGCGAGGAGAGTCCTGGAGTAAAAGGCCTGTCTATTCTTGGCGGAAAGATCCGGAGGATACCGGAAATTGCCGTCCAGGGGCAGGATTATCCCGCCGGTACGTCTCTTAAAGTACCGCAGATCGGCTGGAACAGTCTTTCCTATCCGAACCATGGGCGGCTTTTTGAGGGCATTCCCGAGAACAGCCATGTATATTTTGTCCACTCCTATTATTTAAGGGCAGAGGATCCGTCAATTGTGACCGCCAAATGCAGCTACAGCATTGATATTGATGCCTCTGTGGAAAGCGGCAATCTCTTTGCCTGCCAGTTTCATCCGGAAAAGAGCGAAAAGACCGGCCTTAAGATCCTTAAGAACTTTCTGGAGGTGAGATAGCCCATGCTGACAAAACGAATCATTCCCTGCCTGGATGTCAATAACGGGCGGGTCGTAAAAGGCATCAATTTCGTGCAGCTGAGGGATGCCGGTGATCCTGTCGAAGCAGGCGCGGCCTATTCCGCTGCCGGAGCGGATGAACTGGTCTTCCTGGACATCACTGCTACCAGCGACGCCAGGGAGACGGTTGCCGACATGGTCCGCCGTGTGGCTGAAAGAGTGTTCATTCCCTTCACGGTCGGCGGCGGCATCCGTACTACAGATGATATGCGGGCCATCCTCAGGGAAGGCGCGGACAAGATCTCCGTAAACTCCGCAGCGATCAAGCGCCCTGAGCTGATTGCGGAAGGCGCCGAACAGTTTGGCTCCCAGTGCATCACCGTGGCGATCGACGCCAAGAGAAGAGATCCCGTCGATCCTTCAAAAGGCTGGTCGGTCTATATTGCCGGCGGCCGGATCGATACGGGGATCGACGCGATCGAGTGGGCGAAAAAGGCTCAGAGCCTCGGAGCAGGCGAGATCCTGCTGACCAGCATGGATGCCGACGGCACGAAAGCCGGATACGATATTCCCCTCACCAGGGCTATTTCCGATGCTGTCCGCATACCGGTCATCGCATCGGGGGGAGCGGGGACAACGGAACATTTTTATGAGGCATTAACGGAGGGCGGTGCCGATGCGGCGCTTGCCGCCTCCCTGTTTCATTTTAAGGAACTGGAGATAAAGGAAGTCAAAGAATTTCTGCGGGGACGCGGCGTACCGGTAAGACTCTGAGAACGGGTACCGATACGGACATGCATAGTTTTTATAAAGGAGTTCAGAAATGGAATACATATTGAGCGAAGTAGAACCGAAAGACGTACTGCGTTATTTTGAACAGATCAGCGCGATCCCTCACGGATCCTACCATGTTGACGAGATCAGCGATTTTATTGCGCAGTTTGCAAAGGAGCAGGGTCTGGAGTATATCCAGGACGAAGAGAAGAACGTCATTATTTTCAAGCCTGCCCAGGGCGCTGCTGCCGATGCGGCACCGATCATGCTGCAGGGACATATCGACATGGTCCTGGAGAAAATAAAAGAGAACCCCATCAATATGGAGACTGAGCCGATCCGCCTGATCCTGGACGGCGATATCCTCCATGCCGACGGGACGACGCTGGGCGGTGACGACGGTATCGCGGTCGCCATGATGATGGCAGCTCTCGCTGACAAGGAAATGGTCCATCCGGCCCTGGAGTGTATCTTTACGACCAACGAGGAGACCGGCATGGACGGCATGGTCGCCCTGGATCCGGCACCTCTTAAAGCAAAGAGACTGATCAACCTGGATTCCGAGGAAGAAGGGATCTTCACAGTCGGCTGCGCAGGCGGCTCCCATCAGGAAATGACACTGCCGATCAACCGCTCCCTGCACAACGGGACAGGCCTTCATCTTACGGTCAGCGGCCTCAAGGGCGGCCATTCCGGAGCCTGCATCCACTTAGGACGCGCCAATGCTGATTACATTATGATCCGTCTGCTGCACAAGCTGATGAAAAAAGAAGACCTGCGTCTCAAAGAGATCTGCGGCGGCGGCAAAGACAACGCGATCCCCCGCGAGTGCGAAGCAACCGTCCTTCTTGATACAGACGTAGACAGAGAAAAGCTCGAGAAGAAGATCAAATCTTTCTGCAAGGATATCGAAGGGGAATACCGCTACACGGATCCGGATATCGCCATCCGCTATGAGTGGATCGAATATGGACAGTCCATGGTGGAAGCCGTCTCCAAAAAGGAGACCAAGAACATCATCCGCCTGTTTATGGCTATGCCGAACGGCCTGATCGAATCCGATCCCAACATCAAGGACATGCCCCAGACATCCCTGAACCTCGGAATCCTGGACACACAGGAGGATGAGATCCGCGCTACATTCCTGATCCGCAGCAGCATCAATTCCCAGAAAAAGCTGATGTCCGACAAGGTCAAGATCGTAGCCGAAGCGTTTGGTGCTGAAATGAACGTGGGCGGCACCTATCCCGCATGGGAGTATGCTCCGGAATCCCCGCTTCGCGATATGATGATCCGCGTCTACAAGGAAGAGACAGGAAAGGATCCCGTGATCTCCATCACACACGGCGGACTGGAGTGCGGACTGCTGGCTTCCAAGATCGAGGGACTGGACAGCATCTCCATCGGCCCCGATATGGAAGGCATCCACACACCGGATGAGAAGCTCGATCTTGCGTCTGTGAGAAGATGCTGGTCGTTCCTTAAGGCTGTGCTGAGAGAAGCGGCGAAGTGAACTGATAAGTAGCTAAAGCGGGATATTTAATTGAGGAATTGATTTCCTGAATCAACCTTTTAGAAGCTTATACTCCAATAGTGTCTACTAGATTTCAAAGTTTCCTGAAACTATCTGCCCCGATTCAGGCTAATGGCTCCGGAAGTGACTACTAAATTCCTGGTTGCTCCGAAACTATCTGCCCCGAGCCAGGCTGATGGCTCCGGAAGCGACTACTAAATTCCTGGTTGCTCCGAAACTATCTGCCCCGAGCCAGGCTGATGGCTCCGGAAGCGACTACTAAA
>JAFTFD010000060.1 GCA_017449745.1 Lachnospiraceae bacterium
GGCTGCCGCTGCTCAAGCCGCAGTCGAACAAGCCGCTCAGGCTCAGGCTGCCGCTGCTCAAGCTGCTGCCGAACAGGCCGCTCAGGCTCAAGCCGCTGCCACTGCTCAGCAAACTGCCCTTCAGGCAGCTCAGGAGGCCGCTTTGCAGGCAGCTCAGCAAACCTCTCCGTGATCCGCTTATAACTGACTTTAAATGAGGACTCTTATGCAGCATTCTTCTGATCTGAAAAGGTATGACAGAAAAACAGCACTGGTCATCTCTCTGATCGCGCTGTATCTCATCCTGGCCGGAGGCGCCTTTCTGTTCTTCGGCGAAAAAATGAGGATCGCTGTCCCGGACAATCTCGATCTGTTCCAGGCACAATACCAGATGCTGAAAAACGAAGATCTTTTTGCGGCGCAGAATGTTTCTGCGCCGTTTCTGCATGGTGTCACAAGAGATGACCTTCCCTCGGAGTTCGCACTTCCCGGTCTCCTTTACAGGCTTCTCCCCTCTTTTTATGCCTATGCCCTCCTGTACCTTCTGAAAGTCGCGCTGGCCGTCATTTCCTTTGATCTGCTGTTCCAAGAGCTTCTGGAGCGGAACTGGCTTTGCGCAGAAAATGACAGAACCTGTATGCCCGTCAGGCACGATCCCTCTGTTCGCGTTCCCGTCCTGCTGTCCGGCTTTGCGTACGGGATCCTGAATCTTTTTCCCGCATACGGTATCAGCTTTGCCTCCGTTCCGCTGCTGGTATTTTTCCTGCTGCGTCTGGAGAGGGAGAAGTCCCTTAGGAACAGAATTCTTCTCTATCTTGGCATCTTTTTCTATCCCTGCGTGTCCTATTTCTCCTATTTTGGGCTTTTCCTCCTGGCGTATATGGCTCTCGCACTGATCCTGCTGAGCATCGCGCGGCGAAAGCCCGATTGGAAGATGTTTTTTGCGATCCTGCTGCTGAGCGCAGGCTTCATACTGTTTGAATACCGCCTGTTCCGATCCATGCTCTTCTCTGATGAAGTGACGATCCGCTCCACTATGGTGATCGCGGATCTTGATGCCCAGGGTATCCTCTCCATGATCCGCGAGGTCTTTTTAAATGGCGGCGCCATGCATACACAGAGCATGCAGCAGTACATCGTGCTGCCGGTCTGTCTTGTCTATTTTCTCCTGCTCAACTGCCGCTATGTCCTGACACGCCGTTCCGGGCAGATCCTCAGGGACATATATAACTGGGGAATTCTTTTCCTGCTGTTTGATTCCCTGATCTACGGACTTTACTACTGCGGTCCGTTCCGCCGCTTTGTCGAGCTGCTTGTGCCGCCTCTTAAAGGATGGCAGTTCGGACGGACAAGCTTCCTCAATCCTTTTCTCTGGTATGCCCTGTTCGGCATCGCCATGGTGCGGCTGTCACTAAGGATCGCTCGTTTTGCTGCGTCTGACGGATCCGGACAGCAAACCGGGCAGCAGCCCCTGAAAAAGACCAGTCCCATTATAGGGCGTCTTCTCTCGCCGCTGCCTCTCCTCCTTTGTCTTGTCTCCTCCGCCGTGATCCTGCTGACAGACACTGAATATAACGATCTCTATCATACAGCACATGCGGAGGCGAACCGTCTGCTGCGCGGTGTCACCGAGAACTCCCTGACCTATGGCGAATTCTACTCAGAAGCCCTCTTTGACAGAGTCACGGAAGAGATCGGCTATAGCGGGGAATGGAGCGCCGCTTATGGATTCCATCCCGCCACTTTGGAATACAACGGGATCCGTACTATCGATGGGTATCTCGGCTTTTATCTGCAGGACTACAAGGACTCCTTCAGGAAGATCATCGCCCCTGCCCTCGAAAAACAGCCCGCCACGATGGCCTATTATGACAGTTGGGGAGCGCGGTGCTACCTCTATTCCGGAAATCATTCCACGATCGTAGAGGCCGTCCGCAATTATCCCCATCCGGAGGATACCGCTGATCTGGATGTTGCCGCCATGAAAGCTCTTGACTGCCGGTATATCTTTTCCCGCCCATGCATAACAAATGCCCGGGAGCTGGGGCTTACGCTCCTGGGCTCCTGGGCAGATGATACTTCGCCGTATGTTATTTATGTCTATGAGATCCCCTGAGATTTAGTACTTTCTTTTAGTACTTTCTTTTAGTACTTTCTCATACCGTCTCGATCTTGATCAGGTTGGTATTGCCGGACTGTCCGGTCGTTCCGCCGCCGGTGATAACGACCTTGTCTCCCGGCTGCAGCTTCATCGTCTCCACTGCCGTCCTCTTGGCCATATAGAAGAGCACGTCCGTCGACGGGAGCATTTCGCACATCTTAGGCGTGACCGCCCAGGACAGGGATAATCTGCGCCAGGTCTTTTCATTAGTCGTAAGCCCGATGATATCCACAGGAGAACGGAATCTGGAGACCATCCTTGCAATGCGCCCGGAGAGCGTGCAGGCAACGATTGTCTTTGCGTTGACATCCATAGCCATGCCGCAGGTCGCATGCGAGATCGCATCCATGTCATTGCGGATCCGGAAATCATACTGATAGAAGCGCTCCTTGTAGTCGATGTTCTCCTCCGCGGCCAGCGCGATCTTGGCCATGGTCTTCACAGCCTGAATCGGATAGGATCCTGCCGCCGTCTCGCCGGAGAGCATCACCGCGCTGGTTCCGTCATAGACGGCATTGGCTACGTCTGATGCCTCCGCTCTGGTAGGCCTCGGATTGTGGATCATGGACTCGAGCATCTCTGTTGCCGTAATAACGCGCTTGCCGAGCATCCGGCACTTGGTGATCAGATTTTTCTGGATCGCGGGCAGCTGCTCGAACGGTACCTCAACGCCCATGTCTCCCCGCGCGACCATAATGCCGTCGCACTCCTCGCAGATCTCCTCGATATTATCATAGCCGGACTGGTTCTCGATCTTGGCGATCAGTTCGACAGTATCGTCTTTTCCGAGTTCTCTCAAGAAATCATGGACGTCCACAAGATCCTGTTTGACGGAAACAAAGGAACATGCAATGAAGTCGATATCATTTTCGACACCGAAGCGGATATCTGACTTGTCCTGCTCGGACAGATAGATCTGCTTCATATGCTTGCCCGGAAAGCTCATACTCTTTCTGTTGGAGAGCTCTCCGCCCATAACGACCTCCGTCCGGATCCTGACTCCGTCCGTAGAGAGCACCTTAAACTCAAGGAGGGCATTATTCAGAAGGATCCTGTCGCCCTCTTCCAGCTCATTGGCGAGGTTTTTATAGCTCACGGATACGATATTCTCATCTCCTTCCACCTCCTCTGTGGTGAAAGTGAAAGACGCCCCGTCTTCGAGCATGACCTTGCCGTTCTTAAATGTACCGATCCGGAATTCCGGTCCCTTTGTATCCTGCAGGATCGCGATCGGAAGATCCAGCTCACGGCGCACCTTTTTGATCCGGCTGATCCTCTCCAGATGCTCCTCATGCGTTCCGTGAGAGAAATTCAGTCTTGCGACGTTCATTCCCGCAAGGCACAGTTCTCTTAACATTTCCTCCGACTCGCAGGCCGGACCGATCGTGCAAACAATTTTCGTTTTCCGCATATTTCCCCTTTACCTTTCTCTTCTTGAACTGCCTGACAATACGCTCTGCCGTCCTCTTATATAGTAACCCATTTTTCATCCTATTTGGCAGATGAATTCAATTGTTTAACAGATGAACCAGGAGCTGTGCGCGCTCTTATCGGCCTCATCATGTAAAAAAAAGACTGCCCTGCCATATTGGCAGAGCGGTCCTTGTCATCCTTTTCTCAGGATCTGTTATTCCTGTCGTTCTTTTCCTCGCCGCCGGCGCGGTTGGCGCCTTCAATATCACCGGCCATGATCCGTCGGATCATCTGTGTGCGGAATCCGGCATCAATAAAGTCGCAGTGTTTGCAGAACGGATAATTCTGCCTGCCCTTTGCGATCGCCGTTCTGCAGGCCTGGAGCTTCTTGCCTTCCCAGATTTCTTTCAGAGGCGTCGTATTCAGGTCGCCCATGTCCGTGACTTCCAGGTTGTCGCAGCAGCAGATGCCCACTTTGCCGTTCGGCGTGATCCACAGATCCGTGAAGGGCAGGAGGCATGTCTCCTTGATCACCTTCTCCGTCGCCTGCTTGTTCGGCGAACTGCCGGCGCGGTTGGTCAGGACTTCCTGCTGATATCTCATCTGGACGATGATCTCGATATCCTCGAACTCCTGCGGATGCGCCTTGACGTAGTCATAGAGCTCCTGGATGTTGTCATGCATCTTCATCTCATTGCTGTAATTGTTGATAATGAGCTGGTCGATGTATGGCTGCACGGCGCGCAGCTTCTCCAGATTCAGGATCAGGCCGTTAGTCGACATGAAAATGAAGCTCTCCGGCAGCTTTTCCCTGGCATATTTATGCAGCTCCACGATCCTTGTGTCCAGGAGCGGTTCATTATTTCCATACAGGGTAAGGTGGCCTTTGTATCCCCAGTCCGCAAGCTGATCGATAATTGAGCGGTACAGCTCATCGCTGATCTTCATGAAGGGACGTTTTTCCGCATGCACATTGGCCGTGCAGAATGCGCACGTCGAATTACAGCGGTTGATCGTCTCAATATTAACGACCTGCGGCATCGGCAGTGGATCCTGTTTCAGGAAGAAATCCACATATTTATCCTGGTCCGTTCCCCTTGTCAGAAACTGGAGCTTCAGATATGCATTGCTCGCAAGATTCGGAAAATACTTTCTCGCCGCCCATCCTAAGCGGCCCATAAAGCTGCTGATCTTAATCGACACTTCATCCTCCTGACCGGCGCAGAGCGTCAGTCTATTTCCATTTTATTCTCTTCTTCCTCCTGTGCGGAAGCCTGTTCCTCGGCCGCTGTCGACTCGTGATACTCTTTTTCGGTATTCACGTTCCAGACATTGCTCCTGTCCGTTGTGCCGGACAGAATATCCTTGACCGCCTCAAAGGAGGTGCACATAGAGTGATCAATATTGTTATATCTGTGCTGCCCGTTTCTGCCGACGCAGAAAAGATTCGGGATCGTATCCAGCCACTCGCGCAGCGTATCCATTTCATTATAGGTGTCAAAATAGGCGGGATAAGCCTTTTTGACGCGCTCGACGTGATAATCCAGCACCTCATCCTTGTTCTCGATCAGGTGGAGCTTGATCATCTCTTCGATGCCGAGCTTTGCGAAGTCATCATCCTCCATGCTCCAGAGGGAATCTCCCTCATTGCAGAAGTACTCGAGTCCGACCCAGACGGTATGCTCCAGATCCTTGACAAGGTAAGGGGACCAGTTGTTGTAGATCTGGAAACGGCCCATTGTGACATTTCTGTCATGGACATAGACCCAGTTGTCCGGAACGATATTGCCGACCGTCTTCTTTTTGGTCTTGTTCTGCAGATGCAGGTTTTTGATCAGGACACCGACCGTCATGTAATCGCGGTAAGGAAGCCCCGCCGCAATGCGGGCCGGATCTGCCGGGACATCATTCATTCCGGCGACCAGATCCTTGATGGGCATGGAGGAGACCACGACATCTCCGTCGACGCGGATCTCTTTTCCGTCCTGCAGATAAGTAAGACCTGTCAGCACGCCGTCCGCATTTTTGTGAATGCCGACGACCTTCGCATTCTTAATGATCGTGCCTCCTTTTTTGAGGATCTCCTCGGCCGTTACGTCCCAGAGCTGGCCGGGACCGAGTTTGGGATAGCTGAATTCCTCGATCAGAGAAGTCTCGACCTTCCTGTTCTTCTTATGGAACATTTTTCCGAGGGCGTCCTTGAGAACTGCCATGATCGACACGCCCTTGACGCGCTGTGCGCCCCAGGAAGGATCGATCTGGGAAGGATGTCTGCCCCACAGGTTCTCCGTATAGTGCTCAAAGAACATGGAGTAGAGCATTTTCCCGAAGCGGTTGATATAGAAATCCTCCAGGGAATTCTCCTTGCGCTTGAACAGGGCCGATTTGATGTAGCTGAAGCCCACGATGATCGTGGTGCCCAGTCCCATATTAGCGAAGGTCTCCGGCTTCAGGGAGATCGGGTAATCAAAGAACTTGTTGTTAAAGAAGATTCTGGAAACACGGTCCCTGCGGAGCATGACGCGGTCGATCTGTTCAGGATCCGGTCCGCCTGGAGCAAGTGTGACGCTCCGTCCGAGCATGATATCATCCTTAGCGGGAGATCCCTGTCTGGGGAGCATCTCATCCCACCAGCGATTGACCTCGGGTACCTTGGTAAAGAACCTGTGTCCGCCCATATCCATGCGGTTTCCCTTGTACTCGACCGTGCGGGAAATACCGCCGAATTTATCGCTCTCCTCGAAAACGATGACCTCATAATCCTTTGACTGGCGAAGCAGCTCATAAGCCGCTGTCAGACCCGCAGGTCCTCCTCCGATGATCAGAGCTTTTTTCATAAATCTGAACCCCCAATGGTGTGATCAAGCCGGTTGTCATGCATCAGCATCACGTTACCGGTCTCTGCTGCAAAAATGAATTAATAATGTTGCCAAAGATAACGATACGGTCACGGAATATGGCCATACCTTTTATATTTTACCATTAAATGCCGCTAAAGAAAACACTGCAGCCCCGCTTCCGGAAGGCAGTTGTTTCGTTTTCCGGCCATATTGCGATAAATCAGGATCAGTCAGGATAGACCAGATGCTCCGGTTTAATATCATAGAGCGTGCTGTCCAGATACCTGGCTGCCAGCCATTTTGCCATTGCAGGATTCTGATCCAGGTAGTTTCCGCAGTCTCTTGCGGCAGCTCCGGGGATTTCTCCCTCGAAATCCCGGATAAACTCGAACATCTCTGTCACGAGCGGCACGATTTCTTCCGAGGTATACTCCCCGTGAAGCAGCATATAGCAGCCGGTGCGGCATCCCATGGGTCCGAAATAGACCGTCCTGCTGCCGAACACAGGATGATTGCGAAGGAAGGTCGCCCCGAGGTGTTCGATCGTGTGGAGCTCCGCCGTGTTCATGACCGGCTCCTTATTCGGCGCCGTCATGCGAAGATCAAAGGTCGTGATCACCTCATCCCCGTAATGATCTACGCGGGAAACGTAAATTCCCGGCTCCAGTTTCAGGTGATTGATCGTAAAGCTCGTAATTTTCTCCATATTATTCCCCATGCCGCAGCGTCAGCGTAGGCATCCCGCAGGAGAATTTCGCGATGAAGCACCCGCAGGGTGCGATTCTCCTGAATCGGAATTTGAGACGCTTGCGGCTCAAATTTGGTGATGAAAAATGTGCATCGGCACATTTTTCGCACTATTCTCCCTCCCCTCGCCGTACTCGCCGTCCTTCATGTCCGCAAGCCGGTTACGGAATAAACTGTGTATAAGTCATCACATGATCATAGATACAGCGCCAGTTGCCCCACGCATCCGCCGTGACCAGAATATAATGGCCTCCGTCATTGCCTTCCATATAGCTGACCGCGCAGAAGCCGGATTCCTGTACGAATCCTGTCTTCGCACACAGCACAAGCCCGTGGCTGTCCTTGTCCTCGATCCTGCGAAGGAACCAGTTGGAGACCTCTATGCCCTCCGGATGGACGCTCGTCGGCGAAGTCGTGTACACATGTCCCGCCATGACCTCACGGACGAGATCGTTTTCCATGCAGGCCTTCATGATCGCCGCAATATCCTTGACGGTACAGTAATGATTTTCATCATACAGTCCGACGCAATTGGTGAAATGAGCCGTGTCACTGATCCCAAGGGTCTCCAGCCGCTGGTTCATCAGCTCAACAAATGCTTCATGTGTGCCGCTGGTATACTGTGCCAGGGCAAGGGCTGCATCCGCTCCGCTCGGCAGTACGGTACCGTACAGCAGGTCTCTCACCGTCGCGACATCTCCGGGCATCCAGCAGACAGCACTGCTGCCGCTGGTATATGCAAAATCCTCGATCTCGCTGGTCAGAGTGAATTTATCCTCCAGCTGGGAGGCCGGATCTTTCATCTGTTCCACGGCCACCAGGACGGACAGCGCTTTTGTCATGGAGGCGGGAACAATGCTCTCATCCGCATCTCTTTCTGCAATGATCTCGTTGGTATCCGCATCGATCAGGACCAGATACTTGCTGGAAATCCCTTCCTCTTCGTAGGTGACGACGCCGTCGCCGTTTTTGTCCAGCTCCAGATTGCTGTTGGTCTCACTCTGGTCGTTTTCCCCTTCCACCTCAGCCTCTGTATCCTCTTCCTCTTCCGGCTCTTCCACTACTTTGACGGAAGGAAAATGGTAAGTCTCCGGCGTCTCATGGAATTCATATCCGAGTGCAAAGGATGCAACCGCCGGGGAGAGGTTCCTCTCTGCCTTGAGCTGCTCGATCACCGCAGGATCCAGCTCCTCTTCTTTCGCATTCTCACCTGTCCCGTCTTCTGTCGGTTCTCCTTCGGCACCAGCTGTATCTTCCGCGCCGCTGCCGTCTGTCAGGTTCTCAACACCGGACTCTGCGATCTCAGCATCGCTTTTTTTATGTCTGCGCTTTTCGAGAACAACGCAGGTGATCACCAATATCAGAGCGATGGCCACCAGACAGCCTGCCATGATCCGCCTGCGTCTGCGCAGCTGTCTCTCCCGGCGCAGTCTCGCCCGTTTGCGCCGTATCCTGTATTCTCTTTCTCTATCATCCATAAACAATCTTGCTCTTAACGTTTTTATTTTTTCCTGACTTATCAGATAAGACCGGAATCTTTCCTGATCCTGATCATCTGATCATAAGCGGTAATATTCTAACATAAAAGGCCGTAACTGGACAGGGCGTTTTACGGTATGCCCTCAGATACCCTCAGACAGAATAAGACACCCCGCCTGTCAGTTCATGCCGGAAGCACCGGCAAGGATCCGGAAGGGTGTCTTACATCATCTGTCAGCTGTCACCTAGCGAGGTGATACAGTCTGTTCCTTGTCAAATCAGAAATTTTTAACGGCAGCTGCCTCGATCGGCAGTCCCTTGGTGTAGCGGGCGATATACTCGTCGAATCCGGCCACATCCTCGGGATCCGGTTGTAGAGTCTCTCCTTCAGCCTTCGCAAAGACTTCCTCGTTCAGCCAGTCGGCCAGTGACCTGCCGTTTCCGTTGATCATATAAGAAGCCAGCAGAGCAATTCCCCATGCACCGCCTTCTCCGGCTGTTGTCATGACCGTGACCGGCGTGTTGAGTGCTGCGGCAAGGATCTTCTGTCCGACGCCTTTTGTCTTGAACAGGCCGCCGTGGCCGAGCATGTTATCGACCTTGACCCCTTCATTCTTGAGCAGCAGATCCATACCGATCTTCAGGACGCTTAAGGAGGAATACAGATGCGCTCTCATGAAATTGGCCAGATTGAATTTGCTGTCCGGTGTCCTTGCAAAGAGCGGCCTGCCCTCTTCCATCTTTGTGATCGGCTCTCCGGAGAAATAGTTGTAATCCAGGAGGCCGCCGCATTCTTTGTCACCTTCCAGTGCCTTATTATACAGGACAGAGTACAGAGTACCCTTGTCGGCCGGCATGTTCATAGCCTGGCAGAATTCATAGAAAATATTGACCCAGGCGTTGAGGTCGGAGGTGCAGTTGTTGCAGTGTGCCATAGCCACAAGATCACCAACGGGCGTTGTCACAAGGTCGATCTCCGGATAGACATTCTTAAGATCATCCTCGAGGACGACCATTCCGAATACGGAGGTTCCCGCGGAGACGTTGCCGGTTCTCCTGGCGACGGAATTCGTTGCCGTCATACCTGTTCCTGCGTCACCCTCCGGGGGGCAGAGCGGGATCCCTGCGCGGAGATTTCCGGACACATCCAGAAGCTTTGCTCCCTTTTCTGTCAGAGTGCCAGCTCTCTCGCCGGCCTTGAGGTTTCTGGGGAATACATCAGGCATTTTCCAGCAATAGCCTTTATCTGCGATCAGGGCGTTGAACTCTTTTACCATGGTCTCGTCGTAATCGCCGGTATGGATATTGATCGGGAACATACCGGAGCCGTCGCCGACGCCGATCACTTTTTCACCGGTCAGCTGCCAGTGCACATAAGCGGCAAGAGTCGCGACGAAGGAAATGTTCTTAACATGCTCCTCGCCGTTAAGGATCGCCTGATACAGGTGCGAGATGCTCCATCTCTGCGGAATATTGTAATGAAACAGATTGGTCAGCTTCTCTGCCGCCTCGCCGGTGATCGTATTTCTCCATGTGCGGAAAGGTACCAGGAGCTCATCGTTCTTGTCGAACGCCAGATACCCGTGCATCATGGCGCTGATGCCGATGGCAGACAGGTCCGTAAGGGTAACTTCGTATTTCTCAAGGACATCTTTTGCCAGGTCTGCATAGCAGTCCTGCAGGCCCGTCCAGATATCATCCAATGTGTATGTCCAGACTCCGTTATCCAGTCTGTTTTCCCACTCGTGCGCGCCTTCCGCGACGGGTACGTTATCTGAGACGATCAGCTCTCCCTTAATACGTGTAGAGCCGAACTCGATGCCCAGCACAGCCTTGCCGGCTGCGATCTCTTCTCTGATCTGATTTCTATCCATATGCTCCTCCGGGATATTAGTGTGATTCGCTTCTTTCTTAATGGGCGGAACTGTCGGAGATCTTAGGTGCTTTTGAAAGGAACGGTTCAATGCCTGCACTTCCGCCGGTTCTGCCCTCAACTATTTTATAGTAAATACATGAGTCCTGTGAAGAGGATTATTCCGAAATATCCACATCCGGCGTGATCATGATCTCAAAATCCGGGAATTCCTTATCCAGCTCCGCCTGAAGTATTCCGAGACCCTCCCTGGGATCGATGTCAAAACTCATGACGACATCGAAACGCATCGTTTTTTCAGCAGTATCCACATGGAAGCCGTGCAGCTGCAGTGCCCATTCGTGGTCCATCACGATCTGCATGACGCGGTTGCGGATCCTGGCCGCTTCGTCATTTTTCGTATTGAAGGAGTATACTCCCACACCGGTCAGGATGACGCCGGTCTCCTTGAGGACCTTGCCCTGTACTCTTCTGGTCAGGTTGTCAACCTCCTCGACGGTCATGGTATCCGGCAGCTCCACATGGATCGACGCAATATTCTTTTCCGGGCCGTAGTTATTGATGAACAGGTCATAGGCGCCGCGGACAGCCGGCTCCTGCGCGACCAGGCGCTTGATCTTTGTTGTCAGTTCCGCATCAGGGCGGTGGCCGAGTATATCGTCCAGCGTATCTGTCATCATCTCGTAAGCTGCCTTAATGATCATGACAGAGATCACGACGCCGATGTAAGCTTCCAGGGAGATCCCGGTGATCATGAAGATCAGGGCGCAGGCAAAAACCGACAGGGACAGCAGGGCATCGGAGGACGCATCCTCACCGGAGGCGACCAGCGCGCCGGAGTGCACCTTTTCTCCCTGTCCCTTGACGTATTTTCCCAGCAGGAATTTGACAACGACCGCCGCTCCGATGATGATCAGCGACACGACGGAGTAGTCCGGCGTCTCGGGATGGATGATCTTTTTTACAGACTCTGTAAAGGAGGTAATCCCGGCATACATAACGATCGCGGATACGACCAGGGCGCTCAGATATTCCACTCTGCCGTGTCCCAGCGGATGTTTCTTGTCCGGAAGACGGTTCGCCAGCTTGGCTCCTATGATCGTGATGATCGAAGATAAAGCGTCAGAGAGATTATTGACCGCATCCAGAACGACGGCGATCGAATTGGACAGGATACCTACGGCTGCCTTGAAGGCCGCCAGCAGCAGATTGGCTGCTATGCCCACGATGCTGGTCCTGATAATGATGCTCTCTCTTTGTACGACAGCCTGTTCCATTTCCACAGGCTGTTCCTCTGTTATATTGCCCATATTACTGTCTCCTTCTATATCCGGCCGATACTCCCTGGCCATCTTCAGTACAAGAGATCCGGAAGAACGAGCTTCCGGATCCCAACCATTTCATATCCTGATATCCTGATTTCCAGATCCTGCTGAGACCGATCTGTTTTTAAGAGATCAGATCCCCAGAAGGTCACTCAGTGCGCGGAGCGCTCCGTCTGTCTCATGAGCGAGGACTCTCTTGGCGAGCACCTTGCCCAGCTGAACGCCTTCCTGGTCGAAGCTGTTCAGGTTCCAGATGAAGCCCTGGAACATGACCTTGTTCTCAAAGTGTGCCAGCAGTGCTCCGAGCGCTTCGGGAGTCAGCTGCTCGCCGATGATGATGCTGGAAGGACGGCCTCCCTCGAAATTCTTGTTCGGATTCTCATCCTTCTTGCCGCAGGCAAATGCCATGATCTGCGCGACGACGTTTGCGCAGAGCTTCTGCTGGCTCGTGCTGCCCTGGATGTCGACGTCCATGCCGGCCTGGTTGCTGCGGAATCCCACGAACTGCAGCGGGATGATGTTGGTTCCCTGGTGCAGCAGCTGATAGAAGGAGTGCTGTCCGTTGGTTCCGGGCTCGCCGAAGATGATGGGGCCTGTCACATAGCTGACGGGCTCGCCGAAGCGGTTGACGGATTTTCCGTTGGATTCCATATCCAGCTGCTGGAGGTGAGCCGGGAAGCGGCTCAGGGCCTGGGAGTAGGGAAGAACGGCTGTCGCCTCATAGCCGAGGACGTTGCGCTCGTATACGCCGATCAGGGCATCCAGCATAGCCGGGTTCTTCATGATATCTGTCTCTTTTGCGAGACGGTCCGCCTCTGCTGCTCCGTCGAGGAAACGGGCGAAGACTTCGGGACCGAATGCCAGGGAGAGGACCGCGCCGCCGACGCAGGAGGAGGAAGAATATCTTCCGCCGATGTAGTCATCCATGAAGAAAGCTGCCAGGTAATCCGTGGAGGATGCCAGCGGGGATGTCTCGCTCGTCACGGCAAGCATATGCTTTGCAGGATCTACGCCCGCCTCTTTGAGGGCGTTCCTGACAAAGGACTCGTTGGTCAGTGTCTCCAGTGTCGTTCCCGACTTGGAAACTACGATAAACAGGGAGTGGGGAATATCGATCGTCTTCAGGACAGCTGCAGCATCGTCCGGATCTACGTTGCTGATAAAGCGCGCCTCCATGCGAAGCGTACCGTTCTGTCTTGCCCAGTTCTCCAGGGCCAGGTACATGGCGCGGGGGCCAAGGTCACTGCCGCCGATACCGATCTGTACGACTGTCGTAAACTTCTCTCCTGCAGCATTGGTGATCTCACCGGAATGTACCTTGTTCGCGAACTCAGCCGCTTTTTTCTGCTGGGAGACATAAAACTCGCGCTTGTTGACGCCGTCAGCCATGACATCCTCGCCGAGCTGTCCGCGGCAGAGCTGATGCAGGACAAGACGCTTCTCACCGGTATTGATGACCTCGCCGTTGTAAAGAGCAGCATATTTGTCTGTCAGCTGCGCTTCGCCGGCCAGATCCGCGAGGACTGCCAGCACTTCGTCATCCACAGCCTTGGCTGCGAAATTGTAAGCCATGCCTGCTGCCATAGGAACACAGTATTTTGCCACGCGCTCCGCACCGCTCTCGCCGTCCATTGCCTTGGCAAGATCTACCTTTGCGCCGAGCTCTTCCAGCTTTTTATAGGAATCCAGTGTATCCAGATTTTTCCATGAGATCATGATCGTTCCCTCCTGTTAATTCGAGTTAATTTCGAAAAAAAGTCATACTGATGAAATTATAGCACATTTAGAGTCATGGGGACAGGTCCGCTGTCTCACTTTTACTGCCGGTGTGTCACGGGGACGGGAGTCACGGGGAGTCACGGGTATGCATCCGCTGACTCACTTCTTGAGTCAAGATCCGGAGCAGTGGTTTACGAATCTTCATCTGCAATTCACTTATTTGTGTGATTCGTACGTAGTCACACATCATTACGGGTGTCTACTTCATGAGACTGAACTTTTATATGACTCTACAGGCAGCATAATTTCATAGTATAATAAATTAATACTGGAAACAGATCGTATGGCAATGCCTGCGCTCTGCCGCCAATATCTGATTTATTGAAAGCCAACGCACATTATAAAAGGAGGGGTCATGGGTATCGTGAAAGGAGAAAACGGTGTTCCGGGCATGAGTGACCTGGAGCTGAAAAATGCGGCTGTTGCCAGAAGGGCAGCCGCCGAAGGTATGGTCCTTATGGAGAATAAGGGCGGTATTCTGCCGCTGGCGGCAGGAGCGAAGATAGCCCTGTACGGCGGCGGTGCGCTGTACACGATCAAAGGCGGAACGGGCTCCGGTGCCGTCAACAATCGCTATAACGTCAGTATTGCGGAAGGCCTGCGCGACGCCGGTATCCTTCTTGCCGATGAGGATTGGCTTACCGAATACGCAAAGCGCTATGAAGCCGCAAAAGAGGCCTGGGTAAAGGAGATCTATGCGAATTCCGAGGCGGGAAATTACCACTCTCTCTACCGCGCTCATGCGACAAGGCCCCTTGCGATGCCCAAGGGCATGGAGATCGTGCGGCCGGATGCGGACACAGATACTGCGATCTATGTGATCAGCAGAGTCTCCGGAGAGGGCGCCGACAGGAAGGAGGTCCCCGGAGATTACTATCTCTCCGAAGTCGAAGAAGCTGAGCTTGCGCAGATTCGCAAAGAGTTTGATAAGATCATCGTCATCCTGAACGTCGGCGGGATCGTCGATACGTCCTTCGTGGACCGCTATGAGATCGACGCCCTGGTGCTGATGTGCCAGGCCGGCCAGGAGGGCGGCCATGCGCTCGCCGATATCCTGACAGGTGCTGTGACTCCCTCTGCCCGGCTGACAGACTCCTGGGCATACAATTATGCGGATTATCCGTCCAGCGCGACCTTCTCCCACAACAACGGAAATATCATTGAAGAGAAATATACAGACGGGCTCTATGTCGGATACAGGTATTTTGACTCCTTTGGCGTAAAGCCCCGCTACAGGTTCGGATATGGACTTTCCTATACCACATTTGAGACAAAAACCGGAATTTTCCGCCGCGCAGACGGCCAGCCCGTTGTAACAGCCCGCGTTCAGAATACCGGCAGCCGTCCAGGAAAAGAGATCGTGTTTGTCTATGCCAGCTGTCCGGGTGAAGTCCGGCACAAGCCGCTCTATACCCTGATCGGTTTTTCCAAGACGCCGCTTCTTGCGCCGGGCGAGTCCGTATCGATCGGGATCGGCTGCAGCCTGGAGATGCTCGAAGAATACCACGCCGGCCTCTCCCAGTGGCAGGTGGAATCCGGCGACTACTATATTCTCGCGGGATCCGATGCGGATCCGGAGCAGCTGCAGCCCGTCTGCATCCTGCGCCAGAACAGCCTCATGGTAACCAAAACGGTCACACCGATCTGTCCGCTGCTCGATGCCCTCTCCGAGATCCGTCCGGATCCGGAAACCGTGCGGCAGTGCAGGGAAGGCATCGCTGCCCGTTTTGACGAAGAGTGCCCTGTCTTTGATCTGAGTGAACTTTTCTCAGCCGCCGAAGCAGCAGCCGCTCCCCATGCGGAAGGTGCCGGGGATGCGGAAGGATCACCTGAGGCGGAGCCCGGGGAAGAGGAAGAGAAGGACACAGAAGCGGCCAGGATCGTTTCCCTTCTCACAACGGAGCAGAAAGCCCTGTTGTGCTGCGGCCGCCTCAAAGAAGGTCCTGCCGAATTTATTGGAAACGCCGCCATCACTGTCCCCGGAGCAGCCGGTGAGACAACTGCCGTCCTGGCAGACAAATTCGGCGTCCCCAATGTAACTCTCGCCGACGGTCCCGCGGGGCTTCGCCTCTGGCAGATGTATGAGACAGACCCGGCGGACGGGCATGTCTATACCATGACGGCCTATGAGGGGCTGGAAAACCGTATTTTCGGCAAGACGTTCCCCCACGAAGGCGCCGACAGGCATTACCAGTTCTGCAGTGCTTTTCCCGTAGGAATGCTGCTGGCACAGAGCTTTGACACGGAGCTTCTCATCGAGGTCGGCAGGGCTGTCGGCGCAGAGATGGCAGCTTTCGGCGTCTCCTTGTGGCTCGCTCCCGGCATGAATATCCACAGAAATCCTCTCTGCGGGAGAAATTATGAATACTACTCCGAGGATCCGCTTGTCAGCGGCAAGATCGCGGCCGCCATCACGATCGGCGTCCAGGAGGATCCCCGTCTTGGAACGACGATCAAGCATTACGCCTGCAACAACCAGGAAGAAAACCGCACGGGCGTCTCTTCGATCGTCTCCGAGAGAACGCTGCGCGAGCTCTACCTGAAGGGCTTTGAGATCGCGATCCGGGAGTCCCAGCCCCGCGCGATCATGACCTCCTACAACAAGGTCAACGGCGTTCACACCGCCAACAGCTATGATCTGTGCACGACAGCGGCGAGAAAGGAATGGGGATTCAAGGGTATTATCATGACCGACTGGACAACGACCAACCGCGGGAACGGTTCCTCCGCTGCCAAATGTGTCGCGGCCGGAAACGATCTTACCATGCCCGGTTCCCAGAGCGATGTGCAGGAGATCATCGATGCCGTCAGAAGGACCGGGGAACAGTTCCTGGAAGAGGCTGCCCTGAATGCCTGCGCAAAGAGAATGGTCCGTTATCTTCTCAGCACAAAATAGACAGTAACAATATAGACAGCAGTAAAACAGGCAGAAATAATACAGGCAGCGGGAGCTTGGCTCCTGCTGCCTGTTCTTTGCTTTCAGATCGGTGATATTCTCAGCGTTTTTTGTTCTTCTTGTCCTTCTTCACGGAAAATCCGAATTTTCCGACCTTCTCTCCCAGAGCGAAGTACTCGCCGTGGCTGTATGCAATGAGGTCGGCTTTTGCCAGATCGAATCTGCCCTTTTCATCCATGTACTGCTCGTCCACGGACACCCTGACGACTTCCGCCAGAAACAGGTCGTGGACACCGAAGTTCTCTATTTTGACCACCTTGCACTCGATATTGACAGGGCTCTCGTCGATGCCCGGCGCGCGGACACTGTCCGAGACCGTGGGATGGAGCCCGAGGTGCGCAAATTTGTCGATGTCACGTCCGGATCTGACTCCGCAGAAATCCGTTGCGAAAGCGAGATCCCTTGTGGTCAGGTTCAGGACAAATTCCCCTGTATCCCTGATGATCTGATAGGAATACCGCGCCGGGCGGATCGAGACGGAGGCCATCACCGGGTCACTCGAGATCGTTCCTGTCCAGGCTGCCGTCATAATGTTCGGCCTGCCGTCCCTGTCAGCACAGCTGACCATGACGACCGGACAAGGATACAGTATATTTGCTGGTTTCCACAGTTGTCTGGCCATTGTTTCTCCCTGGGACGGCAGGACCGTGCCGCCCTCTTTCTTTCCTGTTTCTTTCCTGTTTCTTTCCCGTTTCTTGTCAACCTTATCTGTTCAGGCCCTTGTAGACAAGATCCCTGACACGAGGGTGTACGACACTGTACCCTTCAAAGAAATCAAGCACATGCTCCACATAGAAAACACTGACGTGGTTGAAAGGATCGATCAGCGCATATGCGCCCGCGGCGCCGTCCCATCCGAACTCGCCGACCGGGGAGTGCCCGAGGATCTGTTCTGTCTTGACGCGCACGCCGAGGCCGTAGGCATATTCCAGGAAGCGTCCGACACGGAAGTCCTGAAGAGCCTCTCCCGTAGTAACAGAGTGCGTGAAGAGCATAACGCTCTCCTCTTTGAGGATCCTTGCGCCGTTCCTGCCGACGCCTCCGTTTGCGAGCGCCTCGATGACAGCAGAATATGCATCTGCCGTTCCCGTCAGCCCGCCTCCACCGCTCTCATAGTTCGGAGTGACCTTGAGGTTCAGGCCGGGCAGCTCGATCGACTCCATTTTTCCGCTCTCCGGCTTGTAGCGGTAGATCGCACTCATCCGGCACATCTGCTCCGTGTTCGGATGCAGGGTAAGATCCTGGATCCCGAGCGGTGTGAAAATATGATTCTTGAGATACTCGCTGAAGGATTCCCCGCTGATCACCTCGATCACAGCTGCGATCACATCGTGTCCCAGGGAATACTGATATCTGGTTCCGGGTTCATAGAGCAGAGGCATTTTTGCCATTGCTGCCACGACTTCCCTCGTGTTAGCGTCCGGTTTCCTGCTGAGCAGATCTTTGATCGCATCAGACTGCAGGTCATAGGTCAGTCCCGCCATCATGGACATCAGGTCAATGATGCGCACGCGGTTTTTGGCAAAATGAGAAGGCTCGTTGATGCGCGGATTAAAGAACATGCCGCCCTTTTCTTTCCAGCTGCCGTTGATGACCGTCATATGGTCCCATTCCGGAAGAAAACGGCTGACCGGATCGTAAAGACTTGCCTTACCGGCTTCCAGCAGCTGCATCATCGCCGTCATGGTGACGACCTTCGTGCATGAGAAAAGATAATAGAAGTCCCTGCTGCTGACAGGATTCTGCCCCGCCGGATCAGAAAAGCCTGCCGAATGCCTGTAAACGGTCTCGTGATCCTTGGTCACGATGACATCCAGTCCGGGGATCCCGTATTCTTCATTCAGAGAATCCAGGTATTGTGTCAAAAGATGAAAATTCATAGCTTCCTCCTGTTTTATGACCCGCATAACCTGCGGATCGCTTTTCCGACTCCGTTGTGATCATTATCGTCCGTGACAAGATCACATATGGCACGGATCCTTTCGTCTGCATTGCCCATTGCCACCGAGCACCCGACGCTTCGCAGCATCTGCGTGTCGTTCTCCGCGTCTCCCATGCCGATCACTTCCGTCATTCCGATCCCAAGATGATCCGCGAGGATCTTAAGACCTGATGCCTTCGTCACTCCGGAAGCATTCATCTCCAGAGATGTTCCCTCCGCATAAGCGAAATCCAGCGGAAGGTTTTGCAGCTCACGGTATCCTCTCTCCCTGTCCTCTGTGTTCCTGAAATACAGGTTGATCTTGGCGATCCCGCCGCCTCTCTCCAGTTCCTCCGCGATGTTCTGTGTCGTCCTTGCGAGTCTCTCGTACATCTCCTGGTAGACAGCCATGTGGTAGTCGCCCATCCGGCTGATCTGGTCCGCTCTCACGATCGATTCCTTCTCGGTCAGCAGCTGCGGCATCGCGTCATACTGCTGCGCGACCCGAAGGATCTCCCGCGCATTCCTGTCGGGGATCCCCCTGAGGCTGATCGTTCTGCCTCCGATCGCTGCGGTATTTTTCCCGGAGCCTCCGGAAGGCAAAGATTTACTGACATTTCCGTCAGTCTCCCCATGCAGGTCATAGACCAGCGCTCCGCTCACGCATACCGCGTACCGAACCATCGAAAGAGGTTCCAGATAATCCCTCATCTCCGCAAGGCCCCTGCCTGTGCAGAAAACGACATGGATCCCCCGATCCACGGCGTAACGAATGTCCCGGACAGAATCCGGATGGACGGTTTTCCCTGACGTCAGCAGCGTGCCGTCCATATCCAGGGCGATCATCCTGTATCCCGATCCTGTCATAAAGATCCCTTCCGCAAAATATTACCGGTGCACTCAATGCAGTTTAATACTGACATTCTAACACAACACGCTGTTGTCTGTGGGAGAAATATCATAGATGACAGTGCGTCAGGGGGACGCATCCGGTGACTCACTGTTGACTGACAATTTGACTTACATTTTGACTGACAATGACTTGCAAAAACTGTCAGCCTGAGACGCTTTATCATGGAACAGGATAAAAGAAAGCTGTGTTCGGAATCGTTGAAAATACAATAAAAAATCCGTCACCAGATAATCACTGATGACGGACTATAAAAGGTAGCTGGGATAGTAGGATTCGAACCTACGTAATGACGGAGTCAGAGTCCGTTGCCTTACCGCTTGGCGATATCCCAATGCTCATCGCAGCCGTTGTCTCTCGGCTACGATGATGAATTATACTATCTCGTTTGCAGAATTGCAAGCACTATTTTAATTCTTTTTCCAGATCCTCGGAACGAAGAGCATGAGGATCGGATAGAGCTCAAGACGTCCTGCCAGCATGTCAAACATGAGGACATATTTGGACAGGGTCGACATATCCGCGAAATTTCTGGTAGGTCCTACCGCGGCGAGGCCGGGACCGATGTTGTTGAAGGTTGCGGTAACAGCCGTAAAGTCCGTGATCAGGTCGAAGCGGTGATCGACCGTCAGCAGCAGGATCGACGCCAGGAAAAGGAAGGTGTAA
This sequence comes from Lachnospiraceae bacterium, assembly GCA_017449745.1. GTDB lineage: Bacteria > Bacillota > Clostridia > Lachnospirales > Lachnospiraceae > CAG-791. The sequence continues at coordinate 20,050 of JAFTFD010000060.1, forward strand.
GTCGCAAGGTATGTACTGACTCCCGTTACGATCTCCTCGTCCGCCGTCTTCCCGTCAAGCTTTATGACGCTCACGCTCCTGGGGTAGATAAACTGAATGAGCTGCCGGTAGATGCTCTTGGCCAGGATGATCACCCTGGAGACCTTGAAACCGCCGCCGGTCGAGCCTGCGCAGGCTCCGATGAACATCAGCAGGACGAGGATACCCTTCGAAAACTCAGGCCACAGGTCAAAGTCCACCGTCCCGAATCCGGTCGTCGTGATAATAGAGGCGACCTGAAATGCCGCGTGATGAATAGCCAGATATAGCGACTCGAAACTGCTGCGGATGTTTAAAGTGATCGCAGCGATCGCTCCGGCAATGATCAGCAGGTACCAGCGCACTTCCTCTGATTTGAAAACAGCCTTTTTATCCTTTGTCAGCAGCAGAATGTAATAGGCGTTAAAGTTGACGCCGAACAGTGTGATAAACACAGTGATGATCGTCTGCTGGATCAGCGTGTAGCTGCCGCAGCTGTCCGCGCGGACGCCGAAGCCGCCGGTCCCGGCGGATCCGAAAGAGATGCACAGCGTATCGAACCAGTGCATGCCGCTGATCAGGAGAATAATGATCTCCGCGACCGTCATGCCGAAATAGATCTTGTACAGGACTGCCGCTGTTTCCCTGACCTTCGGCCGGATCTTGCCAAAGGAAGGTCCCGGGCTCTCCGCCCGCATCAGCTGGGCATTGTAACCGCCCGCCATGGGCAGGATCGCCAGCATGAAAACGATGACGCCCATGCCTCCGACCCAGTGCGTAAAGCTTCTCCAGAAAAGGCTGACATGGGAGAGTTCTTCCACGTTAAGGAGAATACTTGCTCCGGTCGTGGTAAAGCCCGAGATCGTCTCAAACAGGGCATCCGTGAACCGGGGAATATCCCGATTGATCACAAACGGGAGCGCACCGAAAATACTGATGATAACCCAGGACAGCGCCACGATCACCAGCCCTTCTCTTGCGTAAAAAACGAGTTTCTTTGGCTTTCGGATCGTCAGAAGAGTGCCCACGAGCAGGCAGGAGACGGCCATGATCACAAAGGCGATCGTCTCCTTTTCCCTGTATATAAGGCCGATCAGGACCGGCAGCACCAGAAGTGCCGCTTCGATCTTGAGGATCAGGCCTAAAACATAACGCACAATACCGTAATGCATAAGCTTCTCAGTTCTCCTGCAGAATGTCTCTGATGTCGCTGAAGCCCTGTCTGGTCGTAACGACGATGACGCTGTCGCCGACTTCGATCATCGACTGGCCGCCGGGCAGGAACATCTGCCCGTCCCGGATAATGGCGGCAATCAGAACGCCGCTCTTGGTCTTAAGCTCTGCCAGAGGCGTGTTGATCACGGGTGCGTCCCCTCTGACCGTAAACTCCATCGCCTCGACCTTGTCCTCGGCGATGTAATACAGTGTCTCCATGTTGCTGCCGATGGAATTTTCCATCGCGCGGACATAACGGAGAATATACTCCGCCGTAATATTCTTGGGATGGATCATACTGCCAAGATGGAATTTGCCGATGATGCTGTCGATCGTATTCCGGTTCGTCTTGGTCACGATCTTGGCATCCGGATTCTGCTGCTGGGCAAACAGGGAGAGGAAGACATTTTCTTCGTCGATACCCGTCAGCGTCACGAAGGACTCGCAGGTATCGATTCCCTCTTCCATGAGCAGATCGTGGTCGGTACCGTCTCCGCCGATGATGATCGCGCCGGGCAGCAGGTCGCTGAGCTCCGCGCATCTTGTCATGTCATTGTCGATGATCTTGACGTCGATGCCGTGGCTCATCAGGTTTCTGGCCAGATAGTAGGCGATCTTTCCTCCGCCGACGATCATCGTATTTTTCACGCCGTGCGTCTCGACCCCGATTTTTTTGAAGAAGTTCTTGGCGTGGTTGTGCTGCGCGATGATACTGATCGTATCGCCTGCATGCAGAACGGAAGCGCCGTTGGGGATCTCGACCTGTTCCCCTCTCTGGACCGCGCAGACCAGGACCTCTGCCTTGATCTTCTTGCGCAGGTCTATCAGGCTGATGCCGTCGAGGATGGATCCCTGGGGGATCACGAACTGGAGCAGTTCCACCCTGCCCCTGGCGAAAACGTCGATCTTGATCGCGGAAGGGAAACGGAGAAGCCTTGCGATCTCCGAAGCCGCAGCGTATTCGGGGTTGATCGTCAGAGACAGTCCCAGTTCTTCTTTGATAAATCCGAGTTCGGAATAGTATTCGGGATTCCGGATCCTGGCAATGGTACTGCAGTTACCGGCTTTTTTGGCGAACAGGCAGCTGAGCAGATTGAGCTCATCGGAGTCCGTGACGGCGATCATCAGGTCCATGTCCTCGATCCCCGCCTCTTTCAGGACAGAATAGCTGGCCCCGTTTCCGACGACTCCCATGACGTCATAGCTGTTCGTAACGTCATTGATGACCTTGCTGTCGACATCAACGACCGCTATGTCATGTCCCTCGTCGACAAGACGGGAAATGATAGTCTCTCCGACTTTGCCGCATCCAACAATAATGATTCTCATCTTATCTTAAACCTCAAACAGCAGATCTTCGTAAGTAGGGAACGGCCAGGCGCTCTTATCCACCAGCATCTCCAGGGCATCGCACGGCCTGCGCAGGGCGTTCATGGCAGGAATGACCACATCTTTGTAGTAGAATGCCTTGTCTTTTGCCCTCTCATGATCGGAGGCCGCATTGACGAGCTCGCGCAGGGATTCCAGTGCTCCCTGGGCCGCCTCTATATGGCCGGCCAGTTCATACAGGCGTCTCGTCTCCGCTTCGCACGGAGCGCCCACCTGCTTGACGACCAGGATCGTATCCGCGAGATTCCTCTCGTAACGCATGCAGGCGGGAATGATCTGCTTGCCCGCCATATCCAGCATGGTGAGAGCCTCGATGTTGATCGACTTCGCGTAGGTCTCGTAGGTGATCTCTTCTCTCGCCTGGAGCTCTGTTCTGTTAAAAATTCCGAACCTCTCGAACAGGGCAACGGATTTGTCTGTCGTCAGGGCTGCCGCCGCCTCGATCGTGCTGGGAATATTCGGGAGTCCCCTTCTGGCCGCTTCTTCGACCCATTCCGGCGCATAGCCGTTGCCGCCGAAGATGATCCTCTGGTGCTCGGTAAAGTACTGCTTGATCAGGTCGTGGACCGCCATCGGGAAGTCCTCGGCTGCTTCGAGAACATCCGCCGCCTCGCAGAAGCTCTCTGCGACAATGGCGTTGAGGACCGTCGTCGATCCTGCCATGGAGTCGGCAGAGCCGACCATACGGAATTCAAATTTATTGCCGGTAAAGGCGAACGGCGATGTCCGGTTCCTGTCTGTCGCGTCTTTTGCGATATCAGGCAGTGTGGAGACACCGGTCCTTAACATGCCGCCCTCAATATGGCTGTCCGCCGTTCCGGTCTCCACCAGCTGGCGGACCACATCCTCCAGCTGTTCGCCGAGGAAAACGGAGACGATCGCCGGGGGTGCCTCGTTGGCGCCGAGGCGCAGGTCATTTCCGACGTCGGATGCGCTCTGTCTTAACAGATCCGCGTGAACGTCTACGGCCTTGAGAATGCAGGCAAGCACCAGCAGGAACTGGATATTTCTCTCAGGCGATGCGCCCGGATCCAGCATGTTGACGCCCGTATCCGAGGAAAGCGACCAGTTATTGTGTTTGCCGGAGCCGTTGACGCCGGCAAAGGGTTTCTCATGCAGAAGGCAGCGGAGATCGTGATGGGCAGCCACCCTCTTCATCGCTTCCATGACCAGCTGATTGTGATCTGTCGCGAGGTTTGCCGTCTCATAGATCGGTGCCAGCTCATGCTGGCCGGGAGCTACTTCGTTGTGCTGCGTCTTGGCAGGAACACCGAGTTTCCACAGCTCGATGTTCAGATCCTTCATGTACTCTCCCACGCGCTCCCGGATGACGCCGAAATAGTGATCCTCCATCTCCTGGCCTTTCGGGGCCGGAGCGCCGAAGAGCGTTCTGCCTGTGAAGATCAGGTCCGGTCTTTTCAGGTATTTTTCCTTATCGACCAGGAAATACTCCTGCTCCGCACCGGTGGAGGCTCTCACCTTTGTCGCCGCTGTGTCTCCGAACAGCCTCAGGATCCTCAGGGCCTGTGTCTCCAGTGCCTCCATGGAGCGCAGGAGCGGTGTCTTTTTATCAAGCGCTTCGCCTGTATAGGAGCAGAAAGCCGTCGGAATACAGAGCGTGACGCCTGTCCCGGATTCCTTGAGGAATGCGGGGCTCGTGATATCCCATGCCGTATAGCCTCTCGCCTCGAAAGTTGCGCGAAGGCCGCCCGACGGGAAGGAAGAAGCATCCGGTTCTCCCTTGATCAGGTCCTTGCCGGAAAAGGATGTCACCATATGCCCCTCGTCGTCCGGCGTGGACACGAAGGCATCGTGTTTTTCAGCCGTAATGCCTGTCAGGGGCTGGAACCAGTGTGTATAGTGCGTCGCACCGTTTTCCACAGCCCAGTCCTTCATGGCCTTGGCCACGACATCCGCGTCAGAACGGGAGAGTTCCCCTCCGTTGTTCATGACGTTCATCACATTCTTAAAGACGCTCTTTGGGAGCCGCTCCTTCATCTTGCTGATGGTGAAAACATTTTTTCCGAACAGTTCCTCTACCCTGATCGTCTCGTTCAATGTTCATCCTCCTTCTGTCTTCTGTTATCTACGTCACTGCCCGCAGGAGATCTCCCTGATCCGCCTGCTGGTCCAGTACTGCATAAAGCTTCTGTTTCGGGTGCGGAGCACTGTCGACCGGGGTCCATTCCTCATCATATAAAGCCAGAACCATCGCCGGTACATCCCTTCCGTCCGGTTTCATGATCTCGATCTTATCGCCGACGGAGAACTTGTTGCGCTGCATAAAGCGGACCGGACCGGTCTCCCCGGGTCTTCGGGGCGCAAGCACCTCTTCCGCGATGCCAAGCCACACGGCGTCGCTGACATAAGTGTTGCTGTCATAGACCATCGATTCCTCTGTCGGCTTGCCGAAATAGAACCCGGTCGTAAAGCGGCGGTAGGTGCATCTGCGTATTTCTTCCTGATACCAGGACATGTTCGCCCGGTATTTTTCCTCATCCTCGAACCAGTCGTCGATCGCTTTCCTGTAGGTCCTTGCCACTCCGGCAACATACAGTGCCGTCTTCATCCTGCCTTCGATCTTGAGGCTGTCGATGCCGGCCGCAGCCAGCTCCGGAATATGTTCGATCATACAAAGATCCCGGGAATTAAAAATATAAGTGCCTCTCTCATTTTCAAAGACCGGCAGATATTCTCCCGGTCGGGACTCTTCCTCTACGGCATAATGAAACTCATACGGATCGTCAGTCTGTTCCTGCAGCGTATATTTCCAGCGGCAGGGATGCGTGCACTCTCCGTGATTTGCGTCACGGCCGGTAAAATAATTGGACAGAAGGCATCTGCCCGAATAGGAAATGCACATCGCCCCGTGAATGAACGCCTCGATCTCCAGATCCTCCGGCGTGTGCTCCCGGATCTCCCGGATCTCTTCAAGGCTGAGTTCCCTGGCGCAGACGACGCGCTTTGCGCCCATTCCGTACCAGAAATTGAAAGTGCCGTAATTCGTATTATTTGCCTGCGTCGAGATATGCAGGTCGAGATCAGGACAGTGCTCCTTTGCAAGGGCAAACATTCCCGGATCCGCGATCAGTACCGCGTCCGGGCGGAGCTTTTCCAGCTCTTTAAAATAATCCGCCGCCTGCTCCAGGTCCCGGTTGTGGGCAAGAATATTGGCTGTCACATGCACCCTCGCTCCGTGCGCGTGCGCATAGGCGATGCCCTCCGACATATCCTCCGGCGAAAAGTTCCTCGCCTTTGCGCGCAGGCTGAAAGACTCCCCGCCGATATAGACGGCATCCGCGCCGAAATCGACAGCGGTCTTTAAGACCTCAAGGTCTTTTGCCGGGCATAAAAGCTCCGGTTTTTTACGTGTAATTTTACTCATATAAGATTTAGAAAATATAGAAAACCTTTGTCAGATCCGAAGGCTGACGGCTGTGCCGTCTCCTTCCTGCAGGAGAATGGTCTCGAGCCTGGGGTCTCCCGTCAATGCTTCTATGTATTCCCGCATCCTTTTGTGGATCGTCCTGTCTCTTCTTTTTACGGAAAAACGGGACTGCAGGATCTCACCCTCCATGAAGATGTCATCCGAGATCATGATGCCGCGGGGCGCCAGGATCTCCATAACATCCGCCAGATAGTGGATATACTGTCCCTTGGCGGCATCCATCAGGATGAAATCAAACTGTTCGCGGTCCTGCGCCAGCTTATGCAGCGCTTCCGAGGCATCTCCTTCGATCAGCAGGATCGAGCTGTTTCCCTCAAATGCCTGCCTTGCGGCCTTTGCGCGCGCGGGATCCTTTTCGATCGTCGTGATCTTTGCCTGCGGCGCGTAATGATTCATAAAAAGCGCCGAAAAACCTGTCGCTGTCCCGACCTCCAGGATACGTTCCGGTCTTGCAGCAGCAAGAAAAAAGCGGATCAGACTCTGGGTCTGGGTGCGGATGACAGGCACATTTTCCTCCAGTGCCGCTGCCTCCATCTGTGCCAGAAACAGCGGCAGACCCCTGTCCATCGACTCGATAAAGGTCAGGACCCTCTCCGCATCCTCCGAATCCAATCCGGTAAAATAATCCCTCTCACTCAAGGTTCGTCATCCTCGCCTGCGGGAAGCCCGAGCATCTCCAGCAGCGAATCCTTATCAACTGCCTGCATGCCCTCTCCCTGCGTACCGATTCCGGTGTTGGAACCGTCCTCCGCCGCAACATGATCCTGAGCCATGACGACCATCATCTCTTCCGGCGTCATATCCGTCGAGAGCGTATAGGTGCCCGGCATCATTTTTCCATGGCTGGAAGAAAAGCGCTCCTGGTAAGGAAAAACATCGGCGTTTCTGATCAGGCCGCTGGACTTGAGAATACGTCCGACCTCCGCGACGGACATACCCTCCTTGATCTCCACGGTCACATTGACGCCCTGTCCCTTCGGGTCTACAGCTTTCTGATAGAAAATATTGTATCCGATGTCATACGCGGCTCCGGAAAGGCGCACAAAGACCATGATCAGGATGACCATCATGACATATTTGAGCATCGTGACAAGATAGTCCACCGGTGCCTGGTTTCCGCCCATCTGTCCCCGCTTGCCTGCCGCGCGGTTTCTCTGTTTCTCCGGGCGGTTATTTTTATCTCTGACCGAGGAATAGGCCCTGCTGCCAGAGCTTCTTCCTGAGCTGCGATTTCCAGCCATTTGCTGCCTCCGAATCGTTTACTCGTCAACCCTCATGATCATAGGGAGGACCATGGGGCGGCGCTTTGTCTTTTTCCAGAAGAAATCAGACAGTGCGTCCTTGACGCATGTCCTGAGCGCATTCGCGTCTGCTGCTTTTGTCCTGAGGACCTTGTCCAGCTCATTTTCCACGACGACGTCCGCCTCGTTCATCAGGACGTCCGCCTCTTTTACATAGACAAAACCGCGGGAAGTGATATCCGGTCCGGCGACGATCCTGCTGCCGCCGTGATCGTCGTCTTCCAGTGTCAGGGCAACGATCACGATCCCGTCTTCCGCCAGATGCTGCCTGTCGCGCAGGACCGTATTCCCGACATCTCCGACGCCGAGTCCATCCACCAGGATCCCTCCTGTCGTCACGGAGCCTGTCACCTCTGCGCTCTCCTCGTCCAGTTCCAGAACATTGCCGGACTGCAGGATAAAGATCCTCTCGTCCGGAATTCCGAGCGTCCTGGCCACCTTCGCCTGGGCGATCAGGTGCCTGTACTCCCCGTGTACCGGGATCGCATAGCGTGGCTGCACAAGAGAGTAGATCAGCTTGAGCTCCTCCTGGCAGGGATGTCCGGATACATGGACATCCTGGAAGATCACGTCCGCTCCCTTGATCAGGAGCTTGTTGATCACGTTCGTAATAGATTTCTCGTTACCCGGGATCGGATGCGAGGAGAAAATGATCGTATCGCCGGGTCCCACTTTAAGCTTGCGGTGCGTCTCCTCCGCCATGCGGGTCAGCGCAGCCATGCTCTCACCCTGGGAACCGGTCGTAATGATGCAGGTCTTGTTGTTCGGATAGTTCTTAAGATCATCGATCTCGACCAGCGTTCCCTCAGGCACATTCAGGTACCCGAGCTCGGAAGCGATCCGGATGATCTGGACCATACTGCGGCCTTCCAGCGCGACCTTGCGGTTAAATCTGTAGGCGGAGTTGATGATCTGCTGCACTCTGTCCACGTTGGAGGCAAAAGTAGCGATAATGATCCTCGTATCCTTATGCTCTTCAAAGAGCCTGTCGATGGTCACGCCGACCGTGCGCTCCGACTGGGTATATCCCGGCCTCTCGGCATTGGTGGAGTCGCACATCAGCGCAAGGACTCCGTTTCTCCCCAGTTCTGCAAATCTCTGAAGGTCGATGGCGTCCCCGTAGACCGGTGTATAGTCGACCTTAAAGTCTCCCGTATGGATCACTGTCCCCGCCGGTGAGTAGATTGCAAGGGCAGCCGCATCTACGATACTGTGATTGGTCTTAATAAACTCGACCCGGAATCTGCCAAGATTCACTGTCTGGCCGAAATGCACGACGTTTCTGGTCGTCGTCCCCATCAGGGCGTGCTCCTCGAGTTTTTTCTCGATGATCCCCATTGTCAGCCTGGTCGCGTAGACCGGGACATTGATCTTCTGCAGGATATACGGCAGCGCGCCGATATGATCCTCATGTCCGTGCGTGATCACGAACCCCTTGACCTTATCCAGATTCTCCTCCAGATAGGTCACATCCGGGATCACCATATCGATCCCGAACATATCATCTGCGGGAAATGCGAGCCCGCAGTCCACTACAATAATACTGTCTTCATATTCGAAGGCAGTGATATTCATGCCGATCTGCTCCAGACCTCCCAGAGGGATGATCCTCAGCTTCCGGCTGTCTTTCTGTTTCTTATTTGCCATATATATTCTGTTACTTTCTGTTTATATTATGATTGGAGAAGATCCTTAATCTCCTCCCTGTGATTTTCCATGTATTCCTGCAGGATCACGCTCGCGGCGATCTGGTCCACATACTGCTTGTGGTCTCCCGCGCGGATCCCCATTTCATCCAGCATCTCATCTGCCGCGACTGTCGTCAGCCTTTCGTCAGACATGACAACAGGGAGAGACGTGCGCCTCTCCAGCTTGCGGCCGAATTCCAGTGCCGCTTCCGCACGCTCCCCTACAGATTCATCCATATTGACAGGCAGTCCCAGGACGATCAGGCGCACATCGTGCTCCTCGATCAGCTCCTCGATCCGGCTCAAGGTCTTGCGGATCATTCCCTCCCTGGTCCGCCAGATGGTCTCTCTGGGCTGTGCCGTCATCAGCAGCGGGTCACTGATCGCCACGCCTACTGTTTTTGCCCCATAGTCCAGCCCCATGATCGTCATGGCTTCAGTCCCATCCGTTCCCCTGGATATAGGATTCCAGGATCTCTTCTACCAGTTCGTCCCTCTCGACCTTCATGATCAGGCTTCTGGCGCCCATGTAATTGGTGATGAACGTAGGATCTCCGGACATGATATACCCGACGATCTGGTTGACCGGATCGTACCCTTTTTTGGACAGGGCCTCATAAACGACAGACAGCACCTTCTTGACTGTGCTCTCGTCATCCGGCTTAACTTTAAAATACTGGGTATTTCCAAGATCGTCCTCAATATATCTTTTCACCATTTTTCTGCCTCCTGACAGTTCTGCAACGACGAATGAAGATAATACGTCAATTTTTTATACTACCCTATTTTGCATGATTATTCAAGGTATATGCCAGATCCGGCCTCTCCGGCGAGTCCTGTGACCCTGCCGCTCACCAGCGTCCCGGCCGGCTCATCCGTGCGGATATATCCCTGGACATACCTCATCGTATGCCCGGTCATATAACGTACGCCGTCTATCACGGCCTCTTCTTCCAGCAGCAATTCTTCGCGTTCTCCGACAAAACGCTCCCTGTACGCCTTTGCCTGCTGAGCAGTCAGCTCCAGCAGCCGGTCGCTCCTCTCTGCCTTGACCGGCTCAGGGACCTGGCCTGCCATACCTGCTGCCACCGTTCCTTTACGGACGGAATACCGGAAGACATGGATCTCATAAAAGCCGACCTTTTTAAGGAACTCCAGCGTCTGCTCGAACTCCTCCTGTGTCTCCCCCGGAAATCCGGCGATGACGTCTGTCGTGATGGCAGGATCGGTAAAGGCGCCTCTCAGCCGCTCTACGCTCTCCAGGTATTCCGCGGTCGTATATTTGCGGTTCATTCTCTTTAATGTCGTGTCGCACCCGCTCTGCAGAGAAAGATGGAAGTGGGGGCAGACTTTACTCAGTCCCGCGATTCCCCTGACAAAGCCCTCCGTCATAATGCGCGGCTCCATGGAAGAGAGACGGATCCTTTCGATCCCCCGCAGCATCTGGATCCTGGTCATCAGCTCCAGCAGTGCGCTTTCCGGCTCCTCGCCGCGGTCTTTCCCATAGGAAGATACATGGATCCCTGTCAGGACGACCTCCCGCACGCCGCGCTCCGCAAGTCCCCTGATCTCCGCGATAACATCCTCGGGATCCCTGGAGCGGATCCTCCCTCTTGCGTAAGGAATGATGCAGTAGCTGCAGAACTGGTTGCAGCCGTCCTGGATCTTGATATAAGCTCTCGTATGCCCGGGCTCCAGCAGCGTCATGCTCTCATATTCCGGCGAATGGGTCAGGTCTGTCTGCGTCATGCCTCCCAGCGTCTTGTCCGGCACCTGCTCTGTCCCTTTTTCTTTCAGGTCCAGATAGGTTCCCAGGATCTCCCGGATCCTGTTTTTCCTGTTGTTGCCGATCGCCAGGTCGATCGCCGGATCCTCTTCGATTCTTTTTTCATCCGTCTCTACATAGCATCCGACCGCAACGACAACGGCATCCGGATTGCACTTTTTGGCCCGGTGCAGCATCTGCCTGCTCTTTCTGTCCGCAATATTGGTCACTGTGCAGGTGTTGATGATGTAGATGTCTGCCTCCTCCTCAAAAGGGACGAGGCTGTACCCGTCAGCGAGCAGCTCCTGGACCATGACATCCATCTCATAGCCGTTTACCTTGCATCCTAAATTGTGGACGGCAATTCTTTTTTTCTGTCTTTCCTGTTCCATTGTTCCTGCTTTCCCGTCTGCCGGATCCTGTTGCTGTTCATATTGCACAGCATGAAGCAAAAATACAGCTTTTTCCGTGAGATTTTCCACTAATTTGCCTCAGGAATAGGCATTGTTCACAATTGACTTTTCCCCTGGCAAACTATATAGTATATTATCAATCAGGCTCTGCAGTGCGGAACGCCTGGACATCAAATCAATACAAGGAGGTGGCCCGCATGAAGACGGTTAAAATCTCTCTGAATTCCATAGACAAGGTCAAGTCGTTTGTCAATGATATTACAAAATTTGATTCTGATTTCGATCTTGTATCCGGCAGATATGTCATTGATGCCAAGTCGATCATGGGAATCTTTTCCCTGGATCTTTCCAAGCCGATCGATCTGAACATCCATGCCGAGGAAGGAATCGATGAGATCCTGACAACGTTGAAGCCTTATATCGTTGGCTGAGCGTCATAATAAGAGGATTATGACCTGTCATTGCAGGTCATAACAGGACGTGCACTATTGTGCACGTCCTTTTTGCGCGATAAGGCCGGAAAGTGGCTGCCGTGCTTGCACGAGCGGACATTTGACGGCTAACGGACATCGAGCGGCTGTGCTGCGAGATGCCCGTTTCGCAATCAGATGGGCGGCTTTAGCCTGCCCATCTGATTATTTATTCAGCCTGTTCGACCGGCGCGTCTTCCCTGTGCTTTAAGATCTTCTCGCCGTCCCTGTCGATCTGGATGATCTCATCGGTCTCGATCGCCCTTGCGAACATCTCATCGATCTTCTCCGAAAGGTTCTGCTCATGGGAGCGGATCACGTCCAGCTTCGGCTTGGTGACCGGGTGCTTGGCGACAAAGATCGTGCAGCAGTCCTCGTAAGGCAGGATGGACGTCTCAAAGGCGCCGATCTTCTTGGAGATCGTGATGATCTCCTCCTTGTCGAAACCGATCAGGGGGCGGAAAACAGGCATCTCGCAGACATCGTCCGTGCAGACGAGTGCCTTCACCGTCTGGGAGGCGACCTGCCCGATGCTCTCTCCCGTGATCAGGGCGTCGCAGTCCGCGCTTTTTGCCAGCGTCTGGGCGATGCGCATCATATATCTGCGCATGATCACCGTCAGCTCATCGTGCGGACACTTCTCATAAATATAGAGCTGGATCTCCGTGAAGTTGATATTATGCAGCCGGATCGGTCCGGTATATCTGGAGACGATCTGGGCCAGATCCTTGACCTTCTGCAGGGCTCTCTCGCTGGTATAGGGCGGCGCGTTAAAATAGACCGCATCCAGCCTGAGGCCTCTTTTGGCGCACATCCAGCCTGCGACAGGAGAATCGATCCCGCCGGAGAGCAGGAGCATCGCCTTTCCGCCGACACCAACCGGCAGGCCTCCCGGGCCCGGGATCGTGTGGGAGTAGATGTAGATCCTCTCTCTCACTTCTACCGTGACCATGACCTGCGGCTCGTGGACATCTACCTTGGCCTCCGGATAGGCTGTCAGGACCGCCTCTCCCAGTTCCGCGTTGATCTCCTGGGAGTCCAGCGGATAGTTTTTGGCAAGACGCCTTGTGTGGATCTTGAACGTGACGTTTCTGTCCGGATACTCCTGGCCGAAGATCTCGGCCGTCGTCTTTTTGAGCTCATCGAGCCCTACGACCGGCAGGATAACGACCGGGCAGATCCCGGCGATCCCGAAGACGAGCTTCAAATTCTCCACCACCTCATCGTAATCATATTCCGACTGGGCATTTACAAAAATGCGGCCGTACATCCTGTCGATCGTAAACCTGCCGCTGCACCTTCTGAGCGCGAGCTTGATCTGGTCGATCAGCATCAGCTCGAACCTTGTGCGGTTCTTGCCCTTGATGGCGATCTCCGCATATTTGATCAAAAAAGCATGATATGTCATTCTGGCTCCTGTCTGTGAAACTAAATTAATGCCTTGTGTATCTCCTGAGGAAGGGAACGATCTCCTTCAGCGCATCCGCCGTATACTGCATGTCCTCCATGGTATTCATGACGCCCGTGCTGAACCGGATCGTCGAATCCAGCAGGTTTTCCGGCAGCTTAATGGCCTGAAGTGTTGCTGATATATGCGGCCTGTTGGAGGCGCATGCGCTTCCCGCAGAGACGAAAATACCCTTATCTTCCAGCGCGTGGAGCAGTACCTCCGCCCGGACATTTTCAAAAGAGAGGCTGATCACATGCGGCGCTGTCATTCGCACGGCCTCGGAAAGGGAGAGCGCCTTTCCGTCTGCTCCCGTCTCCGGCAGTCCGTTGACGCGCACGCCGTCAATCTGTGTCACCTGCTCAATGAAAAACTGTTTCATATCATACAGGGTATCCAGTTCTACGTCCAGCTTTTCATATAGTTTCTGCGCGGAAAGGGCCATCCCCGCCGCTCCCGCGACATTTTCCGTGCCGCTTCGCAGGCCGTTCTGCTGTCCTCCGCCGAAGATCAGGTTCCGCAGCTTCACCCCGTCCGCCACATACAGAAGACCGACTCCCTTCGGGGCGTGGATCTTATGGCCGCTTGCCGCGAGCAGGTCGATATGCTGCTGCCTGGGATGGATCAGGGCTTTCCCGAAGCCCTGCACGGCATCCACGTGAAAAAGGACCTTCGGGTTCTTTTTCTTGATCTTTTCGCCGATCTCCGTGATCGGCTGCAGGGCACCGATCTCGTTGTTGGTATGCATGATCGAGACGAGGACCGTATCCGGGCGCACCGCCGCAGCGACTTCTTCGGGATCGACCCTTCCGCATCCGTCCACCGGAATATAAGTGATCTCAAAGCCTTCCTGCTCCAGGTACTTCATCGATTCCAGGACGGCAGGATGCTCCACCGGCGTCGTAATGATATGCTTTCCGTTTCTCTGCGCCGCCAGCGCTCCTCCGATAATGGCGATATTATCGGACTCCGTCCCGCAGGAGGTAAAATACAGATTGGACGGCTTTACCTTGAGGATCCCGGCAAGCGTCTGTTTGGCCTGGCGAAGCTGCTTTTCAGCCTCCACACCCTTGTGGTGCATGCTGGAGGGATTTCCATACTCCTCCAGATAGATCCGGTTCATCAGCTGCGCCGTCTCGGGAAACACCCGCGTCGTCGCGGAATTATCCAAATATACTTCTCTCATCTGTCGATGCTTTCCTTCTATGTTTTTTAAATTTGGCATCTTTTCACGCTCTGATCTCCAGGATGTAGATCATCCAGGACAGAAACGCAAGGCCCGCCGTCTCTGTGCGCAGGATCCTGCGCCCGAGGCTGATCGGCCGGATGCCGGCGCTCTTTGCCAGCTCGATCTCGGAAGGCTCAAAGCCTCCCTCCGGGCCGATAAATACGGCAACATCCAGTTTCTGGTCCGCTGCCGACTCAAGAAGCGGAGCCGTCGCCCCGTCATTTTCCTGCAGCTCATAGGGGATGACCCGAAGCTCCGCCTTTTCCTGCGCAAGGGCAACCGCTTCTTTCATGCTCACCGGCTCATAGACCCTGGGGATCACGGAGCGCCTCGACTGCATCGCCGCCGACTCCGCTATTTTCTGCCAGCGCTGGATCTTTTTATCCGCTTTTTTCTCATCCAGCCGGACCACGCAGCGCGAAGCGGCTACAGGAACCACCGCATAGACCCCGAGCTCGGTCGCTTTCTGGATGATCAGCTCCATCTTGTCCGCTTTCGGAAGAGCCTGGAAGAGCCAGATCCTGACCGGCAGTTCCACATCCTTTTCCTTGATAAAGCGCAGCTTTAAGAGCACCTCATCCTCCAGGATCTCTTCGATCCCGTAGCGATATTCCCTGTCATCCGTGCCAGTGCTGACGCTGATCTCATCCCCGGGTCCGAGACGCATCACGTTTTTGATATGATTCACTTCGCTCCCGGTAATGCGCAGCTCATCGCCGTGCATGTCAGACGGGTCTGCAAATATGTGTAACATACGACTCCTTTTAGGTCTCTATTATCTCTCCGCCTTGTGCCCGACGACACAGCGCCACTCTCCCTGGGAAGTCACGGAGAGGATATCAAGTCCCTGCTCCTTCATGGCGGCGGCCACATCCTCTTCGCGGCCTTCGACGATTCCGGAGGTTATGAAGACACCGCCCGGCTTAAGCGCGTCTGCTGCCGCAGGTGCCAGCGGGATCAGTACGTCCGCCAGGATATTGGCGACGACGATATCATATTGCTCTTTTCCTACTCTCTCCTGTGTCTCAGAGTCCGAGATCAGGTTGCCGAGGATCATTTCCATTCTGCCTGCGGATACTCCGTTTGCCTCGAGGTTTTCCTCCACAGCGGGGATCGCGCAGGGATCCAGGTCCGTGCCCACAGCCCTGACAGCGCCGAACATGAGAGCGAGGATCGCGAGAATTCCGCTTCCCGTACCTACGTCCAGCAGAACGGTGTCCTTTGTGAGATACTGCCTGATCTGGCGGATACACAGCTGCGTCGTCTCGTGCATTCCGGTCCCGAACGCGGTACCCGGATCGATCCGGAAAATGCAGGCCGGTTCTTTCCCGTCTGTCTGCGGATCCTCCCAGGACGGCATGACCAGGATATCATCGATCCAGAACTGGTGAAAATACTGCTTCCAGTTATTCATCCAGTCCACATCCTGCGTCTCCTCCACCGTGACCGTTCCGTCGCCGATAAAGTCGCAGTACTCTCTCATCTCCCGGATCTTATTGCTGATCGCCTCACAGACCTGTTCAGGCGTGCAGGTCTCTTCTTCACCGGCGTCCCGGCTGCTGACGGAGGCAAGGCTTCCTCCGCTTTTTGCCGCATCTCCCGGGTCACGCAGGCCATTTTCCAGAACAAGCCTGCCGTCCTCCGTCTCCTCGACATAAAAGCTCAGCACCGCCGTCCCGTCATCCTCGGGTCCCTGCGGCAGAATGTCCACGAACATCTGCTCCTTCTCGGCCGCCGTCAGGGGAACATTGTCCTCGATCTGGGCCCCGTAAAGCCCGATATCCTCCATCCCGCTGACCAGAATATCCTCCGCCATCGTTGTCGTGCGGATCTTAAACTTCATCCACTTCATATTTTTCTCACTGACCTCTTACGCATATCCGGCAGCTGTTCACGCTCTGTAAACGGTGGACTTCTGCCATGTTCTTATATAACGCACGAAAGCGGAGCCGCATTTGTCATTGCAGCTCCGCAGAACCATCATAAATGGAACCATTTCTTTTTGGACTCTTTTGAATCTTTGCCCTCGTCGCCGTTCTCCACCTGCTGCGCCGCATTCAGGCTGTCTCCGGCAGCCGCGTCAAACTGGCGAAGCAGTTCCTTGGCCTCCTTGGAGAGCCTGGTCGGAGTCTCCACGACCAGTGTAATGTAGTGGTCGCCGCGCACATTTTTGTTCTGCAGGGTAGGAACGCCCTTTCCTTTCAGGCGCACCCTGGTGTCGGTCTGTGTTCCGGCTTTTACATCGTAGATCACCTTTCCGTCCACCGTCTCAACGGGAACAGAACCGCCCAGTGCGGCAAGTGCGAAGGAGATCTTTACTGTGGAATAAATATCGTACCCCTGTCTGTAGAAGACCGGATCCTGCTCGACGACGACCTCGACCAGAAGGTCTCCTCTGGGTCCGCCGTTGATACCGGGCTCTCCCTTTTCCCGGATCCGCACGCTCTGGCCGTTATCGATGCCAGCAGGGATCGAGACCTGGATGGTCTTGCGGCTCGTCGTATATCCGCTGCCGCCGCAGGTCGTGCACTTGTCCTCGATGACTTTTCCTGACCCTGAGCATTCCGGGCAGGACTGCACGTTCCGTACAGTGCCGAAGAAGGACTGCTGTGTATAGACGACCTGGCCTTTGCCGTTGCATCTGGGGCACATTTTAGGGCTGGTACCGGGCTTGGCACCGGTGCCCTGGCAGGTCGGGCAGGGATCTTTGAGGTTCAGCGTGATATTCTTATCGACGCCGAAGACCGCTTCCTTGAAGGTGATCCTGACGCTGGTGCGGATATTGGATCCTTTCATCGGTCCGTTTCCGGCCCCCCGGCTCCTGCCGCCGCCGAAAATATCTCCGAAGATATCTCCGAAAATATCGCTGAAGTCAGCGCCTGTGAAGTCAAATCCTCCGCCGCCGAATCCGCCGCTTCCATCAAATGCAGCATGACCGAACTGATCATACTGGGCTCGTTTATCGTGATCACTCAGAACGGCATAAGCCTCTGAAGCCTCTTTAAATTTCTTCTCCGCCTCTGCATCGCCGGGATTTACGTCGGGATGGTATTTCTTGGCGAGCTGCCTGTATGCTTTCTTGATATCATCATCAGAAGCATTTTTGGCTACACCCAGCACCTCGTAGTAGTCACGTTTCTGTTCTGCCATAGTATTCCTCATGCCGCAGCGTAAGCTTCAGGCATCCTTAAATCTTAACAATGTTTCTCACAACGGTTGCCCAGAGCAGTCTGATCCGCTCTGGGCAACCTCATTATGTCTATTTTCACTGTCAGCTGCACACGATATCAGCTGTATTCGATGTGTGAACAGTTATGCGTATTTTATACTTCTCTGTAGTCGCCGTCTACAACATCATCGTTAGCGGGGCCGTTATCTGCTGCCTGGCCGCCCATATCAGGACCTGCCTGAGGGCCTGCTGCGCCCTGCGCATTCTGGTACATCTGGGCAAACAAAGCCTGTGCGTCATTCATCAGTTTCTCTCTGCCGGACTTGAGCGCATCCACATCTGCGTCGCTGATATCAGCGATGTTCTGAGTTCTGTCAAGAACAGCCTTCAGGTCTGTGATATCCTGCTCGACAGTTGTCTTCTGGTCTGCAGCGATCTTGTCGCCGGCTTCCTTGAGAGCTTTCTCTGTCTGGAAGACCATTGCGTCAGCATCGTTTCTGGCATCAACTGCTTCCTTGCGCTTCTTGTCCTGTGCCTCGTACTCCTGGGCATCCTTGACAGCCTTCTCGATATCCGCATCGGACATGTTGGATCCGCCGGTGATCGTGATGTGCTGCTCTTTGCCCGTGCCGAGATCCTTAGCGGAAACGGTAACGATACCGTTCGCGTCGATATCGAATGTGACCTCGATCTGCGGTACGCCTCTCATTGCAGGCGGGATACCGTCCAGACGGAACTGGCCGAGGGACTTGTTGTCTCTTGCAAACTGGCGCTCGCCCTGCAGAACGTTGATATCAACGGCTGTCTGGTTGTCAGCTGCTGTGGAGAAGATCTGGCTCTTCTTGGTCGGGATCGTTGTGTTTCTCTCGATCAGCTTTGTAGCAATGCCGCCCATTGTCTCAATGGAAAGGGACAGAGGAGTGACATCCAGCAGAAGGACATCGCCCGCACCGGCATCGCCTGCCAGTTTGCCGCCCTGGATCGCTGCACCGACAGCGACACACTCATCGGGGTTCAGGGTCTTGGAGGGCTCATGGCCTGTCAGCTGCTGTACCTTCTCCTGTACGCACGGAACTCTGGTGGATCCGCCAACCAGGAGGACCTTACCGAGATCTGCATTGGTCAGGCCTGCATCTCTCATCGCGTTCTGTACAGGGATCGCTGTCTTCTCGACAAGGTCGGAGATCAGCTCCTCGAACTTGGCTCTTGTCAGGTCCATATCAAAGTGCTTGGGACCCTCAGCTGTTGCTGTGATGAAAGGAAGGTTGATGTTTGTGGTCGTTGCGCTGGAAAGCTCTTTCTTGGCCTTCTCGGCAGCTTCCTTAAGTCTCTGCATGGCCATCTTGTCGCCGGAGAGATCTACGCCTTCTTTGCTCTTGAATTCTCTTACCATCCAGTCGATGATCCTGTTGTCGAAATCATCGCCGCCGAGGTGTGTATCACCGTTGGTGGAAAGAACTTCGATAACGCCGTCGCCGATCTCGATGATGGAGACATCGAAGGTACCGCCGCCGAGGTCATAGACCATGATCTTCTGCTCTTTTTCATTGTCCAGGCCGTAAGCCAGAGCTGCCGCTGTGGGCTCGTTGATGATACGCTTGACATCAAGGCCTGCGATCTTGCCGGCGTCCTTGGTTGCCTGGCGCTGGGCATCGTTAAAGTAAGCGGGGACTGTGATGACCGCCTCTGTGACCTTCTCGCCCAGATAGCTCTCTGCATCTGCCTTCAGCTTCTGCAGGATCATAGCAGAGATCTGCTGAGGAGAATACTTTTTGTCGTTCAGGACACGGCCGTGGTCTGTGCCCATATCTCTCTTGATGGATGCGACTGTATTGTCCGCATTTGTGACAGCCTGGCGCTTTGCAGGCTCACCGACGAGTCTCTCGCCGTTCTTGGTAAATGCGACTACGGACGGTGTTGTTCTGGCACCTTCCTGGTTTGCGATAACTGTAGGCTTACCGCCTTCCATAACTGCTACGCAGCTGTTGGTTGTTCCGAGATCGATTCCGATAATCTTGCTCATATGTTCACCTCTTTCATGTGTGCGCCTGCTGATCAGGCATATCTTATCCGCGCAGTGCGCTGTTTATTTACTATTTATATAATCGATATTTCCGGGGATCCTGGATCCTCCGTCGTACCGCTATATTCCAACTGTCTCAGCTTTAAGAGACTACACTCACCATACTGTGTCTTAATACCGTATCATGGAACATATATCCCTTGAGCAGTTCCTGTGCCACGGTTCCGGAGGGGTATTCCTCGCTCTCCACCTGCATGACCGCATTGTGAAGGTTGGGATCGAATTCCTTGCCTGCCGCGTCGATCGGCGTGACTCCTATGTCTTCCATCTGCTTGACGAGCTGGGCGTAGATCTTTCGCATGCCCTGCACGAAGGCGTCTTCCTCATCTTCCGGCTGAACGGAATCAAATCCGCGCTCGAAATTGTCGATGATCGGCAGGAGCTTCTCCAGAACATTTTTCTCGCCCATGGAGAACATCTGGTCCTTTTCCTTGTCCGTGCGCTTGCGGAAGTTGTCGAACTCCGCCATCTGGCGCATGACCCTGTCCTCGAGCTCTCCGACTCTCTGCTTGAGAGCCGCCTTTTCCTTATCCTTCTTGCGGCTGAAGAATCCTTTTTTCTCTTCTTCTGTCCCGCCCTCTGTCTCTTCTGAAGGCTCTTCCGGCTGCGGCTCCTCACCGTCCGCCTCTTCTGCTTCCGCAGGCTCCGCTTCGGCGGTTTCCGCTTCCTCGTTCTCTGCGCTCACCTCAATATCTTCAGAGTCCGGTTTCTCTTCTGCAGGTTCTGTGAGGTTCTCTTCCTGCACATCCATTATTCTGTCTTCTTCCATATCGCTCCTTTTCCTTGCCGCGGATGCAGGTGCGCATCCGTTTCTATCTATAACCGGTCAGGATCCTGGTCCTGAACAGTTATTTCTATTTATCATAGATCGTATCCAGCTGCGTCATGATCTTCTGCAGGACGCCGACGACCTTGTCATAATCCATACGCTTGGGACCGATGACACCTACCGTACCTTTCATCCCGCCTCCGAGATCGTAAGTAGCTGTGACTACGCTGCAATCCTGCATGCTGGCCATCGGCATCTCATTTCCGATATAGACCTGGATCCCGGTTCCGGGCTCCTGCGAGAGCTGTTCCTGGACGATGCTCCCCAGGGCTTCCTTTTCCTCGAAATCACTGATCAGGCGGCTGGCGCTGTCACCGGAGAGCTCCGGATACTTAAATATGTTGGTCGCACCGCTCGTATAGATCCTGGGGTTCTCATCCGGGTGGATCGCCTCCGCCGCGGAATCGATCACCTTGCCTACGATCTCCGAGTGCTCCTCCGCCTGCTGCCTGATCTGGGCGATCAGGCCAAGGCTGATCTCATCGACTGAGAGCCCGCACAGGCTGTTGTTGAGCAGCATGTTCAGCTTGAGAAGCGTCTTGGCGTCGAGCACCTCGTCCGTCCGGATCATGGTGTTGCGCACCAGGTTCCCCTCGATCACGACGACCGCGAGGATGTTCTGCGTGTCGATCTGTGAGAGCTGGATGAACTTGATCTTGTTCTTCTTGACGACCGGCGCGGAGATCATGGAGGCGTAGTTCGTATTCGCCGCCAGGAGCTTGGCCACCTGCTGCAGGAGATTTTCCAGACGGTCCTGTTTCTCTACCAGGATGTCCTGCATCTCCTGTACTCTGGTCCTCTCGCTCCGGAGCATATCGTCGACGTAGACCCTGTAACCGGCGTCTGTCGGGATCCTCCCCGCCGAGGTGTGCGGCTGCATGATCAGTCCCATCTCCTCAAGGTCCGCCATCTCATTGCGAATCGTTGCAGAGGAGAGGCTCATATCCGCCAGCTTGGAGATCGTTCTGCTGCCGACCGGCTCTCCGGTCTCCAGATAGTTCCGGATGATGGCCTGCAATATTTTCATTTTTCTTTCCTGCAGTTCCATTCCTGTCTCCGTTTCAGGCTTACGCTTCCATAAGAGTTCTCTGCTGTCTTCCCTGATCCGGAGGAACAGCTGTCTCCTGCTTTTTTGATTGTTAGCACTCATTTGAATCGAGTGCTAACATCTACGATTCATAAGATACCACCAGAGGGAATCTATGTCAACAATCCTAAATATAAAAAATGGATTAAAAAAACCGGATGCATTTCTGCATCCGGCATCGTTATTTACCGATATTCCCGATCTGATCAGATGTTGAACTTCAGCTCCTGATCGCCGTTGATCACAGCGTAAACTGTGCTCTCTTCCGGCTTCACATACAGCTGAACGCTCTTGATGTCCTCGACGTTCTTGCCAAGGTCATACTGCCATACATCCTTAGCGGACTGAAGAAGTCTCTCAGATGTGTAGTCATTGCCGTTCCACTGAAGAACAACGGTGGACTCCATAGCAGCTGCCTTCTTGGCCGGAGCTTTCTTTGCAGGAGCCTTCTTAGCGACAGCCTTCTCAGCTGCGGGCTTTTTCTCAGCTGCTGCCTTCTTTGCAGGAGCCTTCTTCTCAGCCTTGACTTCCTTCTTCTCCTCGACCTTTGCTGCAGGAGCTGCGACTGTCTCTTTGACCTCGGCTGCCGGAGCTGCCTCTGTCTTCTTTGCTGCTGCCTTCTTTGCAGGAGCCTTCTTAACTGTTGTCTTTGTCTCTTCCTTTGCTGCAGCCTTGACAAATGTTGCCTTTACAGTAGCTGCGGGTTTCTTCTCTGTTGCCATTGTAATTCTCCTTTTCTTCTAAATGAACTCTCCCCGACTGCACCTTTTTATGCAGCCGCCTATGCTCAAAGTCCCAATCCCAGCCGCAGTGAAAACACTGCAAATGCCTTATTCCAGGGACTTCATTAACGTTTTACCGATATGTAAATTAGCACAACCGGAATAGTCTGTCAATAATATTTTACAAAAACAGCAAACATTTTTTGTAAATTATGCCATATTGCAAATTAATTCAATTTATTGTAGAGGATACGGCTCCCCCGCATGTGCGGCGCATTCGATGCCTGTCAGCCTGCTAAAGCGAAGTACAGAATGACCAGCGCGCCGAGAACGATCCTGTACCATCCGAAGACCTTGAAGTCGTGCTTTCTGATATACCCCAGCATAAAGCGGATCACAAACAGGGAGACGATGAAAGCCGTCAGCATCCCGACGCCCAGGATCGCCGCCTCCATTCCCGTGAAATGAAAGCCGTATTTGAGCATCTTCAGAAGGCTTGCCCCCGCCATGACGGGGATCGCCAGAATAAAGGTGAACTTGGCGGCGACGGTTCTGGAAACTCCTATGATCAGGCCGCCGATGATCGTCGCCCCGGATCTGGAAGTTCCGGGGAAGATCGCTGCCAGGAGCTGGAACATGCCGATCAGCAGCGCGTCCTTCATCGTCAGGTCCTCCAGCCTCGTCACCCTCGGCTCTGTGTCTTTTCTCCTGGTCTCAACAACAAGGAAAACGATACCGACGAGGATCAGCATGGCTGAGACGACCTGCCAGTTATACAGATGCTCATCCAGCCAGTCGTCAGCCAGAACGCCCACGACCCCGGCCGGAATGCAGGCGACGATCGTTTTTACCCAGAGTTCAAGGATCTCCCTCTTCCATACGATCCGCGTGCGCTTGCGGTGCCGGTAAATACCGAGGGGCCAGATCTCTTTCCAGCTCATCAGCACGACCGCCATGATGGCGCCGAACTGGATCACGACCAGGAACATATTCCAGAATTCATCCGTGACGTTCATGGTCACAAATTCATTCAGCAGGATCATGTGGCCGGTGCTGGAAACGGGGAGCCACTCCGTCACTCCTTCGACCAATCCGAACAGAAACGCTTTCAGAAGATCTGTCATCTGCCATATACCTCCGCGGCAAACTTACGGATCACAGGCAAAGCCCTCCTGACCTTTTCCGTATCCTGGCAATAGGCGACCCTGAAATATCCGGGAGCGTGGAAGCCCTCGCAGGGCACAAACACAAGATCATACTGCAGTGCTTTTTTGCAGAATGCCGCGGCATCGTCTTCCAGAGCCTTCGGCATGATATAGAAGGTTCCGCCCGGGCGCTGGACCTCGAAGCCAAGATCCTTGAAGGTATCGTACAGAAGATTCATGTTCGTCTCATAGACATTGAGATCCGCTGTATCATCCACCGACTCAGCCATAGCCAGCTGGATCAGCGAGGAAGGGCAGTTGTGGCCGATCCCTCTGGAGATCTGCCCCATCATGGGAACCAGGTACTCCGCGCATTCACATGCCGGATTGACAGCCACGTACCCGATGCGTTCTCCCGGAACCGACAGGGACTTGGAGAACGAATAGCAGGTCAGCGTATGCGCATAATATTTTGCCGGATACGGAACCGTCTTTCCGTCAAAGACGATCTCGCGGTAAGGCTCGTCGGAGATCAGGAAGATCGTGTGTCCGAACTCCTCCGATTTTCTGGTGAGGATCTGTGCCAGTTTCCGCAGAGTCTCCTCCGTATAGACGATCCCGGACGGGTTGTTGGGGGAATTGATCAGGACAGCGGCGACGCGGTCCATAGCCTCCTGTCCCTCTATCTTCACCTGTTCCAGGTACTGCTCCAGGGCATCCAGATTGATCTGGAAATCCGGAACATGGGCGGGGATGATGCGTGCCTTCGCGCCTGTGTCGTTGATATACGGAATATATTCCGGGAAAAACGGCGCAAAGATCATGATCTCGTCACCGGCCTTGGACACGGCACGCACCGCATGCGCGATCGCGCCTGCACAGCCTGAAGTCGGGAAGATCAGGCCTGCCGTATAGGGCACTCCGAATCTCCTGCTCAGCGACTCTGCCACTGTCTTTTTTACATCCGGCAGGCCAAGGCTCGGGCTGTACCCGTGCAGCCTGACGGGATCCTCTGTCTCAAGAAGCCGGACAGCTGCGTCCGTAAAGCTCTGCGGCGCAGGAACGGACGGATTGCCCAGGCTGAAATCAAAGACATTCTCATATCCGATCTCCTTCCCTCTTGCCGTGGCATACTCCGACAGCTCACGGATCACAGACTTATTATTCAACATTGACAGGAAATGCTGGTTGATCATACAGGTCTCCTTCCTTTCTGAAGCGCTTTGCGCGTTTTTTATCTTCTCTCCGGCAGGATAAAGCAAAGCTCTTCTTCTGTCCCGCCCGCCGGTTCAAATCCAAGTTTTTCCAATACTCTCACGGACGCCGTATTCCCCGGGCGCACCTGTGCCCCGATCCCCGGCAGATCCAGGTTTTCCAGGGCGTACTCAAGGACTGCCTGCGTGACCTCGCCGGCAAAGCCCATTCGTCTTCTGTCTTTTCGGATGATATATCCGAACGGCACATAAGCCATTCCGGCCTTCTGGACAGCAAAGCCGACCCGGCCGATCATCTCTCCGGAAGCTTTCTCCACGACGGACCAGTAGCCATACCCGTAAAATCCGTAGATCTTTTGAATGTATTCCTCCAGCCTTGCTCTCTCGATCCCGCGGTCAGGATCCGGTCCGTCCAGAAAGGCGGCAGCCTCCGGATCATCATACAGTTCATAGATGGCATCCAGGTCGGAAAGAGCCATTTCCCGCACGATGCACCTTGGGGTCTCAAGAATGGTCCATGGAATATCTTTTATTCGCTGATATATTTTATCATACGAGTCAATATCGATGTATGCCGGCTCTGAGAGGATCCAGCGGATCCCCTGAAAAGTAGAGTCCCTGTTCTTTTCGTGCAGATATCCCGCTGCGGCATACCCCTCTTTTACCAGCCGGCGGCAGACATCCTCCTGATCGGTGATATAGAGGACGCCTTCTGCCTGATCAGGAACATCCATATCCTTTCCGGAGATCTGTTCTATCGTTCCCCTGACTTTGCATCTCTCAAAATACCGGCAGGCCTCTTCGAGTTCCTCCCGGCAGCTGTCCATATTCTCTTTGCTGATCAGGAATACGATCCTTTGCGGTTTGTCGCACTGCATTCTTTCGTTCATTTTTTGTTCATTTTTTGTTATAAAATATTTCAATTATGGCATATTCTTTTGTCACGAATACAATTTATACTAACTGTAACGAGAACGCAAGAACAGCCAATACATACTAAAACTTTTTCATAATAGTGCCGGTTGCCGAAAGGTGACCGGCATCCTCCCTTTTTTGAGATAAATACCCTCCGGGATCGCTCCCGGAGGGTATTTTTATCTGTTCTGTTATCAGCTTGCGCAGGCTTCCGGCCCTGAACGTGCGATTTGCATGAAAAAACGCCTCAGCAGTTCTGAAGCGTTCTGATGATCTATATAACCGATTTTGACAGTTGCGGAGCGAATATGATCACTCTGCATCGGAAGGGGTCCTGGAGATAAATCCTTCGATCTCTGCAATTGCTGCCGCCTCGTCTGCGCCGTCGGCGGAAACCGTCATGGAATCCCCGTTGTCCAGTTCAAGTGACATCATGCCCATAATGCTCTTTGCATTGACGCGCTTTGTGCCCAGCTCAATATAGATCCTGCTGTCATATTTGCTGGCAACCTGAACAAGCTCCGCGATCGGACGAGCCTCCAGACCGTCTTTCAAAGCAATAACCATTGACTTCCTGATCATAATCCTCCTTGTTTCGCGGTGTCCTTCGATCCCGCAGGGGATCCGGTGCCGCGAGGCAGTTCATTCTGCCTGATCTTTTCTGCTAACTCCGTCAGCTTCCGGAGTCTGTGGCTGACGCCGGATTTTCCGACAGGCGGGTCCAGCATTTCACCGAGTTCCTTCATGGATACCTCGGAATTTTCGATACGCAGCTGTGCGATCTCTTTAAGAGAAACCGGCAGGTCCTCGTATTCCGGCGCGTTCATGATCAGCCGGATGTCCTCGATCTGTTTCTGCGCGGCATCCACACTCTTTCGTATGTTGGATGTCTCACAGTTTACGCGTCGGTTTACCTGTCCGCGAACCTGACGAACGATCCTGGAATTCTCCAGATTCATAAGGCTCGCATGCGCTCCCATCAGGGAGAGAAGATCTGCGATCGACTGTGCATCCTGAAGCGTAACGACCCGGTAGTTTCTCCTCCGGTGAACATGTGCGCTCAGTTCATGATCCTCTAGGACTCTCATCAGCTGGGAAGCCAGTTCCTCGCCTGTACAGAGAAACTCCAGTCTGTATTCCCTGCCCGGATCACTCACCGTCCCGATACACAGGAACAGGTTGCGCAGCCAGCTGCGGACACATCGCTCATTCGGAAGAAGCGACCAGCCTGTTGCTCCGCCCCGATCGATCAGATCTCCGTTTTCATCGACGAGATCGATCAGCGACGCAAGCTCTCTAATCTCTTCCGAAGAAGCCGACTCGATAGATATATTAGCCGTTTTTTGCAATAATGTAAAGCACTTTGTCGCCGCCGGTCCTTTCCCCGCAGCCATTTCCAGATGATAGTTTCCTTCTTCATCCACGGAAAATCTGCAGAGGCACATGAGCAGGACGGCCAGGGCTGTCACCTGCTCATCGGCGGAACCCGCCACATGAGCCGCCAGTTCCTTTTTCACTTCTCCCGAGAACGACATCTTCCTTTCCTCATTTCAGGCTCTTAAGACCGCCCGGCCGGAATGAGCGCGGACAGCAGGACAGGCTTCGCATCTTAATTGCGGATATCCCTGTGGTAGAGCTTGATTCCGTATTCACCTTTTCCCTCGAGCCTTGCATACAGCTCATTGGCGAGCGTAACGGATCTGTGTTTTCCCCCTGTGCAGCCGATCGCGATGACCAGCTGGTTTTTTCCTTCCTTTACATAGTTCGGGATCAGGAAGGTGATCATATCTTCCAGTTTATTTAAGAATTCCTGCGTCTGGGGAAATGACTTTACGTATTCCTGCACAGGCGCATCGTTTCCCGTCTGATGCTTGAGTTCCTCGATATAATACGGATTCGGAAGAAAACGCACGTCAAACACCAGATCGGCGTCCGAAGGAATACCGTATTTAAAGCCAAAGCTCATCACGTTGATCATCAGGGAATTGTAATGCTTGTTCTCCTGGAAGATCCGTACAAGTTCTGCCTTGAGTTCTCTTGTCAGCAGCCCGGACGTATCGATCACGTAGTCCGCCTTGGCCTTGATCCCTTTCAGGATCTCCCGCTCCTTGCGGATCCCGTCCTCGACCCTTCCTTCCGGCTCCACCGGATGGGCTCTTCTTGTCTCTTTGTAGCGGCGGATCAGAGTCTCATCGCTGGCATCCATGAAGAGGATCTCATACCGATATCCCTTTTCACGCAGCGCTGTAAGAACTTCCTCCACATAGGCAAAGGGCATATCGGAGCGGACATCCAGTCCCAGGACGACTTTGGTGATCTCACTGCCCGGCATGAAGACGAGCTCCATGAATTTATCGATCAGATGCACCGGGAGATTGTCGACGCAGTAATAGCCTTCATCTTCCAGCATACGGATCGCCGTCAGCTTTCCGCCTCCGCTCATACCTGTCACAACAATAAAACGCATATCTGTCCGCCTTTGATCGTACCTGCACTGTAAGGTTTCTGTAACTGCGAGCTCTTGCTATCCGAGGTAGATGACCTCCCTCTCCAGTCTGACTCCGCTGCTCTCCAGGACCTTTTCCTGGACCTGGCGGATCAGCTCCCGGATCTCGCCCGCACTGGCGCCGCGGTCATTGACGACGAACCCGCAGTGCTTCTCCGAGATGCAGGCGCCTCCGACGCGGAAGCCCCTCAGCCCCGCATCCATGATCAGCTTGCCCGCAAAATAACCCTCCGGCCTCTTAAACGTACTGCCGGCACTCGGAAACTCCAGGGGCTGTTTTTCCAGGCGTTTTTGCGCCAGCTCCTGCATCCTGCCAAGAACACTTTCCCTGTCGGAAGGCGTCAGTTCAAATACTGCCTCAAGAACGATGTTCCGCGTGCTGCGGATCCTGCTGGTCCGGTATCCGAACTCCATCTGTTCCCGGTCCAGCGTGCGGATCTGCATATCGTCGTCGAGCACCGTCACGCTTTTGGTGACCTGGCACATCTCGCCGCCGTAAGCTCCCGCATTCATAGCGATCCCGCCGCCGATGCTCCCGGGGATCCCGGCGGCAAATTCCAGGCCGGTAAGCCCGTGCAGCATGGCTTCTCTCGCCGCCATGGCAAGAGAGGCTCCTGCGCCTGCCGTAACAAGGCACCCGTTCACGGTAACGCTGTCCATTCCGCCGCGGCTGTCCTGCTGCGTGGGAACTTCTTCAGACAGTTCCGGCCTCGTATCGGTCAGCGGGCCTGTCCCTTTCCCTGTCATCGTGATAATGCAGCCTCTGTACCCTTCATCCGCAACGAGCAGGTTCGTTCCCCGCCCCAGGATAAAATAAGGCATCTTCGCTTCTCCCAGCAGCGCCAGAGTCCTGGAGAGCTGCTCCGGCGAGCCCACGCGCACGAACAGGTCGGCGGGACCGCCTGCCCGGAACGAAGTATGCAGGGACATCGGTTCCTTTATATGTACATTTTCATCTCCCAGGACCGCCCCGAGCGATTCCCTGAGAGCCATGGATCTTTCGCTTGTCATAAATCATTTACCGCAGTTATTCGTCATCATCTCCGCGTCTGGATGTCAGAGCCTTCTGCACACGGTTGTAGAGTTCCTGCGCGGCATTGTATCCCATCTTCTTCTGACGGTGATTGATCGCTGCGGACTCACAGATAATGGCGAGATTTCTGCCGGGCCTGATCGGGATCCGGTGGCAGACAACGCGGTTTCCAAGATATTCCGTGTACTCCTCTTCCAGCCCCAGCCTGTCGTATTCCTTATCCTTGTCCCACTCTTCGAGCTGGATCACAAGATCGATGTTCTGGGTGTCCCTGACGCTGGAAACACCGAACAGGGTCTTTACATCGATGATGCCGATTCCTCTTAATTCAATGAAATGCTTGGTTATATCCGGTGCGGAACCCACGAGAGTCTCTTCACTGACCTTGCGGATCTCTACTACGTCATCGGAAACCAGGCGGTGGCCTCTCTTGATCAGCTCAAGCGCGGCCTCTGATTTTCCGATACCGCTCTCGCCGGTGATAAGGACGCCTTCACCATAGACGTCGATCAGGACGCCGTGGA
Organism: Lachnospiraceae bacterium; assembly: GCA_017449745.1. Lineage (GTDB taxonomy): Bacteria > Bacillota > Clostridia > Lachnospirales > Lachnospiraceae > CAG-791. The sequence continues at coordinate 49,659 of JAFTFD010000060.1, forward strand.
TGGAAATACAGGGAGCGAGGCGCACGTTCAGCCAGCGGATCAGTTCCGCCGTGAAAACGCTGGTCGCCTGTTTGGTCATCAGGACCGGGATCCCGTACTCATGGGCGTATTTGAGGAATGTCGCATCCGGCTGCAGCTCACGGCAGAAGACATAGCAAGGTGCGCCCAGAGCCAGGAGCTTGGGATAAGCGACCTCTCTCTCCTCTTCCGTCAGAGACTGCATATAGGAACTCTCAACAAAGCCGAGGATCTGGATACGGGCGGTATCAAAGTGCGCCATATACCCAGTCAGCTGGATGCCCGGACGGTTAATATCCGGCTGCTTGATCTTGATGCGGGATATATCGATATCGGGTGTGAGATTGATGAGTTTCTCTTTTTCAATAACTTCGATCAGTTTTACTGTTGCCATAACTTCCCCTATTCTGCAAGAACCTCATGTATGAAAGAACTCCCAGATCTTCTGCGCCTGCTGCTCCGAGATCTCCGGGATCTCCGAGAGCCTTTGCGGATCTGCGTTCATGATCTCCTCGATCGAATCAAAGGTGCGCATGAGCGCCTTCTTTCTGGCGGGACCGATCCCCGGTATATCGTCCAGTCTGGAATGCACCTGTGCCTTGCTGCGAAGCGAGCGGTGATATTCAATGGCAAAGCGGTGCGTCTCGTCCTGGATCCGGGTGATCAGCTTGAACCCCTCTCCGTGTGTATCGATCGGAATCTCCTCATTATGAAAATACAGTCCCCTCGTGCGGTGATTGTCGTCCTTGACCATTCCCGCCACGGGAATATCCAGTCCCAGCTCCTCCAGGACCGACAGGCAGATATTGACCTGCCCTTTTCCTCCGTCCATCAGGATCAGGTCCGGGAACTTGGTAAAGCTGCCGAGCTCCTGGTCCAGCCCCGCCTCGTTTCTCGCCCGTCTCTCATCGATCCCGTGCGTAAAACGCCTCGTCAGGACCTCCCTCATGCAGGCGTAATCATCAGGGCCCGCCACTGTCTTGATCCTGAATTTTCGGTAGTCGCTGCGCTTGGGTTTTCCCTTTTCGTAGACGACCATGGATCCGACATTGGCAAATCCGCTGATATTGGAGATATCGTAGCTCTCCATGCGGTCCGCGTTCTTAAGGTTCAAAAGCCCTGCGATCTCTTTGACCGCGCCGATCGTCCTGCCTTCCTCCCTGCGGAACCGCTCCCTGTCCTTGGACAGGATCAGCGCCGCGTTCTGCTGGGCAAGCTCGACCAGTTTTTCCTTCTGCCCCTTCTGCGGCACGAGGATCGTGACCTTCTGCTCCTTTCTGGCCGTCAGCCACTGGGAGATCAGCTCGATATCGTCGATCTGTTCCGGGATCATGATCGTCCTTGGTATGAACGGCGTCCCGGCGTAAAACTGTTTCATGAATTCGGAGAGCACTTCCTGCCGCGTCTTTCCTCCGACGTGGTTCATGTAGAAGTGTTCCCGTCCGATGAGGCGCCCGTCCCGGATAAAGAAAGTCTGGATAACGGCATCCGCGTCGCTGTTTTCCTCCTCGAGCGCGATGCCGAGGATATCCTTGTCCTCCCCGACGCCCTCCGACATCTTCTGTTTCTGGGCGACCTGCTTGACGCTGTGAAGCAGATCCCTCCAGCGCATGGCCTCCTCGTAATTCATATCATCCGAGGCCTTCTGCATCCTGCCCGTCAGGTCTTTAATGATCACATCATAATTTCCTGTCAGGAACTGGACCGCCAGATCCACTCTCCCGCGGTATTCCTCCTCGGACACATTTCCGGTGCAGGGACCGATGCATCTCTGCATATGGTAATTGAGGCACGGTCTCTCAGCCCCGATATCCCGGGGAAGGACCCTTCTGCAGTCGCGCAGGCCGTACATGTGGTTGAGAAGCTCGATCGTATCCCGGACGGCGGCCGCGCTGGTAAACGGACCAAAGTATTTCGCCTTATCCTTTTTCTGCGTTCTGGAGATCAGGATCCGCGGATAGGCCTCATCCATGGTCACTTTGATATAAGGATAGGTCTTGTCATCGACCAGAAGCGTATTGTATTTTGGCCGGTGCTCCTTGATCAGGTTGTTTTCCAGGATCAGGGCCTCCAGCTCCGAGTCGGTCACGATATACTCGAACCAGGCGATCTGCCTGACCATCTGGTCGATCGCAGGTCCCCTTCCGATGTTTGCCCGGAAATAAGACCTGACTCGGGAATGCAGGACCTTCGCCTTGCCGATATAGATGATCGCGTCCCGGCTGTCATGCATGATGTAAACGCCGGGCTTTTTCGGCAGCTTATTCAGTTCTTCCTGGATATCAAATTTATCATTCAAGGTCATCTATGGATACGTTGGAATAACGCCCCACTCTGTGCGCCGGGGCTTCCTGCGATTTTGTTTCTGTCTCTGCAGAAGCCTCCGCTTCCGCTCCGGCTGCCTGCCGGTCCGTCCCGGTTTCCGGTTCTTTCACAGGATGGACCGGTTCTGCTGCCGGTTCCGCCACGGACTCATCTGCCGGCTGCACCGCCTCTGCTGCCGGTTCCGCCACGCATTCTGCTGCCGGCTGGGCTGCCTCTGCTGCTTCCTTCGCTGTTTCGACAGTTTCTGCGGCCGGCACGGCTGTTTCAGCGGCCGGTTTATTCTCTGCCTTCTTATCCTCTTCAGGAAGGCCTTTTGCCTCCCGGAAGATCTTCATGAACTGGGCTCCGGTGATCGTCTCTTCCTTGATCAGGTAAGCAGCGATCTCATCCATAACGTCGAGGTTATCGGACAGGATCTTCCTGGCCTCTTCATAGCATTCGTCGATGATCCGACGGATCTCTTCATCCACGGCAGCGGCCGTATTGTCCGCACAGTTAAGGACAGCCCGTCCCTCCAGATACTGGCTCTCGACAGTCGCAAGTCCCATCAGTCCGAACCGCTCGCTCATGCCATACTGGGTGACCATAGCTCTGGCGATACCTGTAGCACGTTCAATATCATTGGAAGCGCCGGTCGTCACGGAATCAAATTTAAGCTCTTCTGCAGCGCGTCCGCCGAGGAGTCCCACGATCATATCGTGAAGCTCCGCCTTGGAATTCAGATAATGCTCTTCTTCAGGAACCTGCATAACATATCCCAGAGCGCCCATCGTTCTGGGAACGATCGTGATCTTCTGGACAGGCTCCGAGTTTTTCTGGACGGCGCTGATCAGAGCGTGGCCCACTTCATGATAGGAGACGATCTTTCTCTCCTCCGCACTCATGATGCGGTCCTTCTTCTCTTTTCCAACCAGGACCTGCTCTACTGCCTCAAAGAGGTCTTTCTGGGAGACGAACTCCCTGTGCTGTTTGACGGCGTTAATAGCCGCCTCGTTGATCATATTCGCAAGATCAGAGCCCACAGCTCCGCTGGTCGCCAGCGCGATCTCATCCAGATCCACTGTCTCATCCATCTTGACGTCCTTGGCGTGGACCTTCAGGATCGCCACTCTTCCCTTGAGGTCAGGACGGTCTACGATGATACGCCTGTCGAAACGGCCCGGCCTCAGCAGAGCCTTGTCGAGGATCTCGGGACGGTTCGTCGCGCCGAGGACCAGGATGCCCTTCGTGCTGTCAAAGCCGTCCATCTCAGAGAGGAGCTGATTGAGCGTCTGCTCCCGCTCTTCGTTTCCGCCGCCGTATTTGGAGTCACGGCTGCGGCCGATCGCATCGATCTCATCGATGAAAATAATGCAGGGAGCATTTTTGGTAGCCTCGCGGAACAGATCTCTTACACGGGAGGCACCGACACCTACATAAAGCTCAATAAAGTCAGAACCGGTCAGAGAAAAGAACGGAACATGCGCCTCGCCGGCAACCGCCTTGGCAAGAAGCGTTTTTCCCGTTCCGGGCGGGCCCACGAGCAGGGCACCCTTGGGAAGCTTTGCACCGATCTTGACATAGCGTCCGGGATTGTGAAGAAAATCGACGACTTCGACCAGGGACTCCTTTGCCTCATCCTCGCCGGCGACATCCGCAAAAGTCACGCCGGTATCCCTCTGGACATATTCCTTGGCCGTGCTCTTTCCGACTCCTCCAATCATGCCGCCGCTCTTGGAGATCCTGCGGAACAGGAAAGAGAGCAGCACCCACATCAGGATGATCGGCAGGATATAGGTCAGGATCATGGAGATGATAAGGCTCGAAGAATCCGGAGCCTCCGCCTGCACGACAATACCGTGCTCCAGGAGCCTTGCCGTCAGGGCAGTATCGTCCTCCGCTTTTCCTGTAAAATAGCGGATCGGCGCCGACTGGTCAGGAAGTGTTTCCGACTTGGGCGCAATATTGATCCTGCTGTCCGCGATCTCTACTCTTGCGATCTTATTTTCCTCGACCATCTGCACAAAATGGCTGTATGTGATCTCTTCCGTGGAAGAAGAGGTCCCCCGCAGGAAAAAACTGACGCACAGGAGCGTGATCATGGCTGCGATCAGCAGCATGAAAAGATTCTGCCGCTGCTGGCCTCCGTTTCCGCCATTCCCGTTTCCGCCATTTCCATTCTGGTTATTGCCGTTTCCGTTATTCTGGCCGGAGTTATCTCCCTCCCCGAAACCGAAAAAGTCGAGATCGAACCGGCGGATCTTCTCTTTCTGTGTCTGCCGGCCTTTTTTCAGTCCGGTGATCCAATCTTTCAAATGTTTCTTCAATGTCTCTCCTTCTCTGTTCTCCAGAGTTTGCACTGCCCTGCATATAGCGGATTTTAGTGTAAGCATCAAGAAAAATCCACCGGCGGTCATGTTTTTCAACGGGACATCTTCAATAAGTTTGCTCTGAAAACTGACCGTACGGCCGTTAGGCCGCACTCCCCCCGGAACCGATGGATACGAATATATAATAGTACAAAATTTTATTTGCGTAAATCGTTACTGCTCGCCTGCCCGGCCGGTGCCGCAGCAATGGCAGCAATGCCATCCCCTCTTACAGCTGACCGCGGTCCCCGGGATCAGTACTTTCTGTAAACAGGGCTGCAGGTCAGATGAATTCCCAGCTTGCGGAAGACCGTTTCATCCACGTCTGAGAGAATAACTGTCGAGTGAGCCTCATTTCCGCGCAGCTTGGGCAGCTGTTCCATGGCGAGCCTTGCATGAGGATTCGTCGTCGCGCTGATCGAGAGGGCGACCAGAAGCTCATCTGTGTGGAGTCTCGGGTTCTGTCCGCCGAGATACTCTGTCTTGAGGGTCTGGATCGGCATAATGGACTCTGCGGATACCAGGTGCTCTTCGTGCGGGATCCCGGCATATTCCTTGAGCGCATTCATCAGGCACGCCGCCATGGCGCCGAGCAGTTCGCTGGTTCCTCCTGTCACGAGCTTCCCGTTGGACATCTGGATCGAAGCTGCCGGATGTCCCTCCTGGCTCTCCTGTCTTTCAAGCGCCGCTACCACGACCGCGCGGTCCTCCGGGACGGTTCCGGCCTGTTTCATCAGAAGCTGCTGCTGGTAGAGCTCGCTCTTGTCCGCAGTGCCTTTCTTGACGCTGCAGGCAGAGGCGAAATACCTGCGGATGATCTCCTGCCTGGCTGCCTCTTTGCATACCTCGTCGTCGCAGATCGCGAATCCTGCCATATTGACTCCCATATCCGTGGGAGACTTGTACGGGCTCTCGCCCATGATCCCCTCAAAGATCTGGTTCAGGACAGGGAAGATCTCGATATCACGGTTGTAATTGACCGTTGTCTTGCCATAAGCTTCCAGATGGAACGGATCGATCATGTTCACATCGTTCAGGTCCGCCGTCGCCGCCTCATAGGCGATGTTGACCGGGTGCTTTAAGGGCAGGTTCCAGATCGGGAATGTCTCGAATTTTGCATATCCCGCCCTGATCCCGCGGGTGTGCTCCTGGAAGAGCTGGGAGAGACACACCGCCATTTTTCCACTTCCGGGTCCGGGAGCCGTGACGACCACAAGGTCTCTTGTCGTCTCTATATAATCATTCTTGCCGTATCCTTCTTCGCTGAGGATCAGCGGGATATTGGAAGGATATCCCTCGATCACATAGTGCAGATAGGTCCGGATCCCCAGGTTTTCCAGCTTCTGGCGGAAATGATCGGCCGCCGACTGCCCGGTATATTTTGTGATCACGACGCCGTTGACATAAAAACCTCTGTCCTCAAAGACCTGTTTCAGGCGCAGGGCATCCTCGTCATATGTGATCCCGAGGTCTCCTCTGACCTTATTCTGTTCGATTGCATCAGCGCCGATCACGATCACTATCTCAGCCTGGTCGCGCAGCTGTTCCAGCATGCGCAGTTTGTTATCCGGCGCAAATCCCGGCAGAACGCGGGAAGCGTGGAAATCATCGTAGAGCTTGCCCCCGAATTCCAGATACAGCTTGCCGAAATTGGAGATTCTCTCTTTGATGTGTGCGGACTGAAGTTCCAGATATTTTTCTGAGTCAAAGCCGATCCTGTCTGTCATTTTTTCTCCTTTTTTCAAAACTGCCCCGGCACTTTGTGCGAAGGCTCCATAACAGGGCCCATGATGGCGGTCCTGCAATTATACCCAGCTCTCAACAAATCCTTCTCCCATGGCCTCATTAACGCTGCCAACGACAAAAAACGCCTTGGGATCATACTTGCGGACGATCTCCTTCATCAGGACGATGTCCTTGTTGCTGCAGATGCATACCAGTATCGTCCGGTCTTCCCCGGAATACATGCCTTTTCCCTTTAATCCGGTCACTCCGCGGTCCATTTCCACAAGGATATCACTGGCGATCTGCTCATTGCAATTGGAAATGATCAGCGCGATCTTTGCGCTCTTGCCGCGTCCCAGCACATAGTCCGTCACCTTGCCCATAATGTAGACGCTGATGATGGCATACAGGGTATGTTCCAGATTGAATACCACCGCACCCAGAACGACGACCGCTCCGTCCAGGATCTGAATGATCCTGCCCATGCTGTACTGGCGGAAATATTTATGCAGGGAATTTCCCAGCATATCCGTCCCGCCTGTCGTAGCCCTGGCTGAGAGAAGAAGCCCTGTGCCAAGTCCGTAGGCAATTCCTCCGTATACGGCCACCAGGAGAAGATTCTGGGGCTGCGTATGCACCACCGGAAACAGATACAGTTCCACGGTCATGATCAGCCATCCGATCCCGGTCCTTATAATACTGCGAATGCCGTCCGTCTTAAGGGCAAACAGAAAGATCGGAATATTCAGCACGAGGTTTGACAGCCACAGCGGCACCTCATAAGGCGTGTACGTACCTGTCAGAAACTTGATGGCGATCGCAAGGCCGGAGACGCCTCCGGTGACCAGCCCCGCCGGATCAAAGATATACTGTGTTCCGAAGGCAACGATCGTGCTGCCCGCAAAAATAGTAAGGAAGTCCCAGAAATACCGCTTTTTCTGTTCTTCCGATAAGAACTTTTCCATATTTACCCCCGCCGCCGTGTTTCTTCAGACCTGCTCCTTAAGACAGCTCCCCGAATGCTGCCATAAGATCTGATTCTGCGGCCTTCACGCTTCCCTGGATCATGACGGGCTTTCCGCCCCCTCTTGCCCCGAACTGCTCTTTAAGGAGCCTTCCCGGGATCCCGGAATCCTGCGATCTGGAACCTATCACATAATTCCAGCCGTCTGTATCGGAACCGGCGAAAACACCGACATAGCGGAAGGGATGCTCCAGAAGCCGGTTCATAAAGTGCCTTTGCACAGCCGGATCCAGCTCGTCCTCAAAGACCCAGCAGTCTTTAAGCCCATTGTCCCCGGCCTGCGCAAGGATCTCCTGCAGTCTCATATCCGCATAACGCTGCTGCATGGCGCGGATCTTTTCCTTAAGTCCTGCAATCTCCTCCTGGAAGTGGCGGACGCCGTCCGCCGCTCTCTCCTGCGGCAGATTCGTCATGTGGGAGATCTCCCTGAGCTGCTGCGCCTTTTTCTGAAGGTCGCCAATCGCCCTCTCTCCGCAGACGATCGTCAGTCTCATATCTTTCCTGGTATGGAGAACGTCGATAACCCGGATCAGGCCGACCTCCCCTGTCCTGCGCACGTGCGGCGCGCAGCAGGCGCATCGGTCCACGCCTTCTATCGTGACGACCCTGACATTAGGGCCGACGTCCTTTTTGCTCCGGTATTCCATTGCGGCAAGGGCGGCCGGATCCGGATATTCACAGATCACCGGAACATTCGCAAACACCACGCGGTTCGCTCTGCGCTCAAGATCCAGGATCTGCTCATCGTCCAGCTGTCCACTGGTATCGAGTGTTACGGTGTTGTCGCTCAGGCGGAAGCCGACGTTTTCGTAACCATATATATTATGAAGAAGTCCCGAGAGAATATGCTCTCCCGTGTGATTCTGCATATTGCCGAAGCGATGCTCCCAGTCGATCCTGCCATGAACGGTACTGCCCTCCGCAAAGAGCTCCCCGTCTCCCGTAAGGACCGTGTGTGTGATCACACCGTTCCTGATCTGCACATCCTCTACCGTCATTCCCTCCATCGTCCCGCAGTCAGGTGTCTGGCCGCCTTCCTCCGGGAAAAACAAAGTCCTGTCAAGAACAACGTCCGCTGTGCCTTCCCTGCTGCCAGGCAGCACAGACAGGACCTGTGCGTCAAATTCCGTCTCATACGGTGCATCATCATACAGCCTGATCGTCTCGTTCACGCTGCCGCCTCCTCCGAAAAAAAAACAATATCCCTAAGTATAATAAAAAACGCCGATAATCTCAAGGGTAACGCGTGGGTCACGGGGACAGTCAC